>JAEUJP010000864.1 GCA_016793725.1 Myxococcaceae bacterium | reverse complement strand
ATGATGCTCGGGCTCGACGCCGCGGCCATCGACCCCGAGCGCGCGTACCTGATCGCGCTGTGGGTGCCGGTCATCGGCTCCGTCGCGCTCGTCGAGTTGCTGGTTCCACGTCCCTCAAGGAGGAAGCACCATGAAGCGGTTTCTCGTCCTGTCGTGTCTGATGCTCGCGAGCCTGGCCTCGGCGTCGCCGTCTGAAGCGGAAGCGAAAGAGGTCATTGCGAAGCAGCTCCTCGCGAAGCTGACGGCGAAGGAAGAGCGCACGAGCAAGTTCTCGCGCGCGTACATACCCCCGCAGGTGCGGCGCGTGCGCGTGACCGACGACGCCGTCGCGAAGGTCGATGCGAAGGGCGGCGAGTTCATGACGTTCGCGGTCGACGCGCACCACGGGTTCGGTGACGACGAGCCGAAGGCCGACTCGAAAGACTGGCGCAAAGACGCCATCGTCGGCTGCGTGTACGTGGCGACGGGCGAGGTCTACGTGAAGCGGAAGGATGCGTTCATTCCCGGGGCCCAGCTGTACGGCAAGAAGGCGCCGGCGGCGGCTGAGCACGTGTGCGTCGCGAAGGCGGGCGAGCAGGTCGCGGCGGCGAAGTGACCTGACGGCGCACCCGTCAGCGGTCACTCACAGCCCACGGCGATCGCGAGCGCCTGACACACCTCGTCGAGCTTCTCGTCGTCGAGCGCGCCGACCCATTGGCGCAGGTCGTCTTGCCGCACGGTGAACAGGTTGGTGAGGTTCGCGCACGACTCGCCTTTCAACCCGTGTTCGGTGCCGAGATGCACCTCGCGCCGCTGGCGCGGAAACGGGAGCGCAGCGACCAGGAAACGATCGGCGACCCGCGGCGCGTCGACGTGACTGCAACCACCGTCGCCGTCTGCAACACGGACAGGAGCGAGTCGCGACTGACCACGAGCACCGGGCGGCGCTTGTCGGGCGCCGCGAATCGGTACATCCAGATGTCACCGCGCTCTAGGCCGTGCCTGTCGGCCCATGAGCTGCTCGACCTCTCGCGCCAACGCCTTGTCGTGTCCACCGTAGGCGCGCCGAATCTTGTCGTCGATGTCGTGGCGGCGTCGCGCCTCCAGATACAGCCGGAGCGCTGACGCGATCAGCTTCGACCTCCCGTCGCGCCGTGCTTCGGGCGTGCGATCGACGCGGCGGAGCAGCTCTTCGTCGATCGAGACTTGCACTGAGCGTGCGCCCATGACGGAACGATGCGCCGGCTTCAGTCCAACAGGAACGTGTAGTTGTACGTAATCGTCGTCGACACGGCCTCGCCGGCCTTCATCGCCGGCTTGAACCTGAAGCGCTTGAGCGCCTCACGCGCCGCCTCATCGAGCCCGTAGCCCGGCCCCGAGAGCACCTTCACCTCGGTCACCTTGCCCTCGAAATCGACGGTGATGCGCAGGCGAACGGTGCCTTCGATGCCGGCGCGCTTCGCCTCTTCGGGGTACGGAATCTTCACCTCGTCTTGCGCGACGGGGTCGGTGTCTGCTCCGCCGGGCGGCACGTACTTCGGCGCCCTGTACGCCTTCACCTCTTCGGGGTTCGGAGCCTTCGGCGCCACCCCGCCCATCGCCGAGTTGCCGACCGGCGCCGAGAACGTGCCCGCCGACGATGTGCCCGACATCGACACGCCGATGAACACCGGCGGCGGCTTCGCCTCTTCTTTCGGTGCCTCTTCGGTCGGCGGCGGAGGTTCTTCGACCGGCATCGGCTTCGGCTGCGCCACCTTGATCTGCGGCTTCGGCGGAGGCGGCTTCGGCTTCTCGGGCTCCGGCTCGGGCTCGGGCGGAGGAGGAGGCGGCGGCTCGGGCGGCTTCACCTCGAACAGCTCGATCTCGATCGGCTTCTTGTCGACCTGGCTTCTCAGCGACGGGTTCAGCGACAGCACGTACGCCGCGTGCACCCCGATCGAGAAGATCAGCGTCGCCGCCAGAATCTTCGTCGGGTCATAGCGGGGAGCTCGTTGCACCGCGGCCGGCATTGATACTCCGCAAAGACTACGGGCTGCCACCGGCAGGAGGCGCCGGCGCCGCTTCTTTCTGGATGTTCAGCGCGAACTTCGCGATGCCCTGACCCTTCACCACGTCGATCAGGTGCATCACGCGGCCATAGTTCAGCGACTGGTCTGCCGTGATGATCGCCCTCGTCTCTTTGTCTTTCTTCAGGGCTTCCACGATGTAGTTCTTCAACCCCGTCTCATCGACCGGAGTTCCGTCGAAGTAGAGGTTCGCGTCTTTGTCGACCACCACGTTCACGAGCCCCTGCACCGTCTCGTTCGTGTTCGCCGCCTTCGGCAGGTCGACCTCGACCGTCTCACGCACGATGAAGCTCGCCGTCACCATGAAGATGATGAGCAGCACCAGCGTGATGTCGACCAGCGGGGTGACGTTGATCGAGACGATCTCGTCTTCGTTGTCTTGCTGGGCAGCCGCCATGGTCGCCTACGCCTTCCCGCCGCCGCTCGCCCGCAGGTGACCCACCACCGCGTGCCCCAGCGAGTTCGTGCGCGCCGTGATGGTCTTCAGCGCGCGCGTCAGCGCGTTGTAGCCGACCACCGCGGGAATCGCGACGGCCAGACCCACCGCGGTGGCCACCAGCGCCTCTGAGATGCCCGACATGACCGTCTGCTGAATCGCGCTGCCCTTCGCGCCCGACGAGCCCAGGTCGTGAAACGCCTTGATGATGCCGAGCACCGTGCCGAACAGCCCGATGAACGGGGCGTTCGAGCCGAGCGTGCCGAGAAACGAGAAGAACCGCTCGTACTGTGGCCGCTCGCGCGCCACCGCCGCTGCGATGATCTCTTCGACCGCGTCGGGCCCCTTCGAGGCGTTTTCGATCGCCTCGCGCACCACCGCGGCCTCCATGCCCTTCTTGCCCGACACCGCCGACTTCACCGCGTCGAGCTCACCGCGCGCCAGCCGCACACCGAGGCCTTCGGCGTCGGGCAGCCGGTGCGAGCTGAAGTACAGCGCGCGCTCGAGCATCACCGCGATCGAGAGAATCGACAGCACGGCGAGCAGCCACAACACCCACTCGGCGCTGCCGAGGGTGACGCCGAGCAGTTTGCGGGTCAACCAACCCTGCTCTTCAGTGGTGAGCTGCGCGAGCACGACCGGAATGTGGTTCATCATGGGCGGGGCATCTCTCGTTCCAAAGACTGGGCTAAGTCAACGTAAACGTACGGGCGTGAAGATCATTTCGTTTCATCACGCAGCCCGTTTCTGCATTCGTGCGTGAAGATTTTCCAAGATGCGCAGCAGCTGCTGCCGCTCGGTCGGCTCGAGCATGCCGAGCAAGAGCTCCATCGCGTGCGTCGTCGCCTCGTCGAGCTTTTCGGCCACCTTCTGGCCCGGCCGCGTCAGCTTCGCACGAATCACCCGCCGATCGGCCTCGTCACGAAACCGTTGCACGAAGCTGCGCCGCGCCAGCCGGTCGACGATGCCCGTGATGGTCTTCTCGGAAGACGCGATGCGCCTCGACAGCTCACCCATCGTCAGCGGCCCGTCGAGCCGCAGCCACGCCAGCGCGTGAATCTGCGGCGCCGTCAGGCCGAGCTCTTCACACACCGCCGCGAGCGGGTCGCGCAGCGAACGCCTTCGCCCGAACGCCGCCAGCACGTCTTTCAGACGCTGCACGTCGGTCGTCACGGGTTGAATGGTCCGCATTACGGAATATCGCTGTTAACGGCAGTCTCGCAGACGGTCAACCGCCGCCGAACCGGTCACGCGTAGTGCGAGTGACGACCAACACGGTTTCGTGTACGAGCCTCGCCCGACTCCATGAGCTCCGTTCTGATTGCCGTCGCGGCGCTGTCTCTCACCCAGGCGCCAGTTGCGCTCGCTCCGGGTGAGCCGGCCATTCGCAAGATGACGATGGACGACTGCGTGCGCGAGGCGCTCGGCGCGAGCGGCCAGATGATGGAGCAGCGCGGCAAAATTCGAGAGTGGGAAGGCCGCCTCAAAGAGGTCGAGTCGACGTTCTGGCCCAAGCTGCAGGGCCTCACGTACCTCGCGCCCATCTACGGGGTGAAGGCCGTCAACGCGCCGTCGCTGTACCACGTGCCCACGTCTTACGTTCGCGACTTCTCGAGCTGGGGCCCCTACTTCAAGTTCCAGGGCATTCTCGCGCAGCCGCTCGGCACGTTCGGGCGCTACGACTCCGGCAAAGAGGCCGCCACCGAGCGCATCGAGGTGCAGAAGGCGATGTACGAGTCGGCGCGCAACGCGCTCGCGCTCGAGGTGCGCAAGTACTACCTGCTCCACCTGTACGCGAAGAGCTTCTTGCCCTCGCTCGACCTCGCGAACCGCCTGCTCAAAGAGGCGCAGACGAAGGCCGAAGAAGAGTTCAAGACCGGCTCGGGCAGCGTCACGCAGGTCGACCTGAACAAGCTCAAGTACGGCGGCGGCGAGCTCGCGAAGGCGCAGATTCAGGCCGACATCGGCGCGAAGCTCGCGCTCGCCGCGCTGAAGCACACGATGGGCATGCCGCAGAACGCGCCGATCGACGTCGTCGACACCGTGCTGCCTCCGATTCCCAACGACGCGCTCAAGCCGCTCGCGACGTACATCGACCGCGCCGCCGAGCGCCGGCCCGAGGTGGCCCAGCTGTTTCACGGCGAGAAGGCGGCGCGTGCGTTCAAGCGCGCCGAGATGTTCTCGAGCAACCCGACGGCGTTCGTGGCGGCCCAGCTCGACTTGAACTGGACGCCGATGTGGCCCGTGCAAGACAACCCGTGGGCGTTCGAGCGCTTCAACCTCATCTCGCCGGGCGTCGCGGCCGGGCTGCAGTTCGACATCGACATCGCGAAGTCGCTGGCGCGCGAGTACGGCGCGCAGGGCCTCGTCGAACAGATCGAGGGCCTCAAGAAGTTCGCCGCCACCGGCATACCGATGGAGGTGCGCAAGGCCTACGACGACACCGTGCAGGCCGAGCTGATGGCGCGCATCGCCGACGAGCAGAGCTCTGCCGGCAAGAAGTGGCTCGTGTTCGCGGGCGCGGGCTACGCGGCGGGCACCGGCGAGGCGAAAGACGTGCTCGAGGGCCTCGTCGCGTACATGGGGGCGAAGCGCGGCCTGTACGACGCGCTGCAGGCGGTGCACCTCGCGCGCGCGACGCTGCACTACGCGACCGGCTCGACGGGCCTCGAAGACCCGCCGCAGAACCACCAGCCGAAGGTCGAGGCGAAGTCGGACGTGAAGTCAGAGGCCAGCCCTTGAAGAAGCTGCAGGCGCTCGCGCAGTCGCCGCTGGGCCGCCTGCTCGCCGTCGGTATCGGGCTCGGAGTCGTCGCGCTGATGGTGCGGCAGTCGGGCCCCGAAAACGTCTGGGTCGCGGTCACGCGCGTGCCTTCGATGTTTCTGGTGGTGTTCGTGCTCGAGCTCGGCGTGCTGGTGACCGACGCCGTCGGCGCGCTGCTCATCTATGGGCCCGACCGAAAGAAGATTCCGATGCGTGAGGTGGTGCGCACGTGCATGGTCGTCTATTCGCTGAGCGGCGTGCTGCCGTTCGGTCGGGCGGCGGGTGAAGCGGCGCGCGCGGCCATGTTCGCGCGCTTCGTCGGCGTGCCGCTCGCGACGGCGACGGCGGCGCGCATTCAGGCGCTGAGCCTGCTCGGCAACGCCGTCATCTCGATACCGAGCGCGATGGCGGTGGTCGCCGTGTCGGGCGTCGCGTCGTGGCTCTTGCTCGGCGTCGGCGCACACTTCGTGGTGGCGGGCGCGATGGGCGCCGGGCTGATTCTCGCGGGCCGCAGGTCGATGTTGGGCTCGCGGCTGGGGCGGGTGTTTCACAAGGGTGAGGCGTGGGGCGCCGAGGTCGACGGGCACCTGGGCTCGAACGAGAACATCGTGGCGCCGCTCGCGTGGATCACGCTCAGCCGGTTCTTTCGCGTGATGCAGCGCGGCGCCCTGCTCATCGCGGTGGGCGCGGCGTTCGGGGTGGTGCCGAGCTTCGTCTCTGAGGCGGTGAACCTGGTGTCGAGCGCGGTGGGCGACGCGATACCCCTACAGGTGGGTGTCACCGAAGCCGCCTACGGGTACGCCTCGCAGACGCTCGGAATCACGAAGAGTGACGGCGTCGCGATGGCTTTGATTGTTCACGTGGCTCAGATCGTCTGTGTCGGCCTGGGGTTCCTATCTCCCCTGCTCACACCCGCCGTAGTATCGGAGCCGGAGGCACGTTGAAGTTCGTCTCGAAGCTGGCCGTTCTGCTGACCGGGGTGACCGCCGTCACCGCGGCCGCAGACGAGCCGGTGTTTGGCGCGACCGACATACCGACCGTCTTCTTCTTCTCGAAGAGCGACGACAAGAACCGCGTCGACTACGGCCTCAAGCTCGACGCCAGCTGCCAGCCGGTCGGCGACGAGCCGCTCTTCCCGTACTGGCGCGAGTTCGAGACGCAGCCTCCGGGCCTGCACACGCACACGCTCAAGTTCTTCGAGTACGCGGGCTACGGTGTCGCCGACCAGCGCGTGAAGAAGCTCGAGGGCGGCAAGAGCGAGATCGCCGTGAAGCTGAAGGCGCTGCCGCGCGACATCGTCGTCACCGTCGAGAAGGGCGAGGGCGGCAGGTGTGTCGCCACCGCGCGCGCCGTCATCGGCGGCTCGCCCAACGTTCAGCTCTTGAGCGCGTACATCAAGCTGAAGTCGGGCTGGTCGGTGGAGTATGTCGAGGTCAAAGGGCGCACCAATGACGGGCGCAATCTCGCAGAGAGGCTCATGCCATGAAGGTGTCGAGGGGGTTGTGGGGGGTGGCCGTGGCGGTGTCGGCATTGACGGCAGCAGGCTGCACGAACAACGGTCTCGAGGCCGCGTGCCAGCGGCAGCAGCAGGTGACGTGCAAGCGGTCGTTCGAGTGTGCGCGCGGCCTGGCCGAGCTCACCTATGGCACCGAGCAGAACTGCGTGACGGCGGGCTACCGAAGCTGCGAGGCGTTTCGTGACTTCGCGTGCGACGACCTGGGCCCGTTCAACGCCTGCCTCGCGAACAACGCGCAGGCGTCGTGCACCAACATGTCGCTGTGCGTGACCGAGCTCTCGAACGCGGGCTGCCGCAACGTCGCGAGCGGTCGCGCGACGTGCAGCTCGTCGAACGTGAACTCGACGGGCAACGCGTGCACCGTGACGCTCTCGCAGTGCAGCGACAACCGCGTGTACACGCTGTCGTGCAGCGGCTCGAGCTGCACGTGCAACGACGGCCAGTCGCAGCGCGCGGTGAACGGCAGCTGCGGCGACAAGTCGACCGCGATCGCCACCTGCGGGTGGAACGTGCAGTGAACACAAGACGCGAAACGCGAGCGTGACGTCGCAAAACGAGTCACGCCTCGAGGCGCATTCGTCCACTCTCGGCGCCAACCCGGTTTACGTCACCCTCGCCGTGTTTCACCCTCTTTGACCCTCGCGGCCGTCGAAGCGCGCGACGCCACAGGTCACCTTCGACGCCTCGCGTCGTGTCGCGCCCGCGTTTCACGGCTTCTGGCACCAACCTTGGACAGTGCCGCGCCCCAAAAGGGAGGCACACATGCGTTTCACCATTGTCACCGCGGTCGTCGTTTCACTGCTGGGTTGTGGGGACCCCGAAGGCTCGAACGAAGAGCTGCTCGACGACGAGTTCGGCGTCGACCAGAACGGGCTGCTCGTCTACCCGAGCACGGGCGCGTTCGAAGAAGAGCCGCCGGCCGGTGGCTTCGAGCTGCCCGACCCCGACGCCGAGCCCGAAGAGCTGACCGCGGAAGAGCTCGCGCAGCTCCCCGAAGACACCGCGGTGCTCGAAGAAGAGGGGCTCGTCGACCCGACGCTCGGCGACGAAGCGTTCGAAGAGGGCGACGACGGCTCGGCCGAGCAGGCGTCGGCCGAGCAGGCCCTGGTGACGTGCGGCAAGACCCGAGGCACGGGCTACCGCAACGGCCGCGCGTTCGCGGTGACGCTGGTGAAGACCGACTACAAGCCCGCCGGCATCAACGCGGCGAACGCGTTCTATTACATGGAGCGCGCAGCGGCCCGCGCCGGCGTCTCGCTCGTCGTGAACAGCGGCTTCCGCACGATGGCGCAGCAGCGCTACCTCTACAATTGTTACAAGACCAAGCGCTGCAACAACGGCAACCTCGCCGCGCGGCCGGGCTACTCGAACCACCAGAGCGCCATCGCGCTCGACATCAGCACGCGGCAGGCGAAGGTGTACCGCTGGCTCAAGAACAACGCGCGCCGCTACGGCTACGTGCGCACGGTGCCGAGCGAGCCGTGGCACTGGGAGTACCGCGGAGCGACCCGCAACGCGCCCTGCAAGCGGTGAAGGGCGAGCGCCCCAGGCTCTTCTAAACGACGGGTCCCTCGGCTATGGGTCCGCTCCACATTTGCGCGTGGAGCGCACCCTAAACGAGGCTTTTCATGATCACGGTTGCAATCATCGGTGCAGGCAGAATGGGCAAGGTGCACGGCGGCAACGCTGCGAGGCACCCCGACGTGAAGGTGAAGTACGTCATCGACCCGGTGGCCGCGAGCGCGCAGCCGCTGGCGAAGTCGCTCGGGGCCGAGGTCACCTCGATCGAGACCGCGCTCGCCGACAAAGAGGTGAACGCGGTCATCATCACGTCGCCGACGCCGACGCACTTCGACTTCATCACGCAGAGCGCGAAGGCAGGCAAGGCGGTCTTCACCGAGAAGCCGGTCGACCTGAACCTCGAGCGCGTGAACGCGGCGCTCAAAGTGGTGGCCGACGCGAAGGTGCCGTTCATGGTCGGCTTTCAGCGCCGGTGGGACCCGACGTTTCGCGCGATGAAGAAGCAGGTCGAGGCGGGCGCGATCGGCACGGTCGAGATGGTGCGCGTGACGAGCCGCGACCCGTACCCGCCGCCACCGTCGTACGTGCAGGGCTCGGGCGGCCTGTTCCGCGACATGATGATTCACGACTTCGACATCGCGCGCTGGTTTCTGGGTGAAGAGCCGAACGAGGTGTTCGCGACGGGCTCGTGCCTGGTCGACCCCGAAATCGGCAAGCTCAAAGACTACGACTCGGCCGTCTGCGTGCTGAAGACGCCGAGCGGCAAGCTCGCGCACATCGAGAACAGCCGCCGCGCCGCCTACGGCTACGACCAGCGGCTCGAGGTGTTCGGCTCGAAGGGCGCGCTGCAGGCCGCGAACCACTCGCCCGCGGCGTTCTCGCACTGGAGCGAAAACGGCATCACGCACCAGAAGCCGCACGCGTTCTTCCCCGAGCGGTACGTCGAGGCATACGCGGTCGAGATCGCGCACTTCATCGACGCGCTCGTGAAGGGCACGCCTCCCGAGGTCGGCGGCGAAGCCGGCCGCGGCAGCCTCGCGCTCGGCGACGCAGCCACGAAATCCGCTGAAACCAAGACGGTCGTTCGTCTCGGCTGACGGCGACCCTGGGGCGTTTCGCAACACCCCGAAACAATTTGCCCCGGGTGGGTCAGAAAGGCCCATCGGGCAGGGCGGGCCCGCTCTGGTACGCGACCTTTGGTTGATGGTAGGGCGTGGTCCCCCGGTAACACCTGAACAATCTTTTGGAGGGTTCACACTGATGCTCGCGTTGAATGGCGGCACCCCGATTCGCCGCAATGAAGAGTGGCCGAAGTGGCCGATTCACACTCCCGAGACGACGAAGGCGCTGCAAGCCGTGCTCGAGAGCCAGCGGTGGTCTATCTCTGGCACGTACGCAGGCGCGCCTGCGCGCGACCGCACGTTCAGCGAGAAGTGGGCGGCGTACAACGGCGTGAAGTACGCGGTCGGTTGCACGAACGGCTCGGCGGCGCTGCTGATCGCGCTCGAGGCGCTCGACGTCGGTGCGGGTGACGAGGTCATCGTGCCCGGCCTGTGCTGGATCGCGCCCGCCACCGCGGCGCTGAACGTGAACGCGCGCGCCGTCATGGTCGACGTCGACCCGAACACGTTCTGCCTCGACCCGGCGAAGGTGAAGGCGGCCATCACGCCGCGCACGAAGGCGATCATCGCGGTGCACCTGTACGGCTCGATGTCGAACCTCGACGAGCTGCTCGCGATCGGCGCGGCGAACAAGATTCCGGTCATCGAAGACTGCGCGCAGAGCCACGGCAGCCAGTGGAACGGCAAGAACGCCGGCAGCCACGGCGTCATCGGCACGTTCAGCTTTCACCACGGCAAGCCGTTCACGAGCGGTGAGGGTGGCTCGGCGATCACGAACGACCCGCGGCTGTACCAGCGGCTGCAGAACCTGCGGTCTGACTCGCGCGAGTGGGTGAACCACACGCCGAAGCTCGGCCACATGGAGCTCGCCGAGACGGCGGTGGTGCAGGGCAGCAACCACGCGCTCTCGGAGTTCAGCTCGGCGATTCTGACCGAGGCGCTGACGCGCATCGATGATCAGATCAAGACGCGGCTCGAGAACGCGCTGTACCTCGACGAGCAGCTGCTCAAGGTCGGCGGCATCGTGCCGCAGGCGCGCCCGAAGCAGGTGACGCGGCAGTCGTTCTACCACTACATGGTTCGCCTCGAGGCCGACCAGTTCGCGGGCAAGACGAACGAGCAGGTCGGTCACGCGGTCGAGGCCGAGATCGGCTTCTGGATCCACCCTCCCTACGTCGCGATGAAGGAGCACAAGCTGTACGTGCCCCACACCAAGCGCCGGTGGAAGCTCGGGGCAGACCACGAAGCGGCGCTGAACCCGGCGCGCTTCGAGCTGCCGGTCTCGCAGAAGGCGCACCGTGAGAACCTCGTGTTCCACCACTCGGTGCTGCTCGGCACGAGGGCCCAGATGGACTCGATCGTCGAGGCGTTCGCGAAGGTGAAGAAGCACGCCTCCGAGATCAAGTGAGCTGATGCGCCCGATCGAGCAGCTCGGCAAGCCCATGGAGCGTGAACGCGACCTCATCAAGGTGCCGGCCGGCAGGCTGACCGGCGCCGCGATGTGGGCCGCGGCCAAGGTGCGCGTTCTGCAGTGGAACGCGCTGATGAGCAATCGCGCGAAGCTGAAGCAGGTGCAGGAAGAGACGCTGCAAGAGCACCTGCAGCACAGCGCGAGCACCGAGTTCGGTCGGGCGCACGGCTTCTCGTCGATTCGCAGCCACGACGAGTACGTGCGGCGCGTGCCCGGCCGCACGTACGCAGAGTTCGAGCCCTACCTCGAGCGAATGCGCAAGGGTGAGGTCGACGTTCTGTACCCGGGCCTGATCCCCTACTACGGGCAGAGCTCGGGCTCGTCGAACACGGCGGCGGCGCACAAGTTCCTGCCCATCAGCGAGGCGCAGATCAAATGGCAGCAGAAGGCGGGCGTCGACGTCATGGCGCGCTACCTCGACCTGTACGGCGATCGCGAGCTGTCGGGCGGGTACTTCATGGCGCTGTTCCCGCCCTCGATCATCAAGCAGACCGGCCCGGTCGGCGTCGCGTCGAACCCGGGCATCATGGCGCTGCACGTGCCCTACCCGGCGTCGATGCTGCAGCTGCCGAAGCCTCCGATTCGCGACATCACCGACTACGACCAGAAGCTGAAGGCGATGGCCGAGGCGTACCTCGACTACGACATTCGTACGCTCACCGGCACGTCGTGCTGGTTCAGCATCTTCTTCGACAAGGTGCTCGCGAGCGCGAACGCGCGCGGCATGAACGTCACCAGCATCAAGCAGGTGTGGCCGAACCTGCGCGCGCTGTTCGGCGGTGGCGTGCCGGCCGACCCGTACCGCAGCATCATCGAGAACCGGGTGGGCCGGCCGATCGCGCTGATGGACAATTACAACGCGACCGAAGGCGGCATCTTCGCGTGCACCGACAGCCGCGTCGACAACTCGATGATGATGATCCCCGACCGGGGCGTCTTCTTCGAGTTCGTGCCGCGCGAAGACCACGGCAAGCCCGACGCCCGCCGCTACCCGCTGTGGGCCGTCGAGCCCGGCGTCGACTACTCGGTGATGGTCACCACGCAGTCGGGCCTCTACGCCTACTACATGGGCGACGTCATTCGCTTCGACAGCATCTTCCCCCACCGCATCTCGTTCTCGGGCCGCACCGGCGGTGTCTTGAGCGTCACGCAAGAGCTCGTCAACACCCTCGAGGTCGAGCGCGCCGTGACCGAAGCCGGCCGGCGTGAGAACGCGACCTACGTCGACTTCGCCGCGTCTTCAGAGGTCGGCGTCGACGGCACGGCGAAGGGCCGCTACCTGCTGTTCGTCGAGTTCGAGCGCGCTCCGGCGAGCATCGAGGCGTTCGGCGAGGCCTTCGACAAAGAGCTCTGCGCCCAGAACCGCGTCTACCGCGAGCACCGCGCGAAAGACGTCGCGATCCTGGCTCCGGTGGTCTACCGCCTGCCTGCCGGGTCTACTCAGCGCTTCATGCAAGAGCTGGGGCTGAACGGCTTCCAGAACAAGTTCCCCCGAATCATCGGCGACGAGCGAATGAAGCGCCTGCGCTCGTACGTTCAGACCTGACTTTTTCGCACTCGCAGCACCGCAGCACCTGAAGAACAGCACCCGCGGCACCGTTTGAAGACAACATGACGAACTTTCTCACCGAGCAACGCCCGGCCAGCGTTCGATACCGGCCGCCGACCCGTCTCATCGACAACCCCGACTGCATCGTCATCGGCTCGGGGCTGGGTGGGCTCGCGCTGGCGTCGACGCTGGCGCAGAAGCGGGGCATGCGGGTGCTGGTGCTCGAGGGCGGGCCGACGCCGGGCGGGGCGACACACGTTCACGAGATCGGCGGCTACGAGTTCCCCGCGGGGCTGCACTCGGTCGGCGACATGGACGTGAAGGCCAACCCAAGCGCCGTGAACGCGTGGGCGGCCGACTTCGTGTCGGGCAACCAGCTGCTCTGGGCGCGCATGCCCGAAGACCACGAGTACGCGTACCTCGGTGACGAGGCCTTCCCCTGGTACTCGACGGCCGAAGAGAACATCGAGCACTTCTCGACGCGCGACCTCGGGGCCGGCAACCTCCGCGGCTACTTCGACCTCGAGAACAAGGTGCAGGCCGGTGGGCTGGGCTGGGCGATGACGAAGCTGTTGCCGAACGCGGTGCCGCTGGCGGTGCGTGAGCTCACATACAAGCTGATGGCGCCGACGTTTCGCAAGTACCTGAAGCGCGACACGCACTCGGTGCTTCGCCACGAGCTCGGCATGTCAGAGAAGATGGCCGGGCTGTTCGAGTACATGTACGGCAACTACGGGCGCACGCCCGACGAGGCGCCGTTCACGATGCACGCGGCGGTGATGTACCACTACCGCCACGGCGCCTACTTCCCCGTGGGCGGCCCCGGCTCGGTCGCGATTCAGATCATCCCCGTCATCGAGGCGGCGGGCGGCCAGGTGGCGGTGAGCACGCGCGTGAAGCAGATTGTGGTCGAGGGCGACAAGGCTGTCGGCGTGCGGCTCGAGAGCGGCGAAGAGATTCGCAGCAAGCTCGTGGTGAGCGACGCGTCGGCGTACACGACCTTCATGGAGCTCCTGCCGCGCGACGTGGCCGAGCGCCACGACTACGTGAACGGCTTCAAGACGCTGAAGTCGAGCCCCGCTCACATCACCCTCATGGCCGGGTGGAACCACCACATCGAGCTGCCGCGGCACATCGTGTGGCAGATGCCGCACTACCCCGAGCTGTCGAGCTCCGACGTGTCGGGCGGCGATCGCCTCTACAAGACGCAGATGCGGTTCGAGGGCATGCCGGCGTATCTGATGTCGCCGTCGGCGCGCGACCCGATGCACGCGCAGCGCTACCCGAACAAGACGACGATGATGCTGCTCGTCGAGTCGAACCCCGCCTGGCTCGAGCGCTGCACGACCGACGCGCAGTTTCGCGCCGAGCTCGAGGGGCGCTTCAAAGAAGCGGCGTTGAACATCATGTGTGAGCGCTTCCCCGCGCTCAAAGGTCACGCGCCGTCGATGACGCACGTGCAGTTCCCCATGGGGTGCAACCCCTGGGCGCGGTCGGGCGGCTCGTACGGCGTCGAGCCGTCACCGGCGCGCTTTCTCGAGCACACGCACTGGCTGCGGCCGCGCACGACCATCGAGAACCTCTACCTCGTCGGGCAAGACGCGTTCATGCCCGGCATCGCGGGCGTGCTGATCGGCTCGCGCGTGGCCTACGCCTGCATCACCGGCGATTGGTTCTACATCTTGAGCCAGGAGCGCTCGCAGTTCGTGCCCCAGCTCCCGAAACCCGTCGTTGCCCCAGTGGAAGCCGGGCCCCGACAAGTTGCATAGGAGGGGGCTTCCGTCACCCGCCGTAACAGCGTAAAGGCCGATCACATGGACATTTTCACGAAGCTGAGCAACCGGAGCGAGTACTCGAAGAATCAGCTGCAGGTGATTCTCGGTGCGTGGGTGATGAGCACCGTCGTCGAGAAGGCATCGAAGGTCGTGGTGTCCAACGGGCACGTCGAAGAGGGTGAGTACGACAAGCGGTCGATCTACTCGCTGCTCTACGCGCTGTACCGCTCGATGGGCGACGTGCCGAGCGAGACGGGCGAGCGCTACGAGTTCACGTTCAACACGTGGGGCTACACGTGGCCCGAGCAGTGGGGCCCGTGCCCCGTCAGCGCGAAAGACCCGCAGCGGTTCGGCCGCATCGCGTACACCGGCCTGTACCAGGCGAAGCCGGTGCAGGAGTACATCAAGAAGAACAACGGCAAGGTGCACATCATCGAGATGGGCTGCGGCACGGGCGCCGGCGCCCACCACACCTGCGCGAACGTGCTGCCCGAGTGCACGTACGAAGCGGTCGACATGCAGCAGTCGGGCATCAGCACCTGCAACCGCAAGTACGTGCCGAACCTGCGCGGCCGCCTGAAGGCGACGTGCGCCGACGCGACGCGCCTGTCGACCCCCGACGGCAGCGCCGACTTCATCGCGGTGAACGAGACGCACGTGACCGAGTTCGCCGGCCGCCTGACGTCTGAAGACCACGCGTTCTTCGCGACCGCGTACCGCATGCTGAAGCCGGGTGGCTTCCTCGTGTGGGGCAACGCGATTCCCGCGTCGACGTGGCAGCCGTCGTTCGACTACCTCGAGTACCTGGGCATGAAGCTCGTGTCGCGCACCGACGTGACGAAAGAGGCGATCAAGGCGCGCGACGAAGACAAGGCGCGCATCGACCTGTACGCCGAGGCGTGCCTGCGCGCTTTCCACGGGTTCAAGATTCCGTGGCTCGGCGCTTCGAAGCGCATCGAGGCTGATCAAGCGCTCAAGAACTTCGCGCGCAACCCCGGCACCGCCATGTACGACATGATGGTCGACGGCCGGCACTCGTACGAAGTCGTGGCGCTCCAGAAGGTCTCGTAACCTTCTCGAGTCTCTGGTGACGGAACGGGCGGCATGCTCCCAAAACAGGAGCATGACCCGCCCGTTTTCATTTCTGGTGGTTGTGCTCGTGGTGAGCGGCTGCACCGGCATGAAGCTGTCGATGGCGCGCCAGACGGTGTCGGCGCAGATCGACTGCCCCGAGAACAAGCTGCAGGTGCGCGAGGGCCGCGACGGCTGGTACGTCGAGGGCTGCAACACGCGCTACCGCTGCGAGGTGCCCGAAGGGCCGTGCGCCGAAGCGCTCACCGAGCCGCAGCGGCTGGCGCGCACGCGCGAGACGTTTCAGCGCGAGTCGGGGTGCCCGCTGATGAGCATCAGCGTGCAGAGCACGAACCGCGGGCTCATCGCGCAGGGCTGCGGGCTGTACAGCGTCTGTGCGTCACACGACGGCCCGTGCATGCCGAGCCGGCCGCCGACGTGCGCCGAGCTCGCGCAAGAGCGCTACGACGCGTGCATCGAGACGGCGCGCCACGACAGCAAGACCGGGCCGCAGTGGGGCTACGGCAAGTACGGGGTGGCGGCGACGGTCGCGAACAACCTCATCGCGAGCTCGCAGGGTGAGCGCATGATGAGCACGTGCCGGCAGCGTTACGACGCTGAAGCCGCGCAGTGCCGGTGACGGCTCAGGGCGCGGCGCGCAGCTCGATCTTCACCGTGGTTCCCGCGCCTTCGCGGGTGTCGAGGGTGAGCCGCCCGCGGTGTGACTCGACCACCCGTCGCACGTAGGCGAGGCCCAGGCCCGAGCCCTGCGCCTTCGTGGTGAAGAAGCCCTCGAGCGCGCGCTCTTTCGTTCGCACGTCCATTCCCGGGCCTTCGTCGCGCACGGCGACCCAGACCGAGGTCTCTGCGCGGCCGGTCTGTACGTGCACCGGCTTGTCGGGCGCGGCCTCGCGGGCGTTCTTCAAGACGTTCTCGAGTGCGATGACCAGCAGGTCGCGGTCGGCCTCGCAGGCGGGCAGGTCGTCTTCGAGGTGCACGTCTTTCGGGTGCGGCCCGAGAAACTTCAGCGCCTCGCCGACGGCGGCGTTGAGCGGCACCGGCTTCAGCACGGCCTCGGCGCGGCCGATGCGCTGGTAGTGGTCGATGACCTGGGCCATGCGATCGCACTGCTCGACGAGCAGGGTCAGGAACTCGCCCTGGCCGTCGACCGAGCGGCCGGCGGCGCGCTCGCCGGTGAGAAACTGGGCGGCTCCGCGAATCGAGGCGAGGGGGTTCTTGATGTCGTGGGCCATCTGCGCGGCGAGGCGGCCGAGCGAGGCGTGGGCGAGGGTGCGCTCGCGGTCAGACGTGTAGTCGGCGACGACGAAGCGCATCGACGCGAGCGCGGCGAGCACGACGAGCAGCGAGCCGGCGACGACGAGCGCGAGGCGGTCGCCGAACGCGGTGAAGACGGCGACCTCGGCGAGCACGACGGTGAGGCCGATGGCGGCGGCGTTCACGCGGGTGAGAAACGTGATGCCCTCGAGCACGCGCAGGGCGGCAGCGCCGAGCACGAGCGCCGAGAGCAACAGGCCCCAGATGGCGATCGGCGGCGACCAGGTCGAGCCGGCGACGGCGAGCAGCTCGATCGATGCGGCGGTGCCGGCGATGAGGCCGGCGGCCATGACGAGGCGGGTGCGCGAGCGCTCGGCGCTCGAGGCGCCGGCGAGGTTTCGCCACAAGAGCAGCGTGGTGTGGCCGAGCACGGGCAGCTCGGCGGCGAGAATGAGCAGGGCCCACGTGTTGCCCCCGGGAAAGGTGTTGCCCTCGATGAAGAACGGGGCGAGGCCCGCGCCGGCGAGCGCAGAGAAGTACGTGTACGCGGCGAGCAGCGGCACCTTGAGCGCGCCGCGGCGGCCGACGAACGCGATGACCAGGTGGTAGAAGAACGCGGTCGCGAGCGAGGCCATGGCGGCGTTGAGCCAGCGCCAGGTCGGCTGCGAGGTGCTGTCAGAGATGGCCTGCAGCAGGTTGTAGGCGAAGAGGTCGAGGCAGAGCAGGGCGAAGGGCCAGGCGACGGGCTTCACGTTGGCGGTGCGGCCGCGCCACCAGGCGAGCACGGCGATCGCGAGAAAGGCCGCGGCGGCGAGCAGCGACAGCACGATGTCGAGCGTCTTGGTCCCCACGTTGACGTAGGCTGAGACGTACCATGGCCTCCACGGGCAGCGTGTTGCTGGTCGACGACGACGTCGCGGTGCGCAAGGTGTTGGGCGCGCTGCTCGAGCAGGCGAACGTCACGGTGCACCATGCGGGCAGCGGCGAAGAGGCGCTCGAGAAGCTGAAGGGCACGCTGGTCGACGTGGTGGTGACCGACGTGCGCATGCCGGGCATCGACGGCATGCAGCTGCTCGAGCAGGTGGTGCAGAAGTGGCCCGACGTGCCGGTGATTCTGGTGACGGCGCACGGCTCGGTGCCGATGGCGGTCGAGGCGATGAAGAAGGGCGCGCAAGACTTCGTGCTGAAGCCATTCGATCGCGACGAGCTCGTGTACATCGTGAGCAAGGCGATGGCGAAGGCGCGGCACGCGACGGCGGCGCCGGCGGTCGACGCGACGAAGGGCGAGGGTGGGCTGTGGGGTGAGTCGCAGCCGATGGTCGAGGTGCGCGAGCTGATCGCGCGCGCGGCGGGCAGTAACGCGACGGTGCTGGTGCGCGGCGAGAGCGGCACGGGCAAAGAGCTGGCGGCGCGGGCGCTGCACGACTCGGGCAAGCGCAGAGACAAGCCGTTCGTGACGATTCACTGCGGCGCTTTTCCCGACACGCTGCTCGAGTCGGAGCTGTTCGGCTACGAGAAGGGGGCGTTCACCGGAGCGGTGACGCGCAAGCTGGGCCGCGTCGAGCTCGCCGAGGGCGGCACGTTGTTTCTCGACGAGATCGGCGACGTGAGCCCGGCGACGCAGGTGAAGCTCTTGCGGCTGATTCAAGAGAAGCAGCTGACGCGGCTGGGCGGGCGCGAGAACATCACCATCGACGTGCGGTTCGTGGCGGCGACGCACAAGCCGCTCGAAGAGCTCGTGAAGAAGGGTGAGTTTCGGGAAGACCTGTTCTACCGGTTGAACGTGGTGCCGATCACGATGCCTCCGCTGAGAACGCGGGGCGGTGACGCGGTGCTGCTGGCGCGGCGGCTCGCGGGGGTGCTGGGGGCCGAGAACGGGCGGCCGAAGGTGCGGCTGGCCGAGAGCGCGGTGCAGCTGATCGGGGCGCAGGCGTGGCCGGGCAACGTGCGGCAGCTGCGCAACTTCATCGAGCGCCTCATCGTGCTGAGCCCGGCCGACGAAATTTCGGGCGCCGACGTCGAGCGTGAGCTGAAGCGCGAGGCCGACCTGCACGGCGCGGCGGTGGCGGGCGCGCCGGCAGGCGCGGGGCTCGAAGCTCGGCGTGCGCAGGTGGAAAAAGAGGCGCTGATCGAGGCGCTGAAGAAGTCGAACGACAACCGAACGACGGCGGCGCGCATTCTCGGGGTGAGTCGGCGCACGCTGTACAACAAGCTGGCCGAGCACGGGCTGGGCTGAGAGCCTCGGTGATTCTCGCGCCGCGAGAAGTCGCGGCACACGTAGCGGGGCGCTCGTGGGGCGAGTGTCGTCGAGGCCCGGTGACCGGTTGACCGGGTCACCACCCGTCGAAGGCAGCTCGGCAGAGAGAAGGCCGCGGCGAGTGTCGTCGAGGCCCGGTGACCGGGTGACCGGGTCACCACCCGTCGAAGGCAGCTCGGCGGAGACGAGGCCGCGGCGGGGGCGTTGAGGCCCGGTGACCGGGTGACCGGGTCACCACCCGTCGAAGGCAGCTCGGCGGACAGGAGGCCGCGGCGAGTGTCGTCGAGGCCCGGTGACCGGGTGACCGGGTCACCACCCGTCGAAGGCAGCTCGGTCGAGGGTGGGGGGGGGGGATGGTGGTGTCGGCGCGGTGGCGGGGGGTGGGGG
>JAEUJP010000847.1 GCA_016793725.1 Myxococcaceae bacterium | reverse complement strand
CACGTTGACGCTCCGCGTGCAAGACAACGAGATCGTTCGCGTCACTTCACCTTCTGACAGCTCGGTGACCGGGGGGCACCTGTGCGTGAAGGGGCGCTTTGGCCTCTCGTTCGTGACACGCCGATGACCAACCTCTGCGGGTGGTTGCGGTAAGTTCCGCGCTGCACTAATTCGGAAGGTCCTGCGCATGAGCATGCAACCCAAACTGAAGATGCAAGACGCGAAGGAGCTCGCCGCCGGCTACCAGGGCTGGTTCCGCAAGGTCGAGATCTTCAGCATCGTGAGCTTCTGGCTCCTGATGGCCGTCATGGTCTGGCGGGTGTGGCCGCATGCCGGCACGAGCCCGTGGCTGGTGCTGTCGGCGGTGCTGGTGGGCTTTCTCGCGGCTGACTTCACGTCGGGCTTCGTGCACTGGCTCGCCGACACGTGGGGCCGCACCGACATGCCCGTGATCGGCAAGGCGCTGCTGCGCCCCTTCCGTGAGCACCACGTCGATCAGAAGGCGATGACCCGCCACGACTACATCGAGACGAACGGCTCGAACTGCCTCATCTCGCTGCCGTGGGCCGTCGGCGCCGCCGCGATGCCGTACGACCGCGCCAGCAGCTGGTACGCGTGGTGCCTGTTCTTCTCGATCGCCATCGCCTCGATGATCTTCTTCGTCATGATGACGAACCAGATTCACAAGTGGGCGCACGCCGACGACGTGCCGCGCGTCGTCGTGTGGCTGCAGCGCATGCACCTGATTCTGCCGCCCGAGCACCACCAGATTCACCACACCGCCCCGTTCAACTCGTACTACTCGATCACCACCGGCTGGCTGAACTGGCTCTTTCTCAAGATCAAGTTCTACCCGACGCTCGAGCGCATCGTCACCAGCGTCACCGGCGTCATTCCCCGCGCCGACGACATCGGCATCGACGCCGCCATCGCCGTCGCGCCTGCGCCCGTCGAGGTCGTGCCGGCCGCCGAAGATCAGCGCTCGCCGTCGCACTGATCCCCGCGCGCTCGCCGCCGCTGCGTCCTGCGCGCTCGCCGCCGCTGCGTCCTGCGCGCTCGCCGCCGCTGCGTCTCAGCCGAACTTCAGGTCGATCTGCCGCGCGCCCGACAGCGGCCGGCCCAAGAACCGCGACCCCACCTCGATGAACCGGTCGGGCACGTCGGTCACCAGGTAGTGCCGCTCGACCGCCGACAGCCCCGTCTTCAACAGATCGCGCTCCCCCAGCACCTCGGCCGCCCGCTGCGCCACCGCCTTCGCCGAGTCGACCAGCGTCACGGCCGGGCCCACCACCTGTGAGATCACCTTCGACAACAGCGGGTAGTGCGTGCAGCCCAGCACCAGCGTGTCGACCTGCGTGCGCGCGAGCCCCGACAGGTACTGCTTCGCCACCAGCGCCGGCACCTCACCCTCGACCCACCCCTCGTCGGCCAGCGGCACGAACAGCGGGCACGCCAGCGCCTCGACCTGCACCCCCGGCCGCTCGGCGAGCAGCGCCCGCTGGTACGCCCCCGACTTCACCGTGCCGGGTGTCCCGATGACCGCGATGTGGCCCGTCTTCGACACCTGCGCCGCCGCCTTCGCCCCCGGCTCGATCACCCCGAGCACCGGTATCGGGAGCTCTTGGCGCAGCGTCGGTATCGCCACCGACGACGCCGTGTTGCAGGCCACCACCAGCAGCTTCACGCCATACTCGAGCAGCGCCTCGGCGTTCTTCACCGAGTAGCGCGTCACCACGTCGCCCGACTTCGTGCCGTACGGCACCCGCGCCGTGTCACCCAGGTACACCGTGCTCTCTTGCGGCAGGCGCTCATGCAGCGCTCGCAGCACCGTGAGCCCCCCGATGCCCGAATCAAAGACCCCGATTGCGCTGTGGCGGTCGTGCCTCATCTCGCCCGCTACGTAACACGAGCGATGCCAACCGACTTCGTCACTGCACGCGGGTCAACGAGATGTTCGGCCCGTCGTTGATGTTCCTGAACACGCCCGCCGTCACGCTCACCGTCGGCGGGTTCGTGCGGCTCGACTCGTACAGCGAATTGCCCGTGCCCCGCGCCACCAGGAACACCTGGTAGTTGCCCGGCGGCAGCGCATCGTAGAGCTGGCCCATGAACGTGCACGGCTGCTCATCGCCGCTGTTCGGGTACAGCAGGTTGCCCTGCGAGTCGCGGAAGTTCACGAACACGCTCGTGATGCCCTCGGCGCCACACGTCGTGCTCGTCGCGCCGCCGAAGGTCATCACCGTCCACCGCACGGCGGCTCCACCCACCGTCCAGTTCAGATCGTACTGCGATGACACCGGGCTCGACCGAATCGGCAGCGTCGACGACAGCCCGTAGTACTCGTAGCCCACCGAGTCGACCGCCGACACGTACACGGTGTGATCACCCACCGACAGGTTCGGCGTGCGCGGCCCCGGCTGCGACTGGCCCTGCGCGCACGGGTAGTCGACCGGCACGTTCGACCCGTCGATGTACAGCCGCACCGTGGTCACCCCGACGTCGGCGCACGTCGGCGTCTGAATCGCCCCCTTCGGAGGGAACGTCCACAACAGGTACGCGAACGTGTCGGCCGGGCCGGTGCTCCTCAGGTTCACGTTCACCGTCACGTTGCCGTCGACCGTCAGGCTGCCCGACGACTGGTAGAGCGTGCGCCCCTGGTTGTCGAGCCCGCGCACCGTGTAGCTGTAGATGCCGCCCCTGAACCGCGTGTCGAAGCTGCCCAGCAGAATGCCGTCGGTGCCGTTCTGCGAGCACGGGTAGAGCCCGCCGTTCTCGAGCACCTGCCCCGCGATCTCGACCTGCACGTTCGCCACCTGCGCCATCTGGAAGCACGACGCCCCCTCGAACGACCAGAGAAACGTGATGGTGCCGGGCGACCGACTCACGATGACGCAGCCGCTCAGCGGCAACATCGCAACGAGGGCCAGCGTCATGGCAGCGCGTAGGTTCATGTGTGTGCAGCCTCCGAGAGGTAACGACGATAACGCCTTGCTTTCATTCAATCGACCGCGGTGTTACGGCAGGCAGCCACATGCTCGCTCTGTTGTTCAGCTACGGGGAAGCACTGAAGAGCGCCTCGGTGGTCGAGCTCGCCGTTCTCGTCGTGCTCGGCCTCGCCTCGGCGTACAGCTGGGCCCTCATCGCGATGAAGTACCTGCAGCTGTCGCGGGCCCGCGCCCAGTCGGTTCACTTCCTCGACACGTTCTGGAAGGCGTCACGCCTCGACGCCATCTACCAGTCGGCCCAGAAGCTCGGCTCGTCACCGCTCTCGAAGGTCTTCAAGGCCGGCTACGAAGAGCTCACCAAGCTCGCCCAGAACAAGAAGGGCGAAGAGGGCGCCATGGCCGAGCGCCTCGGCGGCATCGAGAACGTCGAGCGCGCCCTGCAGCGGGCCACCAGCGCCGAGCTGACCGAGCTCGAGGCCCGCGTGGCGTTTCTGGGAACCATCGGCTCGACCGCGCCGTTCGTAGGGCTGTTCGGCACGGTCATGGGCATTCTGGGTGCGTTCAACGAGATCGCCGAGAAGGGCAACGCCACCATCGCCACCGTCGCGGCGCCGATCGGCAACTCGCTGCTCGCGACCGCCGCCGGGCTGTTCGCCGCGATCCCCGCGGTCGTCGCGTACAACGCGTTCGTCGCGCGCATTCGCGTCTTCGACTCCGAGATGGGCAACTTTTCACACGACTTTCTCAACATCGTGAAGCGGCACTTCTTCAAGTAGGCGCACGACCATGGGCATGAGTTCAGGCGGTGGTGGCCACGGGCGCACCACCTTGAGCGAGATCAACGTGACGCCGATGGTCGACGTCATGCTCGTGCTGCTCATCATCTTCATGGTGACCGCCCCGCTCATTCAGCAGGGCGTGAAGGTGAACCTGCCCGAGACGAAGGCCGCGCCCGTCGAGGCGAGCGACAAGAAGATCGTGGTGAGCGTCGACATCAACAAGCGCGTCTACATCGGCGAGGTCGAGGTGAAGCTCGAAGAGCTCGAAGAGAAGCTCAAGACCAACGCCAAGGCGCAGGCCGACAAAGAGCTCTACCTGCACGCCGACCGCGCCCTGCCCTACGGCATCGTCATCGAGGTGATGGCCTCGGCCCAGCGCGCCGGCGTCACCAACGTCGGCATGATCACGGACCCCATCGGCGCCCAGCGGAGTCCAACCGACAAGAAGTAGAACGCCGACCCCCTCAAATGAGCACCGCCGCGTACCAGAGCCAGCTCGCGAACCGGCCCAGCCCGATGGTGCCGTTCGTGGTGGCCTCGATCGTCGCGCACGTCGGCATCGTCGCCGTGGTGCTCGTGCTGCAGTGGCTGTTCGAGCAGCCGCGCGTCGAGCTCGAGCAGAAGCCCATCACCGCCTCGCTCGTGCGCAAGGGCAAGAAGCGCGACGAGCAGCTGTTGCCGCGCAAAGAAGAGGCCCCCCCGCCGCCCGAGACGGCGAAGGTGGCGATTCCCACGCCTGGCGTGAAGCCCGAGCCGAAGGTGAAGCAGACCAGCGACAAGCCGCAGCCCGACCGCAAGAAGTCGCTGTTCGACGCGCTCAACAAGACCGCGAAGCCCGAAGAGCTCGAGGGCGAAGAAGACGGCGACGAGAAGGGCGACTCGGCCAAACAAGAGGGCGAGCGCTACTTCGGCGTCATCAGCTCGGCCGTGCGCCGGCACTACGACGTCTCGAACACCATCGCCGAGAGCGAGCGCATTCGGCTGACCGCCGACGTGCTCATTCGCCTCGACGCCGAAGGTCACCTCGTCGACGTGTCGCTCACCCGCTCTTCGGGCAACGACGTGTTCGACGGCGCCGTGCTGGGCGCGGTGAAGAAGGCGGCGCCGTTCGGGCCACCTCCGCCGCACCTGAAGGACGTGCTGAAGAATAAAGGCGTGCCTTTGCGCTTCAAGCCGTAGAGTGCTCCCCATGATTTCGACTGCGATCGTGCTGTTCTCGCTGGCCCAGGCGCCGATCATCGAGATTTCCGGTGCGAACTTCAGGCCGCTCCCGCTCGCCCTGCCCGTACCGAACGCACAAGACGACGGCGCCAAGAAGGTCGCCGCCGACTTCGACGAGGCGCTGAAGTTCGACCTGGGCGCGTGCGGCCTGTTTCAGCTGCTCGATCGCAAGTCGTACCTGTCTGACGCCAAAGAGGGCGTGACGGCCTCGACCATCAACTTCTCGAACTGGTCGAACGTCGGCGCCGACGCGCTGGTGAAGACCCAGCTGTCGATGGACGGTGAGCTCGTGCGCGGCGACCTGCGCCTGTTCACGGTCGCGGCCGGCAAAGAAGAGATGAAGGCCTCCGAGTCGGCGAGCGCCAAAGACGTGCGCAAGCTCGCGCACAAGCTCGCGAACGCGCTCTACAAGTTCTACACGCGCGAGACGGGCCCCTTCGAGACGCACCTCGTGTGGGCGCGCAAGACGGGCGGAGGCAAAGAC
>JAEUJP010000818.1 GCA_016793725.1 Myxococcaceae bacterium | reverse complement strand
ACGAGGTCACGTTCCCTTCGAATGACCCCGACGAGCCTGCGTTCAAGATCACGGTGCGCGCGCAGTCAGTGCGGATGGACCCGTGCAATGCCTCCATCGTGCCCGCCACGCTGAACTTTGGTCTCGTCTCTCCTCCCAATTACAAAGACCTCACGTTCGCCATCACCAACAACGACACGGCCGCAGGCAAGACCTGCCTCGTCTCGCACGTCGTCATCAAGGCAGGGTCTGACGTGGCGTTCTCTCTGCCGGGCGGCGACCTCGAGCAGCTCGAGCTGCAGCCGGGTCAGACCCAGCAGGTCCTCGTTCGCGCCTGGCCGATGGGCTCGGCGAGCCAGACGGTCACGCAGATCATGGGCAACGTCGAGATCGGCATCAGCAACCCGATGAACCCGATCGTCGACGTCCCCCTGTCGGCCTCGGTCGCCACGTCGTGCCTCGCGATCACGCCGAACGATCTCGACTTCGGCACCGTGAAGAAGGGCTGCAAGTCGATGCGCCGCAACTTCAGCGTCTACAACACGTGCTCGCAGGGCGTGACGGTCAACGACTGGGGCATGCTCGCGGCTTCGATCATCCCCAACGGTGAGCACGGCTGCACCCAGCCCGCTGGCTGCGCCGAGTTCTACATCGACGGCGCGCCGACCTTCACGGCCGGCACCGTCATCACGAACACCAGCGGCGTGAACACGTTCACGATGCGCTACGCCCCGCTGAACGACGGCCCCGACACGGGGGCGTTCGTCATCAAGGTCACCCAGGGCGGCCAGATGGTCGACTACATCGTGACGCTGAGGGGCAAGGGCGACGACCAGGGCCTCAACACCGACACCTTCCGCCAGGACAGCAAGCCCAAGGCTGACATCCTCCTCATCATCGACAACTCGTGCTCGATGGCCGACGAGCAGACGAACCTGGGCCTCAACTTCACCTCGTTCATCTCGTACGCGATGCGCGAAGGCATCGACTACCACATCGGGGTCACCACCACGACGCCCGCCAACAACGGGGTGCTCGTCGGCAATGCGAGCAACCCAAAGGTGCTCACGCCGATGACGCCGAACGTCGAGACACTGTTCCGCCAGAAGGTCGCGGTCGGCACGGGCGGCGACGCGACCGAGTGGCACGCGGCGATCGCGGCGGCCGCGCTGACGGCTCCGGTCATCACGAACGAGAATGCGGGCTTCTTGCGACCCGACGCGGTGCTCGCCATCGTCGTCGTCAGCGACACGTTCGATCAGTCGCCGCTGCCGGCGTCGGTCTACGAGAACGTGCTCCGCAACGTGAAGGGCGCGCAGAACACCAACGCCATCTCGTTCAACTTCGTCGGCCCGACCATCACGACGACGCTCCCCGCGGGCTGCTCGTACGACGGCGCGGGCCCCTTCCCGGGCAAGACCGTCGATCTCGTGAACGCGTTCAACGGTCTGCTCGCCGAGATCTGCACGCCGAACTGGGGCACCACGCTCGAGAACATCGGCAAGATCGCCTTCGGCTACCGCACCAGCTTCTTCCTCACGGCCGAGCCCGATCTCGGCGCTGGCCCCGTGGTCGTCAAGATCGACCACGCCGACGGCCAGGGCCCGCGGGTGCTCGATCAGGTCGACGAGCGCGGTGCTCCGGTGTGGCGCTTCGATCAGGTCACGAACAGCGTCGTGTTCGAGCCCCTGTTCGTGCCCGCTCCGGGTGACGTGATGACCGTCACGTACACCGTCGCGTGCTTGTGACGTCAGTCTGAGCAGTACCCCGCCCGAGCCCTTCTGCCCGGGTGGGGCGCATGGTAGAGGGGTCAACCCCTGAGCGGCCGAAGGCTCAGGCACAAGGTACTGAAGAGAGGCCCCTTTCATCATGTTCTCGCCGCGCGCGCTCGGGTCGCGAGTGCTGCTCCTGCCGGTCGTTCTCGCCGTGGTCGTCGGCGGGTGCCGGTGTGACGGTGAGCAGCCCACCACGCAGCTCGGTGAGCTGAACTTCGTCTTCGATCAGGGCGGCGTGATCATCACCGCTGCCGAGGGCGACTTCAGCTTCGGCAAGGTCGCCATGGGCGCCCGCAAGACGATCAAGGTCGTCGTGCAGAACCGGGGGCAGGGCGACCTCGATCTCGAGACCGTCGAGAAGGTCGACGGCGCCCCGGTCAAGCTGGGCGAAAACGGCGAGGCGAACCCCGTCTTCACGCTCGACTTCGGCCCGCGCAGCGTGCCTGCCGGCGGCGAGATCGAGCTCGACGCACACTTCGACGCTCCGAACGAGAGCGACCCTTCGGTCGTCACCCGCGACTGGGTCGCCACGGTGCGCCTGCGCGTCGCCAACGCCACCACCGACTCGGGCGACTTCTTCCTCAGGGGCACCGCCGTCTCGGGCACCTGCGTGCTCCCCGAGACCCTCGACTTCGGAGCCGTCGCCGTCAACGACTCCTTCAAGCGCTCCTTCCCCATCGAGAACACGTCGCAGCTGCCGGCCGAGGCCCTGGTCGGCCCCATCGCCGCCGCCGACTCGCGCAACTTCGTCTTCGCCGCCGAGAGCGTCGAGGGCCCCGTCACGCTCGAGACCGGCGCCACGCGCGACGTGGTGCTGAGCTTCAGCCCGACCGAGCCGCGCGAATATTCGGCTGTGGTCAACGTGCGCGCCGCCGCGCAGTGCCCCGACGTGCAGGTGCGCCTCACGGGCCTCGGCGTCGAGCAGGTGCTCACCTGCGTGCCGAACCCGCTCGACTTCGGGTTCGCGACGCCCAGTCTCACGCTGCAAGACAAGCTCGTCATCAGCAACACGCGCTTCGAGGCCGTCACGCTCACGGGGGCCGCGCCGCGCACCGGCACGACGCCGATGCCTGCCTCCGAGTTCAAGCTGCTCGGCGCCGAGTCGTTCACCGTGCCGGCCGCGACCCGGGTCACCCAGCTGAACGGCGCGAAGGTGCTCGTGCCCGGCACCCTCGAGCTGCAGCTCACGTTTTCGCCCGGCAGCCTCGGCACCAAGCAGGCGAACCTCACCGCCCAGACGCCGCTCGCGCGCCAGCGTGAGCTGCGCTGCCCGCTGCGCGGCGCGGGCGGTGGCCCCGACATCGAAGTGTCGCCGAAGCCCACGCTCAACGTCGGCCGCATACCGTACTTCCCCGGCAGCCAGGCTCCGAAGCCGTTCTGGGTCACGCGCAAGCTCAGCGTGCAGAACGTCGGCACGCTGCCCGAGCCTCCCGAGCCGCGCGCGAACCTGAAGCTCGGCACGAAAGACGCTGCCGGCAACTACGTGCGCCCGTACTGGCGCATCACGCCGAAGAACGCCGACTCGACCGACGCCGAGATCTGCGTCGGCGAGTACGACGAGGTGCGGTTCCCCTTCGGGCCGTGCCGCAACGATCTGACCAACACCGGCGCCGGCCGCTACGACCCGGCCGTCGGCATCGTCGCGAAGGCCGGCATGTCGGTGCTCGACATCCCCATTCGCGTCACGCCCAACGCGACCGGCAAGACGCTGGAGTGGGACGTCACGCTCCTCACGAACGACCCCGACGAGCCCGAGGTCACCGTGACGGTCAAGGCGCAGTCGGTGACGTTGCCGCCGTGCCAGTACACGGTCTCGCCCGCTTCGCTGAACTTCGGCCTCGTCACGCCGCCGAGCTATCGAGACCTCACGTTCAACATCAAGAACGTCGGCACCCAGAGCTGCCTCATTCCCTACCTCGACCTCGAGACGGGCTCGAGCCCCATCTACTCGCTGCCGAACGGGCCCATCGAGCAGCGCGACGTCGCCCCGGGCGACACCGTCAGCGTGCTCGTGCGCGCAGCGCCGAACGGCGTCAGCACCACGCAGGTCGAGATCGCGCGCGGCAACGTGGTGTTCGGCATCAGCGACCCGCTGTCGCCCGAGAAGCGCGTCGCGCTCACCACCTCGGTCGCGACCGCGTGCCTCACGATCTCGCCGGCCGAGCTCGACTTCGGCGTCGTCGAGCGCGACTGCAGCTCGAACCGCCGCACGTTCGCCGTCTACAACACGTGCGCCACGCCGGTCGTCGTCAACTCGTGGGGCGTCGCCGCCGGGGCCGGCATACCCGCGGGCAGCGCGCCGACCTGCCCGGGCCCGGCCGACTGCCCCGAGTTCATGATGGACGGGGCGCCCAGCTTCAGCATGGGCACGGTGCTCAACGCAGGGGCCGCGACGCCGGCGACGTTCTCGCTGCTCTACCACCCGCTCGACTACGGGGCCGACATCGGCGCGTTCGTGCTCAACGTCACGCAGAACGGCGACGTGGTCGACTACCTGGTCTCGCTGCGCGGCCGGGGCGACACCATCGGCTTCAACATCGACACCTTCCGGCAAGACCCGCGGCCGAAGGCCGACATTCTGCTGGTGATCGACAACTCGTGCTCGATGGCCGACAAGCAGTCGGCGCTGGCGCAGAACTTCCGCTCGTTCATCTCGTACGCGGCGGAGACGAACGTCGACTACCAGCTCGGCGTCATCACGACCGACATGACGGCGCTGACCGAAGGCCACCTCATCGGCGACGCGGCCGGGCTGAACCCGAAGGTGCTGAAGCCCACCACGCCCGACCTCGAGACGGTGTTCACGAACCGGGTGCGCGTCGGCATCGGCGGCGGCATTCCCGCGGGTATGGCGCAGCCGGCGCTGAAGGCGCTGACGGCTCCGCTCATCACGACGGTGAACGCGGGGTTCATGCGGCCCGACGCGGTGCTCGCGATCGTGATCGTGAGCGATGCGGGCGATCAGTCGCCGGCGCCGCAGACCGTCTACGAGAGCCAGTTTCGCAACATCAAGGGTGCCCAGCGCCCGCAGCTCTTCTCGTACAACCAGATCGGCCCGTTCAGCATGCCGGTCAACGGCTGCACGTACGACATGTTCTCTGACGTCTCGAAGAACCTGTACCTGATCGCGCGGCTGGGCGGCGTTCGTGAAGAGATCTGCTCGCCGAACTGGGCCACCGCCCTCAAGAACATCGGCAAGAACGCGTTCGGCTACCGCACCACGTTCTACCTCACGGCCGAGCCCGACCTCACCATGGGCCGCACCATCGTCGTGAAGATCGACGGAGTCACCCTGCCCACCGTCAGCATGCAAGGTGGCCCGGTGTGGCGGTACGAGCCCGTCGCGAACTCCATCATCTTCGAGCCGTTGTTCGTGCCCGAACCGGGTAAGACGCTGACGGTCGAGTACTACGTGAGCTGTCGTTGAGGAGATGCGCATGACCCAGAAGTTCTTTGCCGTCGCCGCCGTTCTTTCGCTCTCGTCGGGCGCCTGGGCCCAGACGTACGTGGTGCAGACGCAGCCGACGTCGTACGCGCCGATCATCGGGGGCACCAACATCACCAACTTCACGCTGACGCCCGGCGGCCGGTTCGTCACCTCGCCTCGCGACGAGGGCACGGCCCCGGTGATGATCGGCTTCCCCTTCACCTACTACGGCACCGCGTACACGAGCGTGAACGTGCACACGAACGGCTTCGTGACGTTCGGCGCGCCGTGCGGGTCGATGTGCTTCGTGCGCCGCGCGTTTCCCGCGACCTCGGCGCCGTTTCACAACATCATCGCGCCGTTCTGGGAAGACTTCGACCTCGGCACCACTGGCCAGGTCGTCACCAAGCAGAGCACCGGGCAGCTCGAGATCGAGTGGCAGAACGTTCGCAAGTTCGGCGGGACGTCGACGGCGGTGGGGAACTTCAAGCTGACGCTCTTTCAGAGCGGGTACTTCACGATCTCGTACGGGCCTCGCACCGGCACCGGCTTCTCGGCATCGACCGGCTTCGAGAACGTCACCGGGGCGCAGGGCGCGCCCCTGCTCGGGTGTGGCGTCGCGTGCGACACTCCCTCGTTTCCCTCCGATACGCAGTACATCATCGGCGTCCCGACGGGGCCTGACCTCATCACGCAGGCCGTGACGTTCACGGGGGTCTCGTCGACCGCCACCGAGATCACGATGACGGTGAACGCGACGTTCAGAAACCAGGGGCCGCAGCCTGCGACCGGCTTCAAGTGGAGGGCATGGATCTCGACCGACCGCACCCTGCAAGAGAGCTTCGACCAGGAGCTCACGATGACGGGGAGCCCGATCAACTGCGCGGCAAACTCGACGTGCAACGACAGCCTCGTCGGCACGGCGCCGGTGCCCGGCACCGGCAACTACTACGTGATCGTGAAGGCCGACGACGGCCCCGCGGCGATCGACGAGGGCCCGTTCGGTGAGGGCAACAACGTCGGCATCAGCGCCATCTACTTCGCGCAGGGCATCGACTTCGTCGCGACGAGCATCTCGGGGCCGGCCAATGCGGGCCCGGGCAGCAGCATCACGGTGCACGTCGAGTACTGGAACCAGGGCAACGGCACGCCGATGGGCGGCACGATGGGCTACCGCATCTACCTCTCGGCCGACTCGTTCTTCGACGGCAACGACACGCAGCTCTACCCGACTTCGGGCGACGCGACCAAGGCGATCGTCGGGCTGCAGACGGTCTCTGAAGACCTCACCTTCACCGTGCCGGCCAACACCCAGGGCGGCAACCTGCGCTACCTCTTGCGGCTCGACCCGCTGAACCGCGTGTTCGAGGGCTCCGAGGTGAACAACGTGGTGGTCTCGTCGGCGACGGTGAACATGCGGCAGGCCGACCTGGTGACGAGCCAGGTGCAGCTGATCGACCCGGGAACCGGCGCTCCGACGACCCAGGGGTTCTTCGGCCGGCCGGCGGTGCTGCGCATGCGCCTCGCGAACGAGGGCACCGCCGACAGCGGGCCCTTCAAGGTCGGCATCGTCATCTCGACCGACGGCAGCCTGTCACTCCTGCAAGACACGCTCGCGATCGAGGTCGACGTGCCCGCGATGGCCCAGGGTACGAACGCGATTCGCGACGTGCCGTTCACGATTCCCCTGAACAACCGCAACAACGTGCCGTTCACGACGGGGCAGTACTTCATCTTCGCGCTGGCCGACTCCGAGTCGATTCAGACGGAGCTGAGCGAGACGAACAACAACGTGCCCATCGGTGGCACGGCGAACCCGACGCCGATCTTGATTCGGACTCCGACGGCCGACCTCACGGTGCTGCGGTTCGACGCGCCCTCGGTGGCGGGCCTCGGTGAGCTGGTGCCGGTCTTCCGCGCGTTCAAGAACATCGGCACGGCGGCCTCGGGGCCGGCGAAGTACCGCTACTACCTGTCGGTGAGCCCGCAGATCTCGGTCAGCGACACGCCGGTGAGCTTCATGGTGAACGGCACGCCGACCGACGTCGGCACGGTGTCGCTCGCCGAAAACGAGACGTCGCTGGCGACCGAGTTCGTGCTGCTGCCAGCGGGCATCGTGGCGGGCACGTACTACCTGGGCGCCGTCATCGACAGCGACCAGACGGTCGCCGAGCTCGACGAGCTCAACAACGGCGTGGGTTCGCTGCCGGTGCTCATCGCGCCGTCGAGCCTGCGCATCTGCACGCCGACGCTGCTCGACGCGGTGCTCGGCCGGCCGTACGCGTTTCAGCTGACCGTCTGCGGCGAGGCCGCGGGCATGCCGACGATGTGGGCGGTCGACGAGACGCAGGGCAGGCTGCCCGACGGGCTGTCGCTGTCGCCGGCCGGGCTCTTGACCGGCACGCCGATGGTCGAGGCGACGGTCGGCGTCACGGTGACGGCGACGAACGCGGGCCGCACGGCGGCGATGCGCTACGCGGTGCGCGTGCTGCCGACGACGAACCAGGTCGAGATCACGACGACGGCGCTGCCTCCGATCGTGAACATCACCTCGCAGATGTACGAGACGGCGCTCGGCGCGGCGGGCGGCGTGAAGCCGTACGTGTGGCGGCAGGTGCCGGTGCCGGGCGAGCTCGACCCGGCGACGTCGATCGGCGTGCGGTTCACGGCTGACGGCAAGCTGATCGGCTCGCCGCGCGCGAACGTGATGGAGAAGGCCTACCCCGTGACGTTCGAGGTGCGCGATGCGCTGGGCACGACGTCGAGGCGCAGCTTCAACCTGCGCGTGGTCACGCCGGGTGCGCTCATCTTCACGGTGCCGTCGCTGCCCGACGGCATGATCGGTTCGATGTACCTGGCTGCCTTCGCGGTGAAGAACTTCGACGCGGCGCAGCTGGTGATGCCGGTCACGTACAAGGTGGCGACGGGCAGCCTGCCCGAGGGCCTGAAGATGTCGCAGATGGGCACGAGCGTGCTGATCGAAGGCAACCCGACGGTGGCGGGTACGTTCGGGTTCTCGATCGAGGCCGAAGACGGCAGGGGCCGCACCGAGGCCGCCGACTACCTGATTCGCATCTACCCCGCGGCGAGAATGACGGTGACCGCCACGGGTCTGCTCGACACGTACCGGCCGGGTGACGTGGTGGAGTTCAACTTCGGGGTCGCCGACCGTACCGGAGTGACGTATTCGCTGTTTTCGGGCAGGTTGCCGCCCACTTCGACGATGAACAACGAAGGACGAGTGACTGGAATGATCGACGCAGAGAAGAGTGACGGCAGCTACAACTTCGTGGTCGAAGCCCGCGACCCTTCGGGCGCCGTCGGCTACGGCGCGTTCTCGACCCTCGTGAAGCGCGTGCCCGTGGTGGGCGGTGGCTGCAGCGCGACGGGTGGGGTGGCGGGGCTGTGGGCCCTGCTGCTCGCCGTGCCGATGCTGCTGCGGCGCAGGCGGGTGTTGACGGGGCTGGCGGCGGCGCTCGTGCTGGCGATGCCGTTGACGGCGTCGGCGCAGGCCTACACGGCGACCGAAGAGAACCGCGCCTA
>JAEUJP010000817.1 GCA_016793725.1 Myxococcaceae bacterium | reverse complement strand
GACGTTGAGCGGAGCCGGGCCACGGCTGCCGTTTCCGCTGCACGTCCCCGGCCCCGTCCCCTTTCCCCGGCTTTTTGCGCTTTCGGCTCAGCGCGAATGCCTACCCCAGCACCTCGACGAGAATGTCGTAGCGGTTCGAGTACAGCCGCGCGAACTCGGCCTCGGCCGGCGTGCCCTTCACCTGCTGGTAGAGCTCGACCGTCTCGGCGAAGTCTTCGCCGAACCTGCGCGTGGCGTCGTCGTTGTCGCCGGTCGCCGAATTCTGCGCGTAGTCCGACACGTAGTGGCCGTCGGCCTCGATTGCCTCGGCCCACTCTTGCCAGCCCTCGGGCAGGTCTTCGAGGTCGCCATCGACGGGAATCGAGCTGTTCTCACCGAGCTCGTTCGAGATGTTGTGCGCCGCCTCGTGCACCAGCGTCGACTGCAGGCGCGCCAGAGAGCGGGTCTCGCTCGGGTAGATGCGAACCTGCCCCTCACCGTTCGTGCTCGCCGAGGCGCCGCGGCCCGAGTCGTTCGGCTCGATGAGCACGCGCGCGTACTCGGCCGCCGCCCAGTCGGGGAGCGTCTCGAGCATCGTCTCGAGCTCCTCCGGCGTGGGGGCCCCCTCGGGGGCGGGCTTCGGGTAGATGACCTCGACCTCGCGCCCGTCGACCTCGAACGTGTAGCGCTCGGCGTCGACCGTGCCGGTGTCGAACGTGTAGTCGCCGATGCCCTCGGGCCCGGTCACCGTGATGTCGCGCTGCGCGGCGGGCAGGGCGCCCACCGGCGTCGAGCCGGGTATGGCCTCGGCGCCGCTCGAGATCTGCAAGAGCTCGCGGGCCTGGCTGATGGCCAGGGGCAGCCGAACCCAGCCGATCTGCTGCGGGTTCTGGAACTCGTCAGACGCCAGGTGCTCGGCGATCTCTTCGCGAATCGCCTCGCCGTGCCCGGGAATCGTGTTGCCCGCGTACTCGAGAAACGCCTCGGCCTGCTCGGTCGACAGCTGCGCGAAGCCGGGCGACGTCACCGCCGCGATGAGCGTCTTCACGCCCTCGGGCTCGAGGTTCGGGTCGCTCAAGGTCTCGAGCACCGCCTGCTGCACGCCGGGGTTCAGCGCCTGGAAGGCCGGGTCTCTTTCGAGCGCGTCGAGCGGCGTCGGCTTGCGCTCGATGCGGTTCAGGTTCACCAGCGGCTTCGCCGCGGCCGCCCGGTACCCGTCGGTGAAGAGGGGAAGCGAGTCGTTGTGCGCGAGCTTGGGCTTCGGGTTCAGCGGCTGGCGTTCGAGGGCGTTCTGCACGAGGCGGCGCTGAATGGAGGTCGTCATGCCTTCATGAACGGCTGCCCCCAAAGCCGGTAACAGCGGCCTCACGTAAGCGGAGTTTGCGTCTGCTCAGCGCAACGATCTCACCCAGCCGACGATGTCGCGGGCGAGGTCTGCGTGCCGCTGCTCGTCGCGTGCGATGACCGCCCACATCGCGCGCTTCACCGGGTCGGGGTCGGTGGTCGCGCGCCGCGCCGCCTGCGCTGCAGCCCGCCCTTCACCCCAGACGCCGTCGTAGAGGCTCTCGACCGCGAGCTGGCGCACGCTCCCGACGTCGAGCGCCGGCAGGTCGAGCGGGGCCCAATCGGCGCCGAGGCGCCTCGCGTGGTCGATCTCGTCGAGCGCCGCCTGGTGGGCCCGCGCGATCAGCTCGACCGGCGCGCCGTGCGCCCACAGCTGCAGCGCGACACGCGCGAAGGCGGGCACCGACTCCTGCTCGGCGGTCGCGGCCGAGCGCCTGCGACGTCGCCTCACCGGTCGGCCCGCGGGGTCGGCGAGCGCGGCGCCGACGAACAGCTCGCCCATGGCGGCCCAGAGCGCCAGCGCGCCGAGCGCGAGGCCGCCGACGGCGAAGAGCACGCGGCGCTCGACGATCGCGGCGATGAGCAGCACCACCCCCGCCACGATGCTCGTCACGCTGAAGGCCGTGGCCGTCAGCCACAGCTCACGATCGTTCATGCGCCACGCGACCAGCGCGAAGGCGCCGCCGAGCAGCAGCACGCCGGCCTGAATCACCAGCAGCCACTTCACCGGCGCGCACCGAAGAACAGCACGGCCCAGCCGGCGAGAAACGTGAGGCCGCCGATCGGCGTCACCATGCCGAGCGCCTTCACGTGGGTGAGGGCGAGCACGTAGAGCGAGCCCGAGAAGAGCACCACGCCGGCGGTGAAGAGGCCCGCGCTGATCCACGCGCGGGTGGGGTGCAGGGCCGCGACGAGGCCGACGGCGAGGGCGTGAACCAGGTGATATCTGGCCCCCGTGTTCCACCAATCGAGCGCTTCGGGCCCCAGGGCCTTCACGGCGTGGGCGCCCAGGGCGCCGCAGGCGACCCCGGTGAAACCCAACCCTGCGCAAAGTCTCGTCAGCCCAGCTTGACTTCGTGCGCGATCTTCCATATCCGACTCGCCCTTTTGGGCCATCGGCCCCATTTAGCCACGAGGCAACGATCGATGTACGCCGTGATTCGGACGGGTGGAAAGCAGTATCGCGTCGCGCAGGGCGATGTTCTGCGTATCGAGAAGATCAAGGGCGACAAAGGCGCCGACGTGGCCTTCGATGAAGTGCTGATGGTCGGCGGCGATGCGCCGAAGATCGGCAAGCCGACGGTGGCTGGCGCGAAGGTGGTCGGCAAGATCCTTCGGCAAGACAAAGAGCGTCGCGTGCTCCACTTCCGTAAAGAGAAGGAAGGTTGGACGCGCCGCAAGGGTCACCGGCAGCCCTTCACCGAGGTGAAGGTCGTCAGCATCGCCGGCTGAAAAAAATCTCGAGAGGTCACTCAAATGGCACACAAAAAAGGTCAAGGCTCTTCGCGCAACGGGCGCGACAGCAACTCGCAGCGCCGGGGAGTGAAGGTCTATGGCGGCGAGAAGGTCTCGGCGGGCAGCATTCTGGTTCGCCAGCTCGGCACCGTGATTCACCCGGGCGTCAACGTGAAGCTGGGGCGTGACTTCACGCTCTTCGCGACGGTCGACGGCGTGGTGAAGTACGAGCGCAAGGGTAAGGACAAGAAGAAGGTGTCCGTGTACCCCGACGCCGCGGCTCCACAGGCGCAGGCCTGAGTTTTTCGGCGGGCTCGCCGTGAAGTTCGTCGACGAGGTCCGCATCGAGGTGAAGGCTGGCGATGGTGGCAACGGCGCCATCGCCTTCCGCCGGGAGAAGTACGTCGACAAGGGCGGGCCGAGCGGCGGTGACGGTGGCAATGGTGGCTCCGTCATCTTCGTGGCAGACCCGCAGCTGACGACGCTGCTCGACTATCGCTACCAGCAGCATCACCGCGCCGAAGCCGGTGAGCACGGCATGGGCAGCGACTGCAACGGCAAGGCGGGCGTCGACATGACGCTCAAGGTGCCGGTGGGCACGCTGGTGCGCGATCACGGCACGGGTGAGGTGCTGGTCGACCTGAGCGAGCCGGGGCAGCAGTTCATCGCGGCGAAGGGCGGCCGCGGGGGCCTGGGCAACATCAACTTCGCGACGTCGACGCGGCAGACGCCGCGGTTCGCGCAAGACGGCACGAAGGGCGAGCTGAAGATGTTGCAGCTCGAGCTGAAGCTGCTCGCCGACGTGGGGCTGCTCGGGTACCCGAACGCGGGCAAGAGCACGTTCATCTCGCGGGTGAGCCGGGCGCGGCCGAAGGTGGCCGACTACCCGTTCACGACGCTGGTGCCGAACCTGGGCGTCGTTCAGTACAAAGACCGGCTGTCGTTCGTGATGGCCGACATCCCGGGCCTCATCGAAGGTGCGAGCGAGGGCGTCGGGCTGGGGCTTCAGTTCTTGCGGCACGTCGAGCGGTGCCGCGTGCTGATTCACCTGCTCGATCTCGGCGCGGTCGCCGAGGGCCGCGACCCGTACGGCGACTGGGTGGTGCTGAACAGAGAGCTCCAGAAGTACAGCAAGGAGCTGTCGCAGCGGCCCCAGATCGTGGTCGCCAACAAGCTCGACCTGCCGTACGCGCGAGAGGCGCTGCCGAAGCTGCAGGCGAAGCTCGAGAAGAAGGGCGTGAAGGTGCTGCCGCTCTCGGGCGTGACCGGCGAGGGGCTGCAGGCCGTGCTCGACGCGGTCGCGAAGGTGCTGTTCGCGCCGGCGAAGCCGGCTGTGGTGGCGCCGGCGCCGAAGCCGAAGGCGAAGCAGAAGCCGGCTGCGAAGTCGAAGCCGAAGCCGAAGCCGAAGAAGAAGCCGAAGAAGAAAGCGAAGCGGTGAGCGGCGGCGGCCCGAACTACGAGCCGCGCGAGGGAGCGCCGGCCCCGGAATCGATTCTGCTCGGGCCCAGGCTCGAGCGCATCGAAGAGGTGCTGAAGGGCCGCACGCGCCGGTTCACCATCGTGCTCGATCAGCTCGAAGACGCGTTCAACATGGCGGCGGTGCTGCGCACGAGCGAGGCGTTCGGCGTGCAAGACGTGCACGTGGTCGAGAACCCCGACGCTCCGTTCAAGCCGAACGCGACGGTGACGCAGGGCTGCGACAAGTGGCTCGACGTGCACCACTACGCCGACTTCGCCGACTGCCGCGCGGCGCTGAAGGGCTTTCGGGTGCTGGCGTCGGCGGCGCGCGAAGGGGCGCAGAGCCTCGCCGAGATCTCGTTCGACGAGCCCGTCGCGCTCGTGCTCGGCAACGAGCGCAAGGGCGTGCGGCAAGAGGTCATCGACCAGTGCGACGGGTATTTCTGGATCCCGATGGTCGGGTTCTCGCAGAGCCTCAACATCTCGGCGGCGGCCTCGGCGTGCATCACGCGCGCGCGGCTGGGGCGGCCGGGCGACTTGAGCGAGCCCGAAATCGCTGGCTTGAGAGAACGTTTTCAGCGCCTGTCCGTCAAACAGCACAAGAGGCTCTACAAATGATGATCTTCCTGCTGTTGCCGGTATTTGCGGCTGCCGATGCGGGCACTCCGGCGATGAATGCCGAGACGGGAGCGCTCGTCGACCGGCTCCAGGCTTTTTACGAGAAGGCGAACGACTTCACCGCCGACTTCAAGCAGGACTACACGTACAAGGCCTTCAAGCGCACGCTCACCAGCACGGGCAAGGTCATCTACCTGCGCGCCGAGAAGGGCCCACAGATGCGGTGGGACTACGAGAAGCCCGACCCGAAGAGCTTCGTGCTCGCGCAAGACAAGGTGCGCTTCTACGACCCGGCGGCCCAGCAGCTCAGCATCATGCCGATGTCGACCGACAAGCTGTCGGCGTCGGTCTCGTTCTTGTGGGGGCAGGGCAAGCTGGCGGCCGAGTTTTCGATCGTCAAAAAAGACTGCGCGAAGTGCACCGGCGTGCTGCTCGAGCTGACGCCGCTGCGGCCCGACCCGCGCTTCAAGCAGGTGCGGCTCGAGGTCGACCCGAAGACGGCGCAGGTGCTGAAGAGCACCGTGGTCGACCCCGACGGCAGTGAGAACGCCATCACGTTCTCGAACCTGAAGATGAACCCCGGCGTGAAGGGCGACGCGTTCGTCATCACCACCCCCAAGGGCACGGTGATCAACGACATGACGAAGGCTGCGGGGGGCGCACCTGCACCTGCTCCTGCTCCGAGAGACGGCGGCGTGTAAGCTGCCCAGACCGATGCTCCGGGCCGCCCTGCTGCTGTCGCTCACCGCGTGCTTCGCGCGGGGCTCGGGCGCGGGCGGCAGCGCGAACCTCGATGGTGTGACCTTCGCGTTGAAGTCGAGCCCGGGCCTGAGGCTGTCGGTCGACGGCTCGCTGCCCGGTGCCGCGGCAGAGATCGTCTTCGACGTCGCGACGCCGCTGAGCCGGGTCACGACCGGCTGCTTCGACGACGTGCCGACGACCGGCGGCACGGTGCGCATACCCCGGCCCGACGGCGAGACCGACACGGCGAACGAGGTCGCGGTGCAGGGGTTGGTCATCGGCTCACACCGCTATGCGTCGTTCGTGGCCGGGGCGCGGCAGGGCGACCGCTGCGTCGTGACCATCGGCAACGATCAGCTGCTGCCGTGGGCGCTGTCGGTCGACGTCGCGCGGCGCACGGTGACGTTTTCGAAGTCGCAGAGCGTCGAGCACTGGCGCGGCCTCGCGGTGAAACCTCCGGCCGAGCGCGCGGGCTACGAGTCGCACCTGCTCGAGCTGACGAGAGACCCGCGCACCGACTGGCCGCTCTTGCCGGTGAAGGTGACGCAAGGGCCCGCGGCGCTGGTGGGGCCGTTCGTGCTGTCGACCGGCGAGCCGGTGAGCCAGGTCGCCGACGATGCGGCGCGCGGCGCGGGGCTGCGCACGGGCTTCGAGCTGCTCGAGGGCATCGAGCTGCCCGAGGGGCTGCAGGTGCCTCCCGAGCTCGAGAGCTTCAAGGGCATCAAGTTCGACTCGTTCGAGCTCGCGCCGGGCGTGGGGGTTCGTGAAGGCGCGCTGAAGGCGCTGCCGGGCACCGAGGGCAGGCCGCGGGCGGCGGCGGGGGTGCTGGGGTGCGATCTGTGGGGTCGCTTCGACGCGGTGATCGACGTCGGCGCGAACGTGCTGCTGCTGCAGCGCCCGCGGGTGCTGGCGAGCGGCGCGCACCAGCGGTGCGATCGTGGGGGCCGCGTCGACGAAGAGTCGTGCTTCGAGCTGCAGGTGGCGAAGACGAAGGCCGCGCTGGTGGCGACGGGCACCATCTGGCGGGCGCTGCCCGAGGGCGGCCAGCTGCACTTCGACTTCTCGTCGGCGAAGGGGAAGATCTCGTCGCCGTGCCGCATGGGCCTGACGTTCAGCCCGACCGACCGCGGCGAGAGCACGCAGCACGAGCTGCCGTGGGAGCAGCTGGCCTCGGTGATGCCCGCGTGCGCGAGCGCGCTGAAAGACGCGAGCGTCGTCGAGCTCGCGATGTTCGAAGACGGCGCGCTGCCCGAGTGCCCGGGCACGTGCGCGTTCGCGCAAGACCTGCGCACCGGCAGGGTGAGCTGCGAGTGCCAGCCGCAGGTCGCCGGTATCGCGACCGATGCCGAGCGTCACTTCTTGCGGATCTACAAACAGCTGCTCGAGAACCGGGGAAACGGGCTGCCTCCCGAGCTCGAGCCGGAAGATCCTCCCTGAGGTGTGGGTTCAACCCTCATGAGCAGACGAACAGAGCGCAGCAGGCGGCGCCACCGCGTCGTTCAGGTACCGCAAGGTAACGTGCCCAGTGCGACCGTGATGAACGTCGCCGGCGGGTCGAGCCAGCGGACCATCACGATCTCGGTGGGTGAGAAGCGCGGCCCGAAGGTGCTCGCGGTACGAGTCAGTCGTCGTTGCCGCCGAGCTTGAACGTGTCGAGCACGGCCTGGGCGGCGCGCGCGAGGTACTTGCCCTTGCGCACCAGAATGCCGATCGGGCGCGTGAAAGACCCTTCAGAGAACGGGCGCGTCACGAGCGTGCCGAGCGCGAGCTCGGGCTTCACGGTCGGCATCGGCAGCACCGAGAGCCCGAGGCCCAGCTCGACGGCGCGCTTGATGGTCTCGACGTTGTCCATCTCCATCGTGGGGGCGAGCTCGAGCCCCTTGTCGCGGAAGAGCTTGTCGATGCCCTTGCGGCTGGGCGCCTCGCGGTCGAACGCGATGAACGGCGCCGACGCGACCGCCTGCATCGAGACCTTCTGCTTCTGCGCGAGCGCGTGGCCCGGGGGGAAGACGACCGCGAGCTTGTCTTCACGAAAGGGGATCACGTCGACCCCCGCGCGCGGCGTCGGGTAGGCCACGAGCCCCAGGTCGGCGGCGCCCAGAATCACGTCGTCGTAGACCTGGTCAGACCGGCGGTAGTTGAGCCGCAGGTTCACCTTCGGGTGCGTCTTCAGCAGCTGTCGCTGCAGGCTCTGCAGCTCGTGAAGGCCCACCGAGTAGATGGTCGACACGTTGCACGCGCCCGAGACCTCGGTCGCCTGCTCGCGAATCTCCTGCTCGACCTCGGCGAAGCGCGTGAGAATCTCTTTGCACCCGCGGAACAGGCGCTCGCCCGCCGGGGTCGGCGTCACCTGCCGCGCGCTGCGCGACAAGAGCCGCTGCTCGTAGCGCGTCTCGAGCGCACGAATCTGCTGGCTGACCGCCGACTGCGTGACGTGATTGAGCTGGGCCGCGCGCGAGAAGCTGCCGGTCTCGACGACGTCGCAGAACATTCTCAGGGACTCGAGTTGCATGGCGATGGCTACTGTATCGATGCAGTTCCATTAGGGCAAGTTGTGAGCCGTGGTGGTGGGCCCGCGAATCGTGGGCGGCATGAGAGCGAGCGCGGTGGGCCTGGTGCTGCTGGCGGGGTGCACGACGTACGACTTCGAGCCGGTGAACGCGCTGGCGATCGCGCAGACGGTGAAGAAGGTCGAGATCGGCGTGAACCCACCGAAGCCGGCGTTGTTTCTGGTCGTCGACAAGTCGGGCTCGATGGATCAGCCGGTCACGCCGACGGTGACGCGCATGGAGGCGATGAAGTCGGCGATGGGCCAGTTCCTCACGCAGTCGGGGTCGACGGCGCACCTCGGCATGTTGCCGTTTCCCGCGGGCGGCACGAGCTCGTGTGAGGGCGGCGACATCGCGAACGTGGCGGTGCCGCTCGACCAGGGCGACGAAGACGGCGCGCGCCTGGCTCAGGCGGCGCTGGGCGTGAAGGTGGCGATCGATGGCCTGCGCGCGGCGGGCGGCACGCCGACGGCGCTCACGATGCGCGCGATCGGCACGTACCCGCCGATGCTCGAGCGAGACCGCGATCGGTTTGCGGTGCTGCTCACCGACGGCCTGCCGAACTGCAACCCGGCGAATGACCCGCAGGCCATGACGTGCACCTGCACCATCGCTCCGCGGCCGGCGAGCTGCACGGTGACGGTCGGCGCCCAGGTGCTGAACCAGTGCCTCGATGACCAGGGGTCGGCCGACGAGATCGACCTGCTCAAGGTGAAGGGCATTCGCACCATCGTCATCGGCTTCGGCACCGACGTCGCGAACGCCGAGGGTGCCGCGACGATGGCGCGCATGGCCGCCGCGGGCGGCTTCACGCGGCCGTGCACGACGAGCGCCGACTGCAACGCGGGCGACTCGTGCAACCCCGGCGGCGTCGACCCGTGTGGCCGCCCGACGAGCACGTGCGGGCAGAGCTTCTTTCAGGCCGGCAACGCCGCCGAGCTCGGGCGCGCGATGGAGGCGATTCGCGCCTCGGTCACGTGCGACCCGTGTCTGCAGGTGATGGCGGCACGCCCGTCTGACGCGGCGCTGGTCTCGGTGCTGATCGACGACCTGCCGACGGCGACGGGCCCCGACACGTGGGTGTTTCGCGACAGCGCGACGGCGCCCACCGTCGAGTTCGTCGGGGGCCTGTGCGCGAGGTTGCGCGCGTCGAACGCGACCGACCCGGTGACCGTCGAGATTCGCTCGGTCGAGTCACTTTGAGCTTAAGCTCGGCGGCCGCTTGGGTCCTCTGCTCGCCGTGCTCGTCGCCGCCGCAGGTCAGCCGCTCACGCCGCCGCCTCCGCCACCACCGACTCCGCCGCCGGTCGTCGACGCGCCGCCGATGGTCGAGGCGCAGCCGAGCGCCGAGCCGCTGCCCGGCGTGCCCCAGCGCACGCGCGTGCACGTGACGCTGCTCGGGGTGCCGGCCGGCTCCGAGCTTTACGACGTGGCTCGCACCCGGTCGCTGTGCCGGGCGCCGTGCGGCATCTGGCTCGAGACCGACGTCGAGCGCACGTACCAGGTGGTGGGGGAGGGCGTTTCGCCGTCGACCGAGTTTCGCTTCGCCGACTTCAAGCCCGACGCGGCCGTCGAGGTCGGCTACGTGCCGCGCGACGACGGGCTGTTCGCCATCGGGCTGGCGTTGACCATCTTCGGCGGCGCGGGCCTCGCGATCGCGGTGGTGAGCGCCGTCATCTGGCTCGTCGTGATCGGCTTCATCAACCTGTTCGTGTTCGCGTTCGGCGGCACGGGCTTCATCGGGCTGTTCGAGTTTCTGTACGTGGCCGCGGTCGCCGCGCCGGTGGGTGCGCCCGCACTGGGCGTCGGCATTCCCCTGCTCATCAAGAGCCGCGCGCGGCTCGACGTGCACGAGGCGCGGCCCGTGAGCGAGACGCCGGCCGGCAGGTAGCGGAACCGGGCGATGCGGCGTGTTGTCGGTGCCGCATGCTCGCACTGACGTTGACGCTGCTCGCCGCGGCCCCGCCGAAGCTCCCGCTGAAGTCGCTGATGCTCTACGAAAACGGGGTCGGCTACTTCGAGCGCAAGGGCCCGATGACGGCGGGCTCGGTGGCAGAGATACCACTCGAGCCGGGGCAGCTCGACGACGCGCTGAAGTCGATGGTGGTGGTGTCGGACAAGGGCGTGGCGTCGGTCGAGTTCGCGCCACCGCTCGCGGCCGATGCGGCGCGGGCAATGGCGGGCATGCCCGAGCCCGAGGGCCCGAGAGACCTGTCGACGTTGCTGCAGGCGCTGCAGGGCGTCGACGTGAAGGTGACGCGGCTCGACGGGCAGGTCGCGAAGGGGCGGGTGGTCGACGTCGCGAACGAAGAGGAGCGCGACGAGAAGGGCAACCCGCTGAACAAGCCGACGCTGATGCTGTTCGGCGAGGCCGGGCTGCAGCGGCTGCGGCTCGACGCGCTCGCGTCGGTGCGGCCGGTCGACGCGGCGGTGCAGCTCGCGTGGGATCGTGCGACGGGCGCAGGCGCGGCGCAGCCCGAGCGGCAGAGCCTGAAGGTGCGCAGCAGCAGCGCGGGCGGCACGGTGGCGGTCGGGTACACGACCGAGGCGCCGGTGTGGCGCACGACGTACCGGCTGGTGCTCGGCAAATCACAGCCCCGGCTGCAGGCGTTCGCGCTGGTGCACAACGACAGCGACGAGGCGTGGGAAGGCGTGAAGGTCTCGCTCGCGTCGGGCAAGCCGACGTCGTTTCTGTTTCCGCTCGCGGGGCCACGCTATGGGCGGCGCGAGCTGAAGACGCCCGACGACGGGCTCGACACGGCGCCGCAGCTGGTGACGGCCGAGGCGCGCGAGCACCTGCGGGGGCCGCTCGGTGGCAGCTCGGGTGTGGGCGGCCTCGGGCTGACGGGGCACGGCTCGGGGGGCGGGGGCAGCGCGTACGGCTACGGGGGCATCGGCACGGTCGGCCGCGGCGCGGGCACCGGCACGGGCACGTCGTCGGTGGGCGTGTCGGACATTCTGGTCGACGGGCCGACGCCGCTCGCGCCGGCGGCCGTGAGCGAGGCGGGCGAGCTGTTTCTGTACACGGTGGCCGAGCCGGTGTTCCTCGGGGCGCGCAAGAGCGCGCTGTTGCCCATCATCGATCGCGGCGTGACGGCCGAAGAGGTGACGGTGCTCGAGGCAGGCGCGGCGACGCTGGCGGTGCGGTTCACGAACTCGACGCCGCTGACGCTCGAGGGCGGCACGCTGGCGATCTTCACGGGCGGTGCGTACGCGGGTGAAGCGCAGATCGACCGCGTGAAGCCGAACGAGGTGCGGGTGGTGACGCACGGTGAAGATCTCGATCTCGAGCGCTCGGGTGGCACGAAGAGCACCGAGGGGCCGGTGAAGGTGGTGCGCAAGAACGGCAACGTCGTCGAGCTGCACCGGGTCGACCGGCTGAC
>JAEUJP010000815.1 GCA_016793725.1 Myxococcaceae bacterium | reverse complement strand
GACGTTGAGCGGGTTGCGCAGGTCGTGTGAGACGACGGCGAGCAGGTCGTCGCGCGCGCGAATCGCCTGCTCGAGGTGCTCGATGGCGTGCCGCTTCGACAGCGCGGCGCACGCGTGCGTCGCGATGGTGCCGAGAAACGCCCGCTGCTCGGTCGACATGACGAGCGGCTTCGGCGCGCCGATGTAGATGACGCCGAGCAGGCTCTCGGTGTTCGAGGCTTCGCTGTTCGGGAGCGGAGGGCGCAGCGGCAGCGCATAGACCGCGCGCAGGGCGAGGTCGCGCATGGGCTTGCTCCACACGGCGGTCTGGGGGTCGGTCGAGAGAAAGACGACGCCGGCGTCGTCGGTGGGCTCCATGCCGGCGAGGGCCGTCGCGGCGGGCAGCGTGAAGCGGTCGGTGACCTCGTCGTCGAGGCCGAGCGCGGCGCGCGCCGTCAGGTCGTGACCTTCGCGCAGCCGAATGACGCCGAGCACGCCGCCGGCGACGTCGAGCGCGAGCTCGAGCACGCGCTTCGCCAGCACTTCAGCCGCGCCGGGTGCTCCGAGCGCGTCGAGCAGGCGGGCGAGCAGCTCGGTCTTGTCGGTCGTCGTGGGCACCCGCGCCTCTCGAGCAGACTGCGCGGTCGATTCGTTGAGGGAGCGCGCCACACGCAGACCTTACGAGGGCTCGAGAAAAGCGCACGCGGGAAGGCCCCGATGCCAGGCCCGTTACCGATCGGTAAATCGACCGTGTTTACAGGTGGATGAAGAAGGCCAGCGCGAACAGCGCGGCGAGCACGCCGGTGACGACGGCCATGGCCCGCCAGCCGCCGGGCGCGCCGCGGTTGGGCTTCACCGTGCGGAGGTACTCGAGATCGGCGGGCTCCAGGTGGAGGGCGTGCGGGAAGCCGAGCGCCAACACCGCCTCGACGGCGACGGCGCGGCACGAGACGCCCTCGGAGTCGTAGAGCTCGTGAAACGCCTCGTCGTCGAGCTTCTCGATCAAGAACTGGCCCCACACCTCGCGCTCGTGCTCGGCCGCGCTCTTCTTGAGCAGTGCGTTCAGCCTGCCGGCGAGCTGCAGCCGCTCGTCGCCTTCGCTGTTGCGCGCGCGCTGCAACATCTCGAGCGGCGCCGACGCCACGACGGCCACCCCTTCGTCTTGCGCGACGACCTGCTGCTCACGCTCTTGCACGGCGACTGAAGAGAATAACCAAGTGTGGTTATCTGCGCATGTGCGCCCCATCGCCCTCGCGTCGCTCCTCTTCTTCTGCGAGGCGTGCCGCTGCGGCGGCGGCGGCCCCGACGCCGGCAGCGGCCGCGCGGTCGAGGTGACGCGAGGTCGCACGTTGATCTCGGGGGCGGGCTCGAGCGAGGTGCCGTTCGAGCTCGACGAAACCACCGTGTCGGCGCTGGTTCGCGACGACGCGGGGCAGCGCGTCGTGTACCCGACCGTCACCGGCCCCGGTACGGCGCGCTTCGATGATCTGCCCTTCGGCGACTACGCGCTCGAGATCAGCGGGTACCACATCGTCACGGGCGAAGGCCGCGTCGACCTCGGCATCGTGAGCCTCGGGCGCGCGAGCGTCGCCGTCACCGACGGCGGCACCGTGCTGCAGGCCGACGTCACGGGGCTGAAGCCCTGGGCCCCGCTCGGCGACGTGCTGCAGGTGACGAGCGAAAATGCGGGCTACGTCGCCCTCAACGCGCAGTCGCACGTCGCGGCGCAGCCCGACGCCGGCGAGACCTCAGCCCAGCTGGAGCTCGACTGGATGCGCGCGTGCGGCACGCTGCGGCTGGGCCTCGCGCCGCTGCCCGACCCCGACGCGGGCGACGTGGTGACGTTCACGCAGCTGAGCTCCGAGCGGGTGCCCGATGCAGGGGCGCTCGAGCTCCGCACGCTGGTGCGCGCAGCGGTGAGCGCCCTGCCCGTGAGCGACCACGCCGTGACCCGGGTGTCGCTGACGTTCGCGCCGCCCGCCACGACCGAGCGCATCGACCTCGACTATCGCCAGAGCGCCTTCGCAGCGCTGAAGACCCAGGTGCACCCTGCAGCGACCAGCATCTCGTCGAGCGTCGTCGTCACCGTGGCGCCCTACACCGCCATGTACGGCGCCTACACCGCGGCGCCCGACCTCGCCGTGCTGCGCCCGCAGCAGACCACCGGCGACGTGCGGCTCGCGTTCGACACGGGCAACCCCTTTCACCCCGCGTGGCCGAAGTACGTCAGCGCCAACTACCTCGTGCAGGTGCAGTACCCCTTCCCCGACGGCGGCACGAGCACGGTGAGCACGGCCCTCTTCGCGCAAGACCTGCTCGCCAACACCCAGGGCCGCCCGCTCGAGCCGCGCATCAGCCCACCCCGGGCGCTGAAGGTCGACGGCGCCGACGCGCTGACGCGTGCGCTCATCTCGCGCCGGCCCGTCATTCGCTGGGAGCCCCCAGCCATCGGCACGCCCACCTCGTACGGCATCACCCTCTACCGGTTCTCGCGCATCGGCTCGGGGCCCGTCATCGCCGTGTCGGAAGAGGCCTTCTACGAGACCACAGGCACCGAGCTGCAGCTGCCGTTCGGTGAGGTCGAGGTGGGCGCCGAGGTGGTGTTCGGCGTCACGGCCTTCGACTCGCCCGGCACCGACGTGCGCAAGGCCCCCTTCAAGGGCGCCTTCCCCATCGGGGCGGCGACCGCCCTCACCGCCATGATGCAGGTCGACGCGATATAGACTGCAGGTCGCCCCCCGTGACTGAAGCTCCCCCCAACCCTGGTCTGGCCCCGAGCAAGGCGATCGCCATCGGCATCAGCCGGTGCGCCGAGTCGCTGCTCGACGTCGACCGCCTGCGCGGCGAGACGAACGCGCTCAAGAGCCAGACGGGCGAGCTCGCCACGTTCGCGGCGGCGCTGTTCGAGCTCGAGTGCGCGAAGAAGGGCGACCCCGACGCGCGGGCGAACATGCTGGTCACGGCCGACCAGCTGCTGCAGTTCTGGCGCGATAGAAGCGGTGATCAGCTCGCGGCGGCGCACCCGACATTGTCGCAGCTGTGGACAGATGCTTCGGCCCTGCTCATCTCGTTCGAGGGCAAGCGCATCGACCGCGCGCTGAAGGCGTGCTTCGAGGCGCGGCAAGACGCGGCGCTCTTGCAGGCGGCGATGCTGCACCTCACGCCCGCGGGTGATCGCCGCGTCGAGTTCGCGACGTGCCTCTATCACCTCGAGCTCGCGCGCCTGTTCGTCGACACCTCGCGGGCCGAGTTCGCGCGCCGCATCGCGCTCGTGCACGAGGCGTACAACGACCGCGACGTCGCCGCCGAGCTCGTCGGCAAAGACGAGGGCCTTGCCGCGCTGTGGAAAGACCTCATCCCCTACCTCGATGAGTTCTTCGAGGCGCAGGAGCAGGAAGAAGAGGTTCGCAAGAAGGCCGAGACCGACCCGAACGCGCGCGCGGTGCTGCCGCCCACCGACCCGGGCGCCCCCGCCGCCGCGGCTGCTCCGCCGCCGCCGCCGCCGATGTCGGACCCGAACGTGGCCGTGGTGCCGCCGCCGGCCGCGTCGCCGCCGCAGGGCTTCGTGTCCGAAGCGGCCCTGCTGACGTCGGCCGAGCCCGCCGACGAGGTCGAGATCATCGAGGGGCGCGAGATGACGCCGGCTCCGGCGCCGCTGCCGCCGGGGGTCGACCCGACGCCGCCACCTCCGCCGCGCACGGCGTCGCAAGACGGCGAGGTCGAGATCGTCGAGCTCGAAGAGGCTCCGGTCGCGCCGCCGCCCCCGCCCCGCACGAAGACGAAAGACCTCGACGTGCTCGTCGACTACGAGCCGAGCGACGAGGCCCAGACGTTCTGGCGCCACACCGAGGCCGCGCTCGGCCTCTTGCCCGACTCGAACCTGCCGCGCAGCGGTGCGCGCGTGCTCTCGGCCGACGGCCGGAGCGAGCGCAAGAAGCTCAACGTGTGGCTCGACGGCATGAACGGGCGCTTCACCGACGTGCCCGAGGCGAAGGCGATGCAGTGCCTGATGCGGCTCTACATGGCCGCGCAGATCAAACAGAAGACGCTCTTCGGGCAGCCAAACCCGAAGCGCAAAGAGGCGTTCAAGGTCGCGCTCGCGCTCTTGTCGGCCGACGCCGGGGCCGCGGGCCGTGCGGCGGTGTGGTTCGAGCTCGATGGGCCCGAGACGATCGAGCACCTGCAGACGGGGCTCGAGGTGGTGCAGGACTTTCTACAGTACTGTGCGCGCGAGGGTAAGGACCCGCTCGACGGCGCCGTGGCCGACGAGTTCTTGCAGCTGTGATGCTCGGCAAGAGGGGCTGGCTTCAGGCGCTGCTGACGAAGGCGGTCGCTGCGCACACGCGAGACGAGACGTCGGTCGCGGCGAAGCGGTCTGCCGCGCTCGTGTCGCCCATCGCACGCGCGCGCGCGTACCTGCGCCATGCCTTGCGCGAGAGCGGGCTGTTGTACGGCACACCGTCGAAGGCGGGCCCCGAGCGCGGCGGCGCCGAAGAGCGCCTCTTCATCGCCGTGCTCGAGAGCCTGTGCCGCATCGGGCTGGACCTCGCGTATCGCGTCGTGGCGGCGCCGGGCCCGCGCGCCGAACAGCTGCTCATGTTGTTCGCGGCGATGGCCGGCCGGTTCGACGAGGCCGAAGACATTCACCGCCGCATCGAGACCGCGTTCAAGAAGAAGGGCTGGCCGCTGCCCGAGAAGCTGTGGCGCCGGGTCGAAGAGGCGCTCGAGGCGCGGGCGATGTCGCTGGCGGGCGACCCGTACTACGGGCTGGTGCTGCACAACGGCGCGCTCTTCAGCGACGCGCACCTCTTCGGTCGGCTCGCCATCTCGTACTTCTCGACGGCGACGTTCTCGCGTGAGGCGGCCGAGCGGAGGTCGCGGTTCGCGGCGCAGCAGAAGGCGCTGCTCGCCGAGGTGCTCATCGCGCTGGCGTGCGCCGAGCGGCGGCCGTCTTTTCCCGCGCGGCGCGCGATCTTGCGGCAGATCGAAGACCTGAAGCTGCCCGAAGACGTCGAAGAGACCGTGCACGACTTCGCGCGCCGCGCCTTCGAGCGGCCGCCGTCGCTGACGAAGGCGCTGAAGACGGTGCGCACGCTCGAGCTCAAGCGCTTCATTCTCGAGCAGGCGCTGCTCGCGTCGCTCGTCGACGGGCGGCGCAGCCCGAAAGAGATCGACTTTCTCGCCGCGCTGTCGGCCGAGCTGGGGTTCACGCCCGAAGAGCGAAAGGCGCACGAGCTCGAGGTCGCCGAGTTCTACGCCAGGCACCGCGACGTGGTCGACGTGTTCACGGTCGCGGCCGGCGCCGAGGTGATGGGCGAAGAGCTCGTCGACTCGATGCAGGCGACGCTCGAGAAGAACTTTCAGGCGCTGCTCAACGAGGTGAAAGAGACGGGCGAGCTGTCGGTGCTGCTCGCGCGCGCAGCGCGGGGGCACAAGCTGACGCGCGACGAGAAGCGGCGCATGCGCGAGCAGCTGCTCGACGTGGCGCGGGCGGTGCCGGCGCTGGCCATCTTCGCGGCGCCGGGCGGGGTGCTGCTGCTCGTGGCGCTCGCGAAGGTGCTGCCGTTTTCGTTGCTGCCGTCGAGCTTCCGCGAGGCGAAAGACCAGCCCCGGTACGACGCGTAGCAGGCCGGCGCGGCCAGCGCCGGCCGACCCACAGGCTAGATCCTTGCGCAGCGCCGCGCGTTCAACCGCGTCATGATCTCAGCCGCCCTGCTGCTCGCGCTCTCGGCCACCCAACCGCTTCAATACACGACGTATTTCTACACGGCCGGCGAGGCCATCGTTCAGGGCTACGAGGCGGGCACGAAGGTGCGCATCGTCTCGCTCGAGAAGAAGGGCACCATCTGGCAGGGCGAGGTGGGCGCGGGCGACACGAAGGTGGTCGCGACGGGCAAGGGCGTCTTCGGCTTCATCGCCGACAAGAAGGCGACGATTCTGGTGGGCACGCCGACGAGCTGCACCGTGGTGGGCTACTTCGTGAAAGACGAGAAGGGGGCGTTTCGGTCGAACCGCTTCTTCGCGCAGCTGCCCGCGGGCGGCGGCAGCGCGCAGCACTTCGTGCTGTGGGCCTACGACGCGTCGAACGTGTCGCTGTGGAAGCCCGGCGCCAAAGAGCCGTTCAAGTCGGCCGAGCTGCCGGCCGGCGGCTTTCTCGACGTGACGGGCAACGAGCTCGCGGCGATCGCCGGCCAGAACATCGAGGTGCGCTCGAGCGGCAAGGGCGTCGCGGCGCAGGTCTACTACGACGAGGGCTTCATGGTGCCGGCCGACAACGGCCGCGGCTCGGGCAAGCGCTTCAGGGTGTACGTCGGCCCGCTGACGAACCAGGTGAACGACCTGAACGTCATCGCGCAGGGCTCCGACGCGAACATCACGGTGCGAGACCTGAAGGCGAAGAAGGTGCTGTTCGAGGGCAAGGTGCCGAAGGGCGGCATCAAGACGCTGACGCTGTCTGACAAGTTCGTCGAGGTGACGAGCGACGTGGCGGTGAACGCGGTGGTCGCGGGCTTCGAGCACTACAAGGCGGGCTACGCCGAGCACCACTTCCAGACGGGCCTCGAGGGCTCGGGCATCGAGAACGACTTCATGGTGACGACGTCGGGCGAGCTGTGGCTGTTCTCGTACTTCACCGACAACGTCGTCACGGTGACCGACACGGCGACGGGCAAGAACGTGTTCAGCGGCACGCTCCAAGCGGGCGCGGTGCGCGGGCTTCAGCCGGGGTTCGGGCTGTTCAAGGTGAAGGGCACGAAGGGGCTGTCGGTGATGGGCGGGGCGTCGACGTGCGGCGCCGACTACTCGCCGGCGGGCGGCATGTTCGCGGTCGACGAGGCGATGTTCGAGGTGATCGCGCAGGTGCGTGAAGAGCGCATTCGTGAGGCGGCGGCGCAGGGCAAGACGCTGAACGAGGCGCAGCTGCAGGCGCCGATGACGGGCGACGAGTGGAAGCGCAACGCGTCGAAGGTGGCTCCGGCGGCGGCGCGGCCGATGTCGCTCGAAGAGGCGAACGAGCGCGCCGCGACGATTCAGCAGCAGAAGTGAGCGTGTTCCCACCGCTCGCGGTGAGCGGAGCCGCGAAGCGGCGGAGTCGAACCGGTCGAAGCGACGCACCGAGTCATACCGATGTACAGCCTTCGAGGAAGGGACCCTTTCTTGCGGTCGACGGACAGTCGTCCGCGCGGACAACTGTCCGTCGTCCACAAACAAAGGTCGGGCTGGCGAAGACTGTACAGCCGTCCTTTTTTTGCCCGACGCCGACGTCAAACGCCGACGTAGCGAAGCCAGAGCGCTTTGAAGGCCGGCGAGATGTCGGGGTCGGCGTCGACGCGGCGAGCGAGGTCTTCGACGAGCGGGCGAGCACGGTCGGGAATCGGCGTGGCGCGCGGGGTGACGTAGGCGTCGGGCAGCTCGTCGTTGCGCGGCGCGAAGACCATCGGCAGCACGTCGAACGCAGGGGCGAGCGACGCGCGACCACGCTCGTCGAAGGTGAGGCCGCAGTTGCCGAGGTGGGCGTCGGTGTTGCCGATGGCGAGTGAGAACTCGTGGATGCGTGAGCTTGGTTCAGCTCGTTCACTTGGGTCTGAATGTGACCATGCAGGTCTTCTGCCTGACGGCGCGACTCATCACCGATTGACGAGGTTGCCGGCGAGGTCGCCGCCGTGTTCGCTCAGAATGCGTAGACAATCGGCTGCGCTCCACAACCGTGGGTCTTGGCCCAGCGCGAGATCCGGGAATCTGCGCGCGAAGGCTCGGCCCCAATGACCACTCGGGCACATCTCCCAGAAGACCCACGGCAACTCGCCGTCCACAGCGTGCTCGCCTGGCCCGAGCAGGGGTACCCCTCTCGTTCGAGCGCAAGCACTCGAGTTTGTGGGCGCCACTCGCCGAGGCGCTCGATTCGCCGCGGCAAAGTGCCTTCGCGGACGACATAGATGGGCACGGGAGCCACGACTCGACCTTAGACTCACGACCACGGCCGCGCCTGAAAAGCACCGCGCATGAAGAACCTCGTCTACCGCCAGTACGCACCGCCCCCTGAGCTGCGCGAGCACGTGCAGTTCTTCTGGGAGCTGCGCGGGCCGTGCGACGACGACGGCCCTCAGCTGCTCGTGCCCGACGGCTGCATGGGGCTCTGGTGGGCAAGGGTGACCTCGCCGCGCAGGCCGAGCAGGCGCTGCTGAACGTGGCCGCGGGCCTGAAGGCCGCGGGCGGCTCGCTCGCCGACGTCGCGAAGCTCACCGTCTACGTGGTGAAGCTGACGCCCGAGATGATCCCCGCGATGGCCGAGGGCCTCGGCCGGGCCGCCGCGAAGCTGCAGGTCGACCCGCGCCGCCCGACGACGCTGATCGGGGTGCACGCGCTGTCGCACCCCGACCTGCTCATCGAGCTCGACGTGACCGCGGTGCTCTGACCGTCAAGGCAGGGCCGAGCACGGCCTGCGGCGTCGAGGCCCAGACGCCCCCGGTGCGCGTGTAGCGGCGAATGCCCTGCGCCGTGTTGTCGTCCGACAGGTAGAGCGTGTCGAGGCCGGGCTCGGTGGTGCTCAGGTCGAGCAGCGCGAACGAGACCGCATGAAGCTCGCAAAGCGCATCGATCTGCTCAGCGCAAGAAGAACCCAAAGCCTACTTCTTCTTCGGCGGGCCCAGCACCGGTATCACCTCGCGCGGCGGCACCGGCACCGACACCGCAAGCGGCTGCCCCTTGCGCAGCAGCTGATACTCGATCGAATCACCCGGCCTCAGCCCCGCCAGATACACCCCGATGTCGTCGGTCTTCCACGCATCGTGCGGCCCCACCTTCAGAATCAAATCGCCGCCCAGCTTCACCGGTATCTCGCCCACCATCACGTCGACCACGCCGCCCTGAAGCCCCGCCTTGGCCGCCGGCGATTCGGGCCGCACCGTCTCGACCAGCATCGCGCCGGGGTAGGGCCAGTTGAACAGCTCCATCACGGGCTGCGGCAGAATGCGCAAGCTGACGCCCAGGTACGGCAGCGGCTTCTCGAACAGCCGCTTCTTCACGATGTGCGCCGGTATCGCGAAGCCCAAGCCCTCGCTGCCGCCGCCCTTCGAGAAGATGAAGCTCGCGATGCCCACCACCTCGCCGCGCTCGTTGAACAGCGGGCCGCCCGAGTTGCCCGGGTTCAGCGCCGCGTCGGTCTGAATCACGTGCCCCGGCCGCAGCCCCATCGCCGGGTCGTTGCGCACCGACGAGATGATGCCCGCCGACATCGAGTGTGCGTACCCGCGCGGCCGGCCCACCGCGAACACCGGCTGCCCCACCTTGATCTTGTCGATCTCGGCCAGCGGCGCCGCCACCGTGCCCTTCGGCACCTTCTCGGCCTTCAGCAGCGCCAGGTCTTCAGTGCGTGACAGCGTCACGATGCTCGCGCCGCACTTCGTGCCGTCTTTGTACGAAACCTCGATCATCTCGGCCTGGTCGACCACGTGCGCCGCCGTCGCGATGAACCCGCCCTCGTGCAGCAGCACTCCCGCGCCGTAGCCGTACAACAGCTCGACCCGCATGCCGTTCTGCTCGTCGCCCTCGGTGTGCCTCACCGACACCCGTACCATCACCACCGCCGGGTCGACCTTGTCGAACACCGCGTCGAGCGCCGGTCGCGCCTGCGCAGACGCGACCACCGAAAACAGCCACACCACCACGAACATCAAGCGTCGGGAGCCAGCCATAGCGACTCGTACCTCACCTGCGGAGGAGTGGGATGAAACCGTAGACCTTGCACCGACGGCACCGCCGCCGCGTGAAAGCGCTCGTGAAACAACGGCACGACGATGCAGTCTTCTCGCACCAGCGCCTCGGCCTTTCGGTACAGCAGCTGCCGCTGCCCCGGGTCGATCGCCACCCGCGCCTCGTCGGTCAGCCGGTCGAACTCCGCGCTCTGGTACCCGAACGCGTAGAACGTCTGCGCCTGCGAGTTCAGCAAGAAGTGGAGGAAGTTGTCGGGGTCCGCGAAGTCCGCGATCCAGTTGCCGCGCACCGCCTGCAGCCGCCCCTCACGCACCCGCTGCCAGTACGATTCGGCGTCGACCACCGGCACGTGCTCCAGCTCGAGCAGCCCCGCCTCGAGCAGCGGCCTGAACAGCACCGCGTCTTCAGCCCGCGTGTCGCGATCGGGTGGGTAGTGCAGCTGCAGCCGCACCCGCGGCACGTTCGCCTCGGCCAGAAGTCGACGCGACAGTTCGAGGTCGCTGCGCGGCTCGTGCACCCGATCGCTCTCGAGCAGCGCCGGCGGCGTCAGCGACCGAGCCACCCGCGCCCCACGGTGAAACTGCTCGACCAGCCCGCGCACGTCGAGCCCCGCGCGAATCGCCCGCCGCACCCGCACGTCGTCGAACGGCGCGTGCTTCACGTTGAAGCCCAGAAACCACGTCGACGGCGAGTTGCCCGACACCACCTGCGCCTCGGCCAGCGTCGCCCCCGCCTGCGCGATGTGGTCGGCGTGCAGGTACGAGACGATGTGCACCTCTTTCTGCGCCAGCTTCGTGAGCGCCGTCGTGCGGTCGCCGCACAAGAGCAGCTCGAGCCGCGACAAGAGCGGCAGCCCGGTGCGGAAGTAGACGGGGTTGCGCTCGAGCACGATGCGGCCGCTCTCTGACTCGACCTGCCGAAACGGCCCCGTGCCCACCAGCCGGCCGTTTTCGGTGCGCCGAGCGATGCCGAGCGACGTCAGCGCCAGCAGCCGCAAGAAGTACGCGCGCGGCTCAGCCAGCCGAATGTCGAGCGTGTGCGAGTCGAGCACCTCGATGCCGCTCACCTCGCGCGCCGTGCCGCCCTCGTACGCGGCGGCGCCCTCGATGTCTTTCAGCACCCCCTGGTCGGGTGAGCCGACGCGCGGGTCCATCAGGCGCTCGAAGTGTGCCTTCACGTGCTTCGCCTCGAACGCCACGCCGTCGTGAAACTGCACACCGCGCCGCAGCGTGAAACGGAAGCGGCGCGCGCTCGGGTCGGCCTCCCACTTCTCGGCGAGCCCTGGCACCAGCATGCCGTCTTCGAACCGCAAGAGCGTGTCGTGCAGCGCCGCGCTGACTTCAGCGAACTGCAGGTCGATGGTGAACAGCGGGTCGAGCCCGTGCGTTCGCGTGACGACGTCGTGCTGGTGAATCGCCGCGACCAGCACGCCGCCCGGCTGCGGCTGCGGCAGCTGAAACCGAAACACCTCGGCGTCGAGCGTCTCGCCCTCGTGCCGCAGCTGCTCGACCGTGCGCGATAGCGCGTCGGCGATTCGAATGATGCGCAGCGCGTCTTCACGCACCTCGGCCACCTCTTCGCCGATGGCCACGTCGCCCTTCTTCAGCACCCGCTGCGCCGCGCGCAGCTCGTCGACCGCTGCCGTCAGCTTCAGCACCGAGTCAGACAGGTCGCGGCCCGTCTGCGCCTGACCCTCGGCCCGCTGCGACGCCCCCTGCGCGGTGCGCGCCATGTCGGCCGTCTGCTTCACCAGCTCGCGGCCCTCGTTCACCTCTTCGGTCGTCAGCCGCGCCACGTCTTGCAGCCGCTTCGCCACCTGCCGGGCCGAGTCGACCATGCGCGTGCCCTGCGCCTCGAGCCGCGCCGTCTCGGCCACCGTCGCTTCGATCGACGTGAACGTGCGCTGCGTGATGGTGCGAATCTCTTTCAGCGCCGCCGACGCCCGGTCACCCTGCTGCGTGCCCGCCACCGCCGCCTCGCGCACCTCGCTCACCAGCTCGACCGCGCGCTGCACACCGTCGCGCACCGCCTTCACGAGCTGGAAGATCTCTCGCGTCGAGCGCGCCGTTCTCTCAGACAGGCCGCGCACCTCGTTCGCCACCACCCCGAACGCCTTGCCGCTCTCGCCCGCCTGGTTCGCGATGATCGCCGCGTTCAGCGCCAGCAGGTTCGTCTGGTCGGCGATCTCTTGAATCACGTCGACCACGCGCCCGATCTCGAGGCTCTGCGACCCCAGCCGCTCGACCAGCTCGGCCGCCCGCCGCACCGCCTCGTCGATGCGGTACATGCCTCGCACGCTCGACAGCACCAGCCCTTCGCCCTTCTCGGCCGTCGACGTCACCTCGCGCGCCAGGCTGCCCGTCTCGTCGGCGCGCCGCCGCACCGCATCGATGCCGCCTTCGACGGCCGACACGTAATCTTCCGCTTCGACCGCGAACCGCGTCAGCGCGTCGTTCGCGCTGGCCACCTCGACCGCGCGGTTCGACATCGACTCGGCGCGCTCGGTCGTCTTGCCCGCCGTCGCCACCAGCGAGCTCAGCGCCTGCGCCACCTGCTCGACCCGCTCGGTCATCTCTGACAGCACCGTCGTCGTGTCGCGCGCGAACGCCTCGAGCTGACCGATGCGCTTGCCCGCGCCGTCGAGGCTCTGGCCCATCGAGTCGACGGCCGCGCGGCTGCGATCGACCGCCGACCCCTGCCGCCGCGCCGCGTCGAGCAGCGCGCTCGCCTGCTCGGCCAGCTCTTCACGCGTGCCGTGCAGCGTCTCGGTGCCGCGCTGCACGTTCGACAGCGCGCGGCGCAGCGACAGCGACAGCCGCTGCAGCTCGGGCTCGTCTTCGAGCCGGCCCTCGCCCGTCGGCGTCAGGTTGCCCGCAGCCAGCTTCTCGAGCAGCCGGTTGCGTCGCTCGGAGCTGCTCGCCGCCCACTGGAAGTACGTCAGCCAGCCGAACAGCGTGAAGCCCGCCACGTTCACGAACAGCACCGTCAGCCAGCCGAGCCAGGTGTTCGGGTGGCCGGTCAAGGTGAGCGCCGCGAGCGCCGCGACGAGGCCCGTGCCGAGGCCCCCTCCGACGCCGAACACGATGAGGTAGCGGAGCTTTCCCACTTCCGCCTTCGTTTTACGGCCGCAGCACCCCGCTGACCACCGCAGAGTCGTGCAGCGGCAGCGCCGCCCCGAACAGCTTCGCCGGGCCGAGGTTGGCCGCCTGGAGCGCGAAGATGCGCACGACGTACGCCTGCCCCGCAGTCAGCATCGCGGCCGGCAGCGTGAACGTCGTGTGCGGCGTCTCGAACCGCGTCGTGGCCGCGACGCCGACGGCGCCCTGCTGCAGCGAGATTCGCTGCACGTCGATGCGGTACCGCGACGGCGCGCCGAGGGCCGGCGCCGACCAGCTGAAGGTGGGCCGCGTGCCGATGCCGGTCTGGTCGACCAGCAGGTCGAGGCCATTCACGCGCGGCTGCGTCACGGGCCCGAGGCGGGGCTGAACGGGGCCGCTCGTGAACGTGGCGAGCGGCAGCACCGAGCGAATGAAGGCCAGCTGCGAGAGCGGGGTGGTCGCGCCGGGCAGGGCGCGCTGAACGACGTGCTGCAGCTGCACGCGCACCGAGACGCCGAAGCTCGGGGGAAATGCGCTCGCGAGCGCGAACGATGGCGGCAGCGCCGCGGGCAGGCGCGCGTAGCCGAGGCCGGCTTCGGTGAAGAGGTCGGTGTCGAGCAGCACGGGGCTGCGCGCGCTGACGCTGAAGCCCACGATCAAGAACTGCGTCGCCGAACTGTTCAGCTGCGCTCCGGCGGCGACGAAGTCGGCCTGACGCACGTCGAAGGCGACGGTCTGCGGTGAAGGTGCGACGAAGGTACCGCTGAGCGCGCGGGCCTGACCGTCGACCATCGTGAACGGAGCGGGGGTCGCCGCGCGAACGGCGAGCTGCGTGCCGACGCCGGCGTCTTCGCGCGAGCGGCGCTGCACGAGCACGGCGCGGTCGCCCTTGGCGCCATCGATCATGGGCGTGTTCAGCGTCGGCGTGAGCGAGTACCGCGCGTAGTCGAGCGAGAAGCCGCCGAGGGTCGTCGCGCCGGCGTCGGGGGCGCCGGTGCCGTAGACCTCGAGGCTGCGCAGCACGGCGCCGGCGTTCGACGCGAAGAGCTCGAGCTGATCGCCGCTCTGCCACGGGTCGAGGCCGGTGAAGTCGAACGTGAGGGGGGTGGGCGAGACGAGGGCGCGCACGCCGTCGGGGCGGCCGGGGCTCGACGAGTCGAGGTCGAGCACGCGCTCGCTCGTGAGCAGAAAGGTGTCGCCGAAGCGGAACAGAAAGTCGCCGGGCGGCACGTTGGGCACGGTGAAGGTGCCCTGCGCGTTGCCGCTGCCCATGCGGTAGCTGGGCGTGCCCGAGTCGAGGCCGACCCACGCTCCCAGCGAGACGGCAGCGGTGTTGAGCGGCTGCACGACGGTGCCGCCGTCGTCGAGCAGCCAGGTGACGATGGCGTGACCGGTGACGTCGCCGAACATCGCGCCCCCGCCCGCAGTCGAGCCTCCGCCCGCGGTGGCGCTGCCACCCGCTGTGGCGCCGCCGCCAGCGGTCGCGCCACCGCCAGCAGTCGCGCCACCCGCGGTGGCTCCGCCAGCGGTGCCGCCCCCGCCCGCGCAGACCGCGCAGGGCACGGGCGAGGGTTCGCTGGCGCACGCCGCAAGCCCGAGCGTCGCGAGCACGGTGAGCCGGCGCACGCAGGTCATGCACCGGGCGTAGCACAACCGGGGTCGGCGCTGCCCGCTACTGGGTGCACGGAGCTTCGCAGCTCGTGTCGACCGAAGCGCAGCTGGGGGCGTCGACCGTACATTGCCGGCATGCGCCGCTCACCCGAGCGCAGAGCGTCGCGCAGTCTCCCATGAACCCGCACGTGGTCATGCGTGAGCAGAACGCGGTGCAGTCGGGCGTGGTGCTGCCGCCTCCGGCGCCGCCCGCAGTTCCTTGCACCACGCCGCTTTGACACGTGCCCTCATTGACGCCGGCCGGCTTGATGCACTGCTGCTCGGCGGAGCAGTTGTTGTTCGAGAGGCACCCTGCCGAGCAGTAGCCGAACGTCTCGTCGCTGCAGTACTGCCCCGCCTGGCACTCCTTGTTCGTCGTGCCGCAGCTCGTGACGCCCGTGCGCTGCGGAGCGCCACAGGCCATCGAAATGAAAAACAGCGCCAACCAATGTGGGTGTGACATGCCGTGCTCCCTGAGGGGTGTTCGTTCGGGGGGAGGACGAGCCTTCGTGAGGAAAGGTGCGGGGCGTCGAGCTGGAGCTCATGGCGCGAGGGGCGTAGACGGTCGTCATGTTCTTCGGGTCGGTTGCGTTCGTGCTGCTCAGCCAGGCGCGCTACCTGTTCGAGCTCGACGGGGTGCCGGTGGGCACGGTCGAGCTCTCGCTGCAGGGCGACCAGTACCGCTACACGTCGCAGCACGTGTACCGGCGCAAGCGCTCGGAGCAGAGCGACGAGTTCAAGCTGGTGAAGGGCCGCCCGGTGCCGGAAGGCTACTGGCTGTGGCACAAGCCCGAGAGTGGCTGCGTCGACGGCATCGCCGAGCTGACGAACGCGACGGGCAAGCTGTGCGCAGACGAAGTGGGCGCGCGCGAGGTGAAGGGCACGACGTTGGGCAAGGCGTTCACGGCGCGCTACGACGCGACGGGCGAGCTCGAAGCGCTCGAGCTCGGCAAGAGTCGTTTCACGCGCAGCACGAAGCCGCTCGAGGCGGGGCAGCCGTACGAGAAGGGCTTCGCGATCGAGGGGAAGGGGAAGAGGCTCGAGCTGGAGCCGCCCGTCGAGGGAGCACGGGGGTTGGGCGCGATGCCACGGGGAACGCGCAAGACGCCGCTGGCCGAGGCCGACGTATGTCTCGACGTGGCCAGTGCGTACGTGGCCGAGCACCCGGGGGCGAGGCTCGCGCTGGGGCTGGTGGTCGAGAAGAACCGGGCGTACCCGCACGCGTGGGTGGTCACGGAGGGCAGAGACGTGGACCCATCGGCGAAGCAGGCGAAGAAGAGCGTGCCGAACACGGCCTACCTCGAGCTGCCGAAAGAGCAGGCCGGAGCGCTCTACGTCGAGCTGCTCGAGGGCAAGCGCAAGTTGGTGTGGAAGTAGCAACGCGAAGGCACAATGCGCCGCCGCGTGGTCGCCCTGCTGCTCATGCTGCCGTTCGTCATCGTCATTTTGGTGGCGGTGCGTGTCGAGCTGGCCGCGCGAAGGCCGGCGGCGAGCGGCACCGCGAAGGCGATCGTGATGCTGGGGGCCCGCGTGATGCCGAGCGGCCACGCGTCACCGGCGCTGCAGTACCGGGCGGAAAAGGCGGCAGAGCTGTACCTGCAGGGCAGGGCGCCGCTCATCGTCTTCAGCGGGGGCTCGGCGCGAGGGCTGCCGTCGGAGGCGAGCGTCGCGAGAGACCTCGCGGTGAAGGCGGGGGTGCCCGAGAGCGCGTGCATCGTCGAAGACAGCAGTCATTCGACGCACGAGAACGCGGTGCTGTCGCTGCCGCTGTTGAAAGAGCGCGGGGTCGACGAGGTGCTGCTGGTCAGCGACGGGTACCACCTGCTGCGGGGGCAGGCGCAGTTCGAGCGGCAGGGCATCAAGACGCTGCCGGTGAGCTCAGGGAGGGTGCTCGCGCCGACCGACTGGCTGGTGCAGACGGTGCGCGAGGCGCTGGCGCTGCTCAGGCACCCGTGGCTGCTGACGTAAGCTGAACGGCCGATGCGTCTCATGGCGACACTGCTGCTGTTGTGCGCGTGCGCAGAGGCAAAGAAGCAGGTGCGGCTGGGCGTCGGTGGAAGCGGAGCCTACGCGCCAGGGCAGTCGGGCAACGTCGGCTCGAACGACCCGATCGGAGCCATCGGCGCTGCGGTCGGCGCGGCGGCGGCGTCGAGAGCGACGGGAGGCTGTATCGCGTCATGCCCGCCCGGCACGAAGTGCAACGAGCAGACGGGGCTGTGCGACACGATGCCGTGCCGCGACCAGTGCAAGGCAGACGAGCTCTGTCAGAACGAGCGCTGCGTGCCGATGCTGCTACCGGGGCTCAAGATCCAGAAGTGACGAGTCACGTGAGACGGGCACGTGACGACAGCGTCGTCAACGAACCCGAACCCGCACCCGCACCCGAGAGGCGCCGAACCCGCAACACGTCGACGTCGGCGTCGTCGTGGACGTGAACCGTCGTCGTGGACGTGAACCGTCGTCGTGGACGTGAACCGAACCCGTCGCCGACCCGAGCGTCACGGCGACAAATATTGACTGCGCCGCAGCTCGCCGCTCTCGACGGCGACCCCGTTCACGCTGTACCGGTAGAACCGGGCGGGCAGGCCCTGGGCAGTGGCCCAATCGGCCCCATCCATCAGCTGATAGTGCAGGTGCGGCTCGGTCGACATGCCGCTGTTGCCGGCGACGCCGATGATCTCGCCGACGGTCACCGCCTCGCCCTTCTTCACCACCACGCTGCCCTTCTTCATGTGCGCGAGCAGCGAAAACTCGCTGTTGCCGTGATCGATCACGACGTGATTCCCGAACAGGTTCTTCGGGTCGGGCGCATTGGGCCGGTTGTCGGGTCGGCCGTTCTCGACGAACACGACGGTGCCATCGGCCGGAGCCACGATCGGCTTACCCCAGCAGTGGTACTGCTCGTTGCGCGTGCAGTCGCCCTGGCACGAGCTGCCGTTCTTCAGAATCCACAAGTCGGTCGCGTACCGCATGTCGGCGACCGAGGTGTGACGGTTCAGGTCCCACGTGCGGCCGCCCCACAGCACCGACCACGTGCCGCGAAACGGCAGCTTCAACTCCACCTTCGGCACGTAGTCGCCGTGAGGGCTGGGGGCCTCGCGAAACGCAGGCCGCGCGCCGACCGAGACGAGCTGCCCCTTCGCCGGGTCCCACACCCACTCGAGCTCGACGCCGAGGGCCCAGCGCGAGAACGTCGACTGCCGGGTGTAGACGACGAGCTGGTTGCGCTCATCCAACCGCTCGGCGGTCAGCCGCAGCTCGTCACCGAAGTCGTTCGCCAGCTTCGCGCGAAAGCCCTTGAGGCCCACCAGGTTCCCACCGAAGCCGCGCTTGAACGTGGGCCCCGCCTGCTGCCACAGCTCGTCGAGGCGGCCGTCGAGAAACGTCTGCGTGAGCCGTCGCCCGGTCTCGAGCCAGACGTCGTGCGGCTCGCCGTCGGCCTGGGCGAGCACGGCGCTCAATGCGACTGCGAGCCACATCACTCGAAGGGCACGAGTGAAATCTTGTCACCCGCTTCGACGCCCAGCGCCTCCTTGGCAGGGCCAGGAAGGTAGGCGATCTGGTCGGCGAAACGAACGGGGGTCAGCACCGAACGAAACCGGCCCTTGGCGCCGGTCTTCACCGCGCCTGCCAGCCACAGCTCGCCCTCGAGCTCGAAGTCGCCTTCGCCGAGCTTCGCGGTGCGAAAGCGGCGCACGAGGCTGATGTCGTCGAGGTCGGCCTCGTAGTGGGGGCCGCCGTCGAACGGGTCGATGCGGTTCACGTACTTGAAGCCGATGCGCTCGAGCATGCGCTGAACGCCGCGCGTCTCTTCACCGACGACGCCGATGATCTTCTGCGCGCGCTCGCTGAACATCGTCGCGTAGATGTCTGAGGCGGGGAACAGCTCCTTGATGAACTCTTTGTTCCGCCGCGAGAGCTTGTCGGCCTCGGTGTACTCGAGCCCGGTGAACTTCTTGCCGCACGCCTCCCACAAGAGGCTGCGGCCGTCTTTCATCAGCGGCGGCAAGAGCTCGGCGAGCACGCGCGGGCGGAACAGCTTCTTGTGCATCGCCATGTACAGAAAGCGAACGTACGAGAGCTGCTTGCCCGGCTTGTCGGGGGTCGAGCGGTGCGGCGGGTCGACGACGAGGCCGCCGATCTCGGTCGGGCCGTCGTAGTTGTAGCCAATCGACAGCACCTGGTGGCGAAAGTGCCGGTCGATCGACGCGCTGTAGTGCTCGGCCTCGGTCACCTGAAACGCGATGTGCGGCGCCTCGCGCGTGCCGTGCTGCGCGATGATCATCGACGTGCCGATGAGGTGCTTGTTGCGCCGGTCTTCGAGCACGAACAGGTACTCGCGATCGAACGGCTTCTTGATCGCCCCCGAGAAGCTCTTCGTCGAGCGCTCGATGAGCGAGCTCAGCACCTCTTCGTTGTTCGGCAGGTTCACGCTGTTCAGCACCGCCGCCAGGCGCTTCAAGCCCGGCAGGTCGGTCTTCTGAACGTCGCGGAGGAGCAGCATGGGAAAGGGCCCGGCTGGCCCTTACCACACGAAGATCCACCACAAGCTGCCTATACGTTCAGGCTGCAGACGAAAGCACCCGAATGTCGGTGCCGCGCCGCTGCCCGTCGACCACGAAGCCCACCGCCGCCGAGATCGCCGCCGCGTCGCGCGGCAGGCGGAAGTGCCCGACCCCCGGCGCCGCGAGCAGGCCCATCTTCGGCCACGCGGCTTGAAGCTCCTGCACCTGTGACCAGGGAATCTCCGTGTCCGCCGGGTCGTGCACCACCAGCACGTTCGTCGCCTCCGGAGGCGCGTTGTTCCACAGCGCCAGCGAGTCCACCGACACCCCCACGCGCTCCTGAATGCGCGACAGAATGCCGAGCGCCACGCCCTGCGACAGCCCTGCGCGCGCCGCAAACGCGTGCGCGAAGTACGACAGGTCGACGCCCGGAGCCAGCAGCACCGCCCGCTCGACCTTCGGCCCCCGCGTCAGCGCCAGCGCCGTCGCCGACGCCCCCAGCGAGTGCGCGATGACCGCGCTCGGCCGAAACCGCCACAGCGCCGCCTCGATCGCCCGCGACATCTCGACCGCGTTCGTGATGCGCCCCGGCGACAGCCCGTGCGCCGGCAGGTCGATGGCGATCACCTGCTTGCCCGCATCGGCCAGCGGCTTCGCCAGCTTCTCCATCGTCACCGCGCTGCCGCCCCAGCCGTGCACCAGCAGCACCGTCTCGCCGTCGTCGCGCATGCCCCACTCCCACGCCTTCAGCGTGCCCAGCGGCGTCTCGAGCTCGAACGCGCGCCCGTCTTTCGGCGGCCTCGGCTTCTTCGCCCGCGGCGGCGTGCACCACGCCGTGTACGCCCGGTCGATGAGCGCCTTCGGCGCCAGCCACTCGAGGAAACGAAAACGAACGGTCGTGCTATTTTTAGGCGCGGCGAACACGGCGGCTTGCATGGTGAGGCTCCCTTTCGGTTGAGGCGCTACGGTTGAAGAGACTTGATGAGCCGCTCGAACGCGACCTTCGCCCGCTTGTCGGCGTTCGGGTCGCGCAAGAGGCGCTTGAACTGGTGGTACGCGACGAGAATGCCGTACAGCTCGCCGGCGACCTGCTCGCAGTCGGTGTCGGCCTTGAAGTGGCCCTGCTCGACGCACAGCCGCACCGACTGGGTCGCGAACGCGAGCAGCTGCTTCTGGGTCGCGACCAGGTAGTCGCGGGTGCGGCCCTCGCGGTCGTCGAGCTCCATGCTCGCCGCGAGAAACAGGCAGCCGCCGGGGTTCACCGGGTTCGTCGCCCAGTCGAGCCACAGCTCGAACAGCTTCTTGAACCGGGGCGCGCCGCGCGGCGCTTTGAGCGCCTGCTTGATGACCATCTCGGTGTACCGGCGCTCGGTCTCGCGCAGCACCTCGAGCTGCAGCTCTTCTTTCGAGCCGAAGTGCGCGAACAGGCCGCTCTTCGAGAGCTTCAGCTCGTCGGCCAGCGCCCCGATGGTCAGCCCCTCGAGCCCATCGCGGCCCGCCATCAGGTAGGCCCGCGTGACGATGCGCTCTCGGGTCTCTTCGCCCTTCGACATGACGCTCCGAAAAATACGAACGGTCGTTCTAAAAGTCAAGCCGCCGACCCAGAGCGCGTGAGCGTGGTAGTCAGGTGCGCGAAATGACTGACGCAGCGAAGTGGCTCGAGGGGCGGCTGGCCGAGATGGAGGGCGCGCTGTCTGCGCTCGTGAACGTCAACTCGTTCACCGAAAACGTGGCGGGCGGCAACCGCGTGGCCGACCTGCTCGCCGAGGTCTTCACCCTCGAGGGGCTGAGCGTCGAGCGGGTGAAGAGCGAGAAGTACGCCGACCACCTCGTCTTCCGCTCGGGCGGCAAGGCGGGCGCGAAGCCGGTCGGGCTCATCGGGCACCTCGACACCGTGTTTCCTCCGGGCGTGTTCGAGGGCTACCGCGTCGACGGTGACCTGCGGCGCGGGCCGGGCGTGCTCGACATGAAGGGCGGGCTCGTCGTGGTGGCGTGGGCGCTGAAGGCGCTGGCGCAGACGAAGGGGCTGGCGGCGCTGCCGCCGCTGCGCGTCATCATCGTGAGCGACGAAGAGGTGGGCAGCTTCGAGGGCGCGCCCCTCATTCGCACCGAGCTGAAGGGCGCGCAGGCGGCGCTGGTCTTCGAGTCGGGCCGCGCGAACGACGCGATCGTGACGTCGCGCAAGGGCACCGGCAACCTCGACGTGACCGCGAAGGGCAAGGCGGCGCATGCGGGCAACAACCACGCTGACGGCGCGAACGCGGCGTGGGCGCTCGCGAAGTTCATCGACAAGGCGCAGGGGCTGACCGACTACCAGCGCGGCGTGACGGTGAACGTGGGGAAGATCGGCGGAGGGCAGGGCAAAAACACGGTGCCCGACCACGCGGTCGCCGAGCTCGACCTGCGCTTCGTGACGGCGGTCGACGCCGAGTGGCTGGTGAAGTCGCTGTTCGACGCGGCGGCCGAGTCGGCGGCGGCGGTGCCCGGCACGCACCTGCACTGCGTCGGCGGCGCGAACCGCCTGCCGATGGAGCGCACCGAGGCGAACGTGAAGCTCTTCGAGGCCTACGCGAAGCACGCGGTGCAGTTCGGGCTGGCGGCGAGCGAGTCACCGCGCGTGGGTGGCGGCTCAGACGCGTGCACGACGTCGGCGATGGGCGTCGCCTCGATCGACGCGCTCGGCCCGCGCGGCAAGGGCTTTCACACGAAAGACGAGTACATCGAAGCGAAGACGTTGATACCGCGCGCTCAGGCGCTCGCCGGCCTGCTCGCGTCGCTGTAGAAAAAAGCGGAGCAGAAAAAGGGGACAGGCTACTTTTCTGCGCAACCTCGCGCGCGC
>JAEUJP010000792.1 GCA_016793725.1 Myxococcaceae bacterium | reverse complement strand
ATGAAGGTGAGCGGGCCCTCGGGCAGGTTCGGCAGCAGAAACGCGCCGTCGCCGGCGGTGAGGGCCTGGTACGGGCCCTCGGGCACGAAGAAGGTCGAGCCCGAGTGCCCGGTCGTGTTCAGCACGTCGGCGAGCAAGATGCGGCCGCGCACCGACGCATAGTCGCCGAGCTGCAGCTCGCCCAGGTCGACCCGCCGCCGCGGGCCGACGCCGTAGCCGCTCAGGTCGACGAGGCGCTCTTTGTCGATGACGCCGTCGGAGTCGGAGTCGAAGCGAATGTGGAGCAGCTCGGGCTTCTCGACGCCGGGCAGCGAGAACGTGCCGCCCGCGTTCGTCTCGACCTGGTTTGCGCTGCCGAACAGCGACACGACGGCGCGCACGGCGGGCCGGCGCTGGGTGGTGCCGGGCGCCGAGTACGTCACGCGGCCGACGACGCCGCCCTCTTCGGGCAGCTCGGGCAGGCCGAGGTTGCGCTCACAGGCGGCGCAGAGAACGGCGGCTGTCAGCAGGACCCGGAGAAGCGGTCTCTTCATTGTCCCCTTCGACTCCGGCCCTGCGGGGCCCACTCTAGGGCTGATGGTTGGCCCAGAGCCAGACTCCGAGAAAGCCCAAGCCCACGGCGGCGAGAAACACCCCGATGGCGACGACGATGAAGCTGCCGCTCCGGTTGGCGTAGGGGTGGGTGAGATATTCGGGCTCTTCTTCTTCGTCGGAGCCGCCCTCGATTTCCATCACGAGCGACCGCTCGATGAGCGGGTCTTGCGCTTCGAACTGAACGCCGAACGCACGGCGCGTCGAGACGGCGCCCATCTCGCCGGTCGACAGGGTCGCGACCTTCTCTTGCGGGCGCGTCTTCTTCTTCGTGAGCTCGATGGGCTCTTTGCGCGGCGTCGGCGCGGGCGGGTCATCGCCGAGCGTGACGCGGCCCGGGTCGGTGAGCTCTTCTTCGCTCGGCACGTCTTCGGCGAGCACGGCGTTGTGCTCGAACGCGAGGGCGGTGACGGGAATCACGTTCGTGCGCCGCTTCTTGTCGGTCGGCACCTCGTCGATGACGGGCTTGCCGAGCGTCTCGGCGAGCACGGCGTCTTCGGCGGTCTTCTCGCGCGCGAACGCCTTCGAGAGCAGCGCGCCCAGCTCGGCCTCGCCGTAGTTCGGCGAGAGGCGCTGCCGCATCTCGCGCAGGGCGGCGCCGAGCTCGGCGGCCGACTTGAAGCGAGCGTCGGGGTCTTTGCGCAGCGCGCGCAGCACGAGCGCGTCGAGCTCGGGCGGCACGTTGGGGTTGTGAACGCTCGGCGCGTCCCAATGCGGGTTCGCGGCCTTGCGCCAGCGCTCGATGGGGTCGCCCTTCTGGGGCAGGGCGAACCAGCTGAGCAGCTCCCAGAGCATGACGCCGGTCGAGTAGACGTCGGCGCGACGGTCGACGAACTGCTTCTTCGCCTGCTCGGGCGCCATGTACGTGAGGTTGCCGATGACGACGCGCGGGGCGGTCTGCTCTTCTTTGAGCGTCGACTGGGCGGCGCCGAAGTCGATGATTTTCACCTCGCCGCGGTACGAGATGCAGACGTTGGCGGGCGACAGGTCGCGGTGCACGAGCTGCAGCGGCTGGCCGCGCTCGTCGGTGGCGTCGTGCGCGTACTGCAGGCCGGTGCAGACGCGCTCGCCGATGAGCAGAATCGCGCCGAGCGGCATCTGCGTCTTGCGGTCGCGCAGGCGCTTGGTGAAGCGGCTCACCGTCTTGCCCTGCACGTATTCCATGGTGAGGAAGTACTCACCGTCGGCCTCGCCCATCGCGTAGACGCGCGCGACGTTCGAGTGAGAGAGGCGCACGACGACCTTCGACTCGTCGAGGAAGCGGCCGACGAACGCGCGGTTCGCCTGCAGGCTGGGCAGCACCTTCTTCACGACGCAGGCGCGGGTCTCGCCGTTCTTCTTCTCGCGCGCGAGGAAGACCTCACCCATGCCCCCCGCACCGATGCGGCGAATCAGCTCGTACGCGCCGAACGGTACGGGAGCTTCCGGGCTGGGCTCCTGAAACATCGCTGCCACGTCGCGATGTTCTCCCGCGGGGGCGCTTTGAACCAGCTTTTCACGCGTGCGGGCAGGCCGCGGAACCTGGGGCAGCGTGTGGCGCGCGCGCACCGGCGTCGCGACGGCCTCGAACGGGTCGTCGCTGCGCTCCTCTCGCTCGCTTGACCGCTCCATCACGACGGCTTCCCTCGCGTCGCCCCTTGACTGTAGGGAATTATCGTACGACAGGTCGCGAAGTTGCTGCAACGCGTCATGTCATGAGGAATACACAGTAAACCCCACCGCTTGGCCTGAGCGGAGGCCGAAGGCCGAAGTCGAAGGCGGCCGGAGTCGCGTGCTTGCGACCGGTTCGACTGCGCGGCTGGCGCCGCTCCGCTCACCGCAGGGCGGAGACGTTGTTTCGAGCTCAGCGCGCTTCGAAGAGCTGCTTCCCGAACGAAGCGCCATCGGGGCGCAACCTCATGAGCCCCTTCCACCCGGCGACCCAGAGGTCGCCGTTCTCGTCGAGCATGAGGTCGCGCATGAAGTCGAGCTCGCGCAGGGGGAACTTCGAGACGCTGCCGTCGTCGCCGACGAAGACGAGCCCGTCGGTGTAGTGCAGCTGCACGTAGCGGCCGCGCGCATCGTCGCGCACGACGCCGCTCGACTTCGCCTCGACGCCGGGCACCTTCACGAACACCTTCTTCGCGTCGTCGTAGCGAAAGAGGCCCGACTCGAAGTCTTCGACCCAGAGCGTGCCCTTCACGTCTTCACGAACGCGGCGCGGGTCGGTGCCCGGGTACTGCGGCGAACGCACTTCGATGCGCCGGCCATCGACGACGAGCGCCTTCAGAAAGTCGACCCACCACGTCTCGCCGTTCGCTCGCACCGCGGCGCTGTAGGGGTCGCCTCTCCATGGGGCGCTCAGCTTCACGAACGTGTCGGTGGCCGCGTCGTACTGCCACAGCTTGTCGCCGCGCGTGAGCCACAGCGCGCCGTTCGGGCCGGCCAGCGGGTGGAAGTAGTCGTTCGCGCGCTTGCCCTTCAGGTACGTCTTGAACGACTTGCCGTCCCAGCGCACGACCTCCATGTCGCAGCCGGCCCAGACCGAGCCGCCGTGCGTGAGGCCGCTGCAGATGTACGCGTCGTACTTCGCGACGGGCTTCGTGGCTTCGGGCTGCCACACCACGACGCCGCCCTGCGTCGCGCCGACCACCTGCTTGCCGAGCCGCGAGACGGTGTAGTGCTGGTTGAGCGCCTCGAGCTGCTCGTACTTCGCCGCGTCCGAGCCCGTGCACTCTTTTTTGTAGCCGTACAGGTAGCCGTCGGCGGTCTCGAGGGCGCCCGGGCGCAGGTTGCGCTTCTCGGGCGGGAACTTTCGCTTCACGTCTTCGGGGAGGCGGAAGACGTCGCACCACATCTTCGGGTCGTTCAGCGCTCTTTGAGCCCTGACGAGCGCGTGCGCGTACTGCACGGCGAAGTCGTTCGGCAGCTGCTTCGCGGCGGCGTCGAGCAGCTGGAGCGCGGTCTTGCCCTGAAGGCCCTTCTTCTTCAGGTCGAGGTAGTCGTCGAGGGCGAGCAGGTAGCCGGCGACGAAGCGGTCGGCGGGCGAGACGTCGCCGGGGCGCTGGGCCTCGAGCAAGGCGACGAAGCGGGCGGCGTTGTCAGCGGCCTGCCAGCCGAGGGCGGTCATGACGGCGAGCTTCTGGTCGTTGGGGGCCGAGCCCTGGAGCAGAAAGTTCAGCTGCGCGTCGCGCGACTGCTGAATGACCGCGAGGTCGCCGTATGAGGCGGTGAAAGAAATTGACGTGAGGGGCGAATCGGCCCAGGCGAATGCGGGCAGCAGGGTGAACAGAAGCGCAGTTCGCACGCGCAACTTTCTACTACCAAGTGGCCGTGGAAAAAGTAGAACGCCGGCCCATGACCAAATTGCGCCTGGTTGTGTCCTCGTTGGTAATCGCCCTGCTCCCCGGCTGTAGCCTGCTGGGTGGTGGTGGCCTGCTCCCTGGCGGTCTGGGTGGCCCCACGGTGCCGCCCGTCTACGTGCCGCCTTCTGTCGGCGACCTCGTGAAGGTCGGCCTGGGTGGCCGTGAGAACGCCCTGCAGAACTCCATCAACGTTCCGCCTGAGCGCGGCACGGTGAACGTGCGCATCAACGCGCACGGCTCGAGCTTCGACTCGGCGGCGGCCCAGATGCAGAAGGCCTTCGCGGACCTGAAGAAGATCGGCCAGACGGCGGGCTGCGGCTTTCAGATCAACCACTACGTCGTCCCCGGCTCGTCGGACAACCTCAAGTGGTTCACGGGCGGCAACGTCGACATCTGGGCTGACGTGACGGGCAAAGACCCGGACGCCCGCATCACGCAGGCGAACACCTGCTTCAAGCCGCTGCGCGAGTACATCCTGACGCTCCCGAAGTACGACAAGGGCACCGAGTCGGGCTTCGAGATGAAGGAAGCCGCCCTGGGCGTGTCGGAAGTGTGGAGCGTCGAGAAGCTCGACAAGCACCGCGACGAGCTCGTGAAGCAGGCCAACGACCGCCTGAAGCAGGTCGAAGGCGCGAACTCGAAGATGTGGGACCACGCCGATGTGCAGTGCACGTCGGTCGGCGAGATTCAGGTCGCCTCGTCGTCGTCGCACTGGGTCACGCTGACCCTCGAGATGATCTGCCCGGTCTCGCCTGCTGAGACGGCGGTCGGTCACCAGGTCAGCCACAAGTAACTTTTAGTTCTCGTTGGGTCGGAAGGCCGGGGTCCCGTTGCGGGTCCCGGCCTTTCGCTTTTTCGGAACGACCGGGGATGGGGATGGGGATGGGGATGGGGACGGACTTTGGCGGCGCTTCAGCGTGGCTCGATGCCCAGCCCGGGTCGCTCTGACAGGGTCAGGCTCGCTCCTTCTGCCTCGTAGCCCCCTTCGAACGGGTTGGTCGTCAGCAGGAACGCCGTGTCGAGGTCTGCGAAGTCGACTCCACCCAGGCTCGCTGCCAGGTGCGTCGCCGCCGTCATCCCCAGCTTCGTCTCGACCATGCCCCCCATCATCACCTTCATGCCTCGCCGTTTTGCTTCGAGACCGATCGCCCTCGCTCTCTCGATGCCTCCCGACTTTGCGATTTTGAGGTTCACC
>JAEUJP010000789.1 GCA_016793725.1 Myxococcaceae bacterium | reverse complement strand
TTGGGGGCGCTCTTGAACGCCCGCGTTCGTGTGCTGCTCAAGAAGGAGCTGCTCGACATCGTTCGAGACCGCCGCATGCTCGCCATGATGTTGCTCGTGCCGGTCGTGCTGTACCCCGCCACGCTGCTCCTGATGGGCTTCGTCATGTCGGCCGGCAAGGCCCGCCTCGCCCTCGAAGACTTGAACGTCGCCGTGTGCAGCGACGACGCCGCCGCGTTTCTGGCGCTGGAGCCGGTGCCCGCCCACACGTCGTACGTTCGCTTCTCGCGCGCGACCGCCGAGGCCGAGCTGCGCGAGAAGCGCGTCGCCGCGATCGTCGACTCGCCCGACGGGGCGTTCGCCGCGGTGAAGGCGAAGGGGCAGGGGGTCGTCACCGTCGTCTACACGAAGCGGCAAGACCGTTCGGTCGAGGGGCGCGACCGCGTGCGCGCGGTGCTCGACGAGGTCTCGAAGGGCGCCCTGGTCGCGCGGCTCGAAGAGACGGAGCTGCCCGCCACCTTCGCCGAGCCCGTGAAGCGCGACGAGCTCGACCTCGACTTTCAGAAAGACCTGGGGCCGTTTTTCGCCTCGCGGCTCTTGCCGCTGCTGCTCTTGATGATGTTGTTCATCGGCGCGCTGTACCCGGCCGTCGACCTGACCGCCGGCGAGAAGGAGCGCGGCACGCTCGAGACGCTGCTCGTCGCGCCGGTGCGCCCCCTCGACGTGATGCAGGCGAAGTTCATCGCCGTCGCGCTGACCGCCGTCGTCGCTGCGCTCGCGAACCTGAGCGCGATGGGGGCGACGTTCGCGCTCGGCATCGATCTCGCCGAGGGCGGCGCCGTGTCGATGCACCTGAGCCTGGTGCAGGTGCTGACGCTCGGCGCGTGCCTCGTGCCGGCCGCCGTGATGGCGTCGGGCATCTCGCTCGCAATCGCGTCGCTCGCCCGAACGTTCAAAGAGGGTCAGACGCTCATGACCCCCGTGTTGCTCGCTGCCATCATGCCCGCGATCATGGCGATGATGCCGGGGGTCGAGCTCAACGCGGCGACCGCGTGTGTGCCGCTGCTCGACGTGGCGCTGCTGGTGAAGGCGGTGGTGCTCGACGCAGCCCAACCGTTGCACGTGGCCCTGACGGTGGCCATGACGACGGTATGCGCCGCCGTGTCACTGAAGCTCGCCGCGACGGCGTTTCAGAGCGAATCCTTGCGCTTCGGCGGCACCGTTCGGGAACGAGTCGCTCTTGTGAGCCGTTCAGAAGAGAAGCGTGTAAAGTCGTGATGTTTCGTCTCAAGGCCATTGCATCAGTGCATCAGTGCATAAGGGAGCCTCAAAGCCATGTGGGAACGCTTCAAGCGGGCGATGCGCAGCTTCGCGGGGTTCTTCGTCAGCTCCATCGAAGACCCTGAGCTGATTCTCGAGCAGAACATTCGTGACCTGAACGATCAGGTTCCGAAGATGAACGAGTCGATCGCCATGGTGCGGGCGAACCAGACGCTGCTCGAAAAAGAGAACCAGAAGTACCGCGCCGAGGTGAATGATCTCACCGCGAAGGTGAAGGCTGCGATCGGCGCCGGTCGCGACGACCTTGCCGCGCAGTACGCCACCCGCCTGCAGATGGAAAAGAGCGCCCTCGCGCGCAACGAAGGCCAGCTCCAGACGGCGAAGCTCGCCTACGAGAAGGCGCTGAACGTGAAGAAGGCGTTCATGCGCGAAAAAGACAAGAAGTCGGCCGAGGCGATGGCCGCGATTCGTGACGCCCGCCGCGCCAAGTGGCAGGCCAAGGTCGCCGACGCGATGGAGAGCTTCGAGGTCGCCGGCATCGACGCCACCCATGACGAGATGATTCGCAAGGTCGAAGAGCAGACCGCCGTCAATGAGGCCCGCATGAACATGGCCCTCGAGTCGGTCGATCACCAGGGCCTCGCCATCGAAGAAGAGGCCGAGAAGATTCAGGCGCAGGAGCTCGTGAAGCAGTTCAAGATGGAGATGGGCCTGCAGAGCCCTGCGCCGGTCTCAGAGGTCTCGGCGGGCGGTGAGAAGACCATCGGCAAGAAGGAGCAGGTGAAGTAGCCGCGGCTCGCGTGGTCGCCTTTTGCTTGAAGCCGGGGCCGGGGACGTTGACCGGGCTCGGCTGCCGGGTTCGGTGAGCCCCGCGCCTCGGGCGCGGAAACGGGAGCGCAGCGACCAGGAGCGTCGTTAGAGCCACGCGTGCACTGAGAGGTCTGCTCTCAGCAGCGCTGCCGTTCGGCCCAGGTGCACTGCTCTCACGTACGACGTCGGTGGGAAGCCCGGCGGTAGCCCCCACTTCGGCGGTTGAAGCGGCTTCGGCTCCAGCGGCTGCTTTTTTCTCAGCGCTCCCACCTCGGCGTCAGAGAGGGCTCTCGTCGGGAGCCACGGCAGCGCTTCTTCGAGGGGCAGCTTTTCGATCGTGCCCTCGGGTGGGCACCGCCAGGGGCCGATCTGTTCGCGGTGCAGCTGCGTGAGGTGCGCCCGCGCCCCGTTCGCTCTACCCAGGTCTCTCGCCAATGAGCGCACGTAGAAGCCGCCTCGCACGACCACGCGGAGGTGCGTCTCGTCGAGCCACGTCGCCTCGTGCAGGTAGACCCGCGACGGCGGCAGCTCGACCTTCTCACCCGCCCGCGCCAGCTTCCACGCCCGCTCGCCCTTGATGCGCTTGTTGCTGAACTCGGGCGGCACCTGGTCTTGCCAGCCCGCCGTGATGGCGGGGAGCCTCACGTTCGAGGCGTCGCCCGTCGCGATGACCTTGCCGTGCAGGTCGAGGTTGTCGGTCTCTTCGCCCCACTTGAGGGTGGCGACGTACGTCTTCGGCAGCTCGTGAATGAGGTGAAACACGTGCACGCCCTTGCCCACGAGCACCGGCAACAGGCCGCTCGCGAACGGGTCGAGCGCGCCGCCGTGACAGCTCTTGCCTTCGGGCTTCGCCGCCTGCAGGGCCTCGAAGCTCGTCACCCCCGTTGTCTTGTGGACGAGCCAGACGGCCATGCATAAACAACTACCTCTTGGCGAATCGCACCAGCTACCTCAAAGCGGCGTTCTTGATGCCCGCGAACCTGCTCGCGCTGGCCGCCGGCGGCGTCGCCTCGTTCGTCACCGGTGACCCGATGCCCTTCATGGCGGCCGCCGCCGGCTCGACCGCGTACCTCGGGCTGTTGTCGATGATGCCGTCGTTTCGCCGCGCCGTTCGCGCGAACCTCGCCGCGCAAGACTCGCTCGACGTGGCCTCAGAGGTCGAGCTCGAGTCGCTGCTCGCCGACCTCGCGCCGTCGCAGAAGCAGCACTACCTGTCGCTGCGCGAGCTGCGCGACAAGATCCTGGCCACCTACGAGAAGCTGCCCGGCGGCCGCGTGATGGTCTCGTCGTCGGAGCGCCGCCTCGACGCCCTGCTCACCGCGTTCTTGAGGCTGCTCGGCACCCTGAACAGCTACCGTAAATACCTGTCGGCCACCGACCGTAAGGCCGTTGAAGACGAGCTGAAAGCGCTCGAGGCCGAGGCCGCGGCCGAGACGAACCCGAGATTGAAAGAAGTGAAGCAACGCCGCGCCGAGATCTTGAAGAAGCGGGTGCAGCGGTTCGAGCAGGCCGCCGAGAGCCGCGAGGTGGTGAGCCACCAGCTCGCCAGCATCGAAGACGTGCTGCGCCTCACCCACGAGCAGTCGATCGCCATTCGCGACCCCGAGGTCGTCGGGCGCCAGCTCGAGGCCCTCACGCACGAGGTCGAGGCCACCGAAGAGACCGTTCGCGAGATGGAGAAGTTCATGGAGTTCACCGAGGAGCTGAAAGAGGGCCCCGCCCACGCTCCGACGAGGGTGCGTTCATGAGGCGTGCGCTCGCCTTCGTCGTCGTGCTGGGCGCCACCGTCGCCGGGTGCAAGTGTGGCAAAGACGCCGTCACCCGCGCGTCGGGCGTCGAGCGCGTGCTGCCGGCCGGCGGCAACGCGTACGTCATCGTGCCCTCGGTCGAGAAGCTCGGGCAGCGGCTCACGCTCGTCGAGAACCTGAAGGTCGCGACCTTCGCCGTGCAGGCGGCGAACTTCGAGACGGCGAAGGGCTACGTCGACGCGATGGTGGCCGAGCTCGGCATCGACCCCCGCTCGAGAGAGCAGCTCGAGCAAATCGGCATCGACCCGTCGGGCAGCGCGGGCGTGGCGATCATGGACGGTGAGGGCTCGCTGATGGTGGCGCTGCCGATCAAACACGAGGGGCGCATCGCCGCCTTCATTCGTACGCTCTCGGCGAACCGGCTCGGCGCGAGCATGGTCGAAGACAAGGTGCAGAACGGCGTGACGGTGCACCACCTCGTCGGCGCCGTCGGCACGCGGCTCGCGTGGGCGTCGAGCAACGGGTACGCGCTGATCGCCCCGATGGCGTCGGTCGAGCAGCTCGGCGGCTGGGCCTCTCGGGCCGAGGCCGACACGCTGGCGCGCGACACGTCGCTGCCGGCCTCGCTCGCGCGCCTGCCCGCCGAGCGCGACGCGCTCGTCTACGTGCCTCCCGCGACGAAGGCGACGCTCGTCGCGCCGGTGAGCCACGTCGTCATCGCGCTGTCGCTGCAGCCCGACGCGTTCACGCTCACCGCCGACGCCCCGTGGAGCGGCAGCAAAGAAGCGCTCTCGCTGTTCACTGCGCAGCCCGCTGCGCCGCTCGTGGGGCTGTTGCCGGCCGACGCGTTCTTCGTCGCGCGGTTCGGCGGTGACGCGAAGGAGCTCGCGCCGCTCTTGTTGCCGCTGCTCGGCGAGAACCTGGAGCGCGCGTTCGGCGAGGGCGGGTTCGACCTGACGGCGGCGCTCGAGCAGGTGGCTCCCGGGGCGGTGCTGGGGCTGTCGCTCGCGCCCACGGTGCAGATGGGGCAGGGCATGCCCGACCTCGACCCGCGGCGAACGAACCCGTTTTCGTTCGTGCACCTGACGGGCGTGGCGCCGGCGAAGTCAGAGGCCGCCGTGGCGCCGGCGCTCGAGAAGCTCGCGGCGGTGGCGCCCCGGTTCGGTGCGCAGATGACGCTGAAAGACGGCGTGTACGTGACGACGTACGCGCAGGGCGAAGGGGTGCACTTCGCGGCGAAGGGCGGCCAGGTGGTGTTCGGGTCGCCGCTGCCGCGCGTGAAGGCGATGGCGCAAGGCGACGACGCGGGCGGCGGGCCGGTGCAGGCGTACCGCGACGTGCTCGAGGCGACGCCGCTCGCGGTGGTGGCCGACCTGAAGGCGCTGTCTGACGCGGTGCGCGCGCTGCCGTCGTCGGCGTGGGGCATCGGCGGGTTTGCGATCAAGGCGACGACGGTGCGGTGGCTCGACAACTCCGATGACCTGAAGGCGGTGACGGTGAACGTCGGCACGAAGGGCGGGGCGGTGCAGGCGAAGGTGCAGCTGAAGCTCGCGCCCCAGGCACCCTCGGGGGCCGACGCGGGCCGATGATCTCGGCGCGCGGCCTGAAGCGAGAATTTTCTGACGGCGACGGCGGGAGCCTGCGCGTGCTCGACGGCGTCGACCTCGACGTGAAGCAGGGCGAGCTCGTGGCGGTGATGGGGCGCAGCGGCAGCGGCAAGTCGACGCTGCTGCACGTGCTGGGCGGGCTCGACACGGCGTACGCGGGCGACGTGACGGTGGCGGGCACGTCGCTGAAGGGCCTGGGCGATCATGAGCTGGCGCGCTTTCGCAACTCGACGGTCGGGTTCGTCTTTCAGTCGTTTCACCTGGTGCCGGGGCTGAACGCGCTCGACAACGTGGCGCTGCCGGCGTTCTTCGGAGCGCAGGGCGGCGACGCGAAGGGTGCGCTCGAGCGGGTGGGGCTGGGCGCGAAGGCCGGCCGGCAGCCGTCGCAGCTGTCGGGGGGCGAGCGGCAGCGGGTGGCGATCGCGCGGGCGCTGTTCGCGCGGCCGAAGGTGCTGCTCTGCGACGAGCCGACGGGCAACCTCGACGCGGCGACGGGCGGTGAGATCATCGAGCTGTTCAAGTCGCTGAACGCCGAGGGCCTGACGGTGCTCGCGGTGACGCACGAAGAGCGCGTGAGCGCGGTGGCGGGCCGGGTGCTCAAGCTCGAGAACGGCAAGCTCACATGAGGGCCTCGTCGCTGATTCGGCTCGTGGGGCTGTCGCTGAAGCGAGACGTGCGGGGCGCGGTGTCGTCGGTGTTCGGCGTGACCATCGGCATCGGCGCGCTGGTGTTCTTCGTGGCGCTCGGGCTCGGCATCGGCCGGGTGGTGCGCGAGAAGGTGTTCCCCGTCGATGCGCAGCTGGTCGAGGTGGTGCCTTCGCAGCTGACGTTGGGGTCGATGTTGGGCGGGGGGAAGATCGACCAGGCGACGGTCGACCGGCTGGCGGCGCTGCCGGGCGTGAAGAAGGCGTGGCGCAAGATGACGGTGCGGGTGCCGGCGGTGAGCCGCTACGACGGCGAGTTCTTCGGCTCGAGGCTGCACCTGGGGCTCGAGGTGATCGCGGTCGGGGTCGACGCCGAGCTCGTTCGGGCCGACGTGAAGCTGGGCGAGTTCATCGACCCCGGCGAGGGGCAGCCGATACCGGCCGTGGCGGCGACGCGGCTGCTCGACATCTACAACCACACGTTCGCGCCGAACCGCGGGCTGCCGAAGCTGACGCCGACGCTGCTGCTCGGCTTCCAGTTCCCCGTCGAGTTCAACCGGTCGTTCGTGGTGCAGGCGAAGCCGGGCCCGGTGACGGCCACGTCGATGCAGCTGGTCGGCGTGTCCGACCGCGGCATTCTGGCGGGCCTCACCATTCCCCTCGACACTGCGGTGCGCCTCAACAAGGCTTCGGGGGTGGACGCCGAGACGTTCAGCGCCGTGACGCTGCAGGCCGAGTCGCCGTCGCACGTGCCCGAGCTGGCCGCGAGGGTGAAAGAGATGGGGCTCAAGGTCGACGAACAAGACCGCCGCTGGGCCGAAAACGCCGGCGCCGCCGTGCTGCTCACGACCTCGGCGCTCGCGCTGTTGTCGCTGCTCATCTGCCTGCTCGCGGCGGTGAACATCGCCCATGCGCTGTCGGCGTCGGTGCGCACCCGCACGAAAGAGCTGGGCATCATGCGCGCAGTGGGCGCGGCCAAGGCCGACGTGCGCGCGCTGGTGTTCGCCGAAGCTGCCGCGCTGGGCGCAGCGGGCGGGGCGCTGGGCTCGGTGCTCGCGGTCGCGGCGGCGTTCGCGCTCGACGCGGCGGCGCTGACCTGGTTGCCGCAGTTTCCGTTCAAGCCCGACTCGTTCTTCTCGATTCCCATCGGGCTGCCGCTGGCCGGTGTGGCGCTGGGGGTGCTCGCGTCGCTCACCGGCGCGTGGTGGCCGTCGCGCGACGCGGCGGCGATCGACCCGGCGAGGGCCCTGGCGGGATGAGGGCGCGCGTGGGGGTGAACGCCGGGTGCTTCGCGCTGCTGGCGTGGCTGTACGGCGGCGACCTCTATGACGTCATGCGCGCGAGCTCGGCCGAGGTGTCGGCGCTGACGACGCTGCCGTCGGTGCCGTTCGCGGCGGCGCTGCTCGCGCTCACGGTGTCGGGCGGCGCGCTCACGGTCTTCGGCCTGACGAAGAAGCACGACCAGGGGTGGAAGGGGTACCGCGTGATGCCGATCATCGCGGTGGTGGGGCTGTTCGTCGATCTGTTCGTCGTGTCGGCCGACAAGCCGCCGTTCTCGTCGTTCGCGCGGGCCACGGCGGCGCTCGAGCTGTTCGAGAACAAGGCGTCGGCGCTGTCGACGGCAGAGGCCGTGCCGACCGACCGCCGGGCGCTCGAAGGGCTGCTGGCCGAGCTCGGCGAGGCCCCCTGGCTGGTGAAGGGGCAGCCGCTGAAGGGGTGGGCGCTCGACGTGGGGCCCGACTGCGAGGGCCCGCGCACCGACGCGCGCGGGGCGGCCGCCGGCACGCTGCTCTACTGCGCGGCGTTCGATCGGTCGCGGGCGTGGGTGACGGCGGTGGGGCTGCCGCGCGAAGAGCGCTTCGGGGCGGCGCAGCTGGTGACGACGGGGGGCGAGCCGGTGGTGGGGCTGGTGCAGCGGCAGGTGCCCGAAAACGCGCCGGAAGCACCGATGTACTTCGATGCCGACGCTGGTAACCTCGCGCCCGCTCCGTGAACTCGCCGGTCAAAAGGCAGCCGATACCGTTCGGCAAGTACCTTCTGCTCGACCGCATCAACATCGGCGGCATGGCCGAGGTGTGGCGTGGGAAGACGTTCGGGGCCGGCGGCTTCGAGCGGCTGGTCGCGATCAAGCGGATCTTGCCGAACATCGCCGAAGACGAAGAGTTCATCTCGATGTTCATCGACGAGGCGAAGATCACGGTTCAGCTGAACCACGCGAACATCGCGCAGATCTACGAGCTGTCTCACATCGCGAGCAGCTACTTCATCGCGATGGAGTACATCCCGGGCAAAGACATGCGGGCGATCTTCGACCGCTGCCGCAAGAAAGGTGAGCCGGCTCCGATACCGCTGACCTGCTACGTGGTGGGCAAGTGCTGCGAGGGGCTCGACTACGCGCACCGCAAGCAGGTGAACGGGCGCGACATGCACATCGTGCATCGCGACGTGAGCCCGCAGAACGTGCTCATCAGCTACGAGGGCGAGGTCAAGGTCATCGACTTCGGCATCGCGAAGGCGGCGGGCAAGGCGACGAAGACGCAGGCGGGCATCTTGAAGGGCAAGTTCGGGTACATGAGCCCCGAGCAGATTCGGGGCCTGCCGCTCGATCGCCGCAGCGACGTGTTCGCGATCGGGGTGTGCCTGTACGAGATGTTGACGGGCGAGCGGCTGTTCGTGGGCGACAGCGACTTCTCGGTGCTCGAGAAGGTGCGCAAGGTCGAGGTGCTGCCGCCGTCGACGTACAACCGCAAGATTCCCGAAGGGCTCGAGAAGATCGTGATGAAGGCCCTCGCGAAAGACGTCGACGATCGCTACCAGTACGCGAGCGAGGTCGCCGACGATCTGCAGCGGTTTCTCATCACGTCAGAGAGCATCTTCAGCCGCAAAGATCTCGCGCAGTACATGAAGTCGACGTTCGCCGAAGAGGTCGAGCGCGAGAAGCAGCGCATCGTCGAGTACTCGGACATCAAGGCCCCCGAAGGGCTGATGGCGGCGGCCGAGGTGAACTACGGCATGGGCATGGTGCCGCCGGCGAGCTCGGCCGCAGCGGCGCCGAGCGCGGTGACGAACGTGCCGACGATTCAACCGACGGCGCACCCGAGCGCGCCGACGATGATTCCCACCACGGCGGGCCCGGGCGCGACGGCGCGCCGCGAGAGCATCTCGCGGCTGCCGCCGGTGCTGTCGCCGAGCGCGCCGGCGCCCTCGTCGCCGCCGCCGCCGCCGCACGTGACGCCCGATCTGCCGGCGCTGAACCGCAGCACGCCGAGCGGGGCGGGGCTGCCGAAGCTGACGGCTGCGGCGCCGATGCTGACGAACGGCAAAGAAGACAACTCGACCCAGCTGGTCGACGGCGACACCCTGTTCAACCCGGGCGCGCCGGGGCCGGTGCCCGACGAGCCGGGCGCCGAGAGCGCGACGGTGGCGATGTCGTCGCCGTTCAGCGGGCGGGCGCCGAACGGGCCGATGCCGACGGGTGAGCACCAGGCGCCGACCGACCCGCTGAGGCAGGCGGTGTCGCGGGTGCCGCCTTCGGGTGAGGGCACGCCGGTCGAGCCGATTGCGCCGGTGTCAGACCTGACGTTGCCGCCGTCGGGCCTCGCGAAGGTGACGGTGGTCGAGCCACCGCGCAACAACCCGGCGATGCGCACGAAGAGTCGCATGACGCCGGTGGCGCAAGAGCCGGCGCCGTTCGTCGAAGACAGCGGGCCGATCACGAACAGCGACCCGGGCGAAGACACGGTTCCGCCTCCGGCGGCGCCACCTGCGCCGGCGGCCGAGCACCCGGCCGAGAAGTCGCAAGCGCGCAGACGTCGCACGACGGCACAGTCGGCGCACAAGCTGGCGCCGGTGTCACCGTCGGGTACGGCGGCGCAGCCGGCGGCGGTGGTGGCGCCCGCTCCGTCGCAGGGCTCGAACAAGGTGCTGTACGCGCTGATCGGGCTGGCGGTGGTGCTGCTGGCGGTGGCGGTGACGGCGATGTTCGTCTTGAAGCCGGCGCCGCTGGGGGTGCTCCTGCTCGAGCCGCCGGGCGACGCCGTCGAGGTCGAGGTCAGCGTGAACGGCGAGCGGGTGATGGACAGAGACGATAAAGGCCACCCGACGCCGGTGAAGAGCTGGCCGCACCTCGCGCAGGTGAAGGTGGGCAAGGCGGCGGTGCTGATGAAGGCGAAGGGTTACGAGCCGCTGCTGGAGTCGGTCGACGTCCACGAAGGTGGCGAGGTCGCGAAGCTTCGCGGGCGGATGAAAAAGAGCGAATAACCATGGCGAAGACGAAAAAAAAAGATGACCCGCTCGCGCACCTGCCCGAGTGGGCGCAGACGCTCGCGAAGAAGTACTACACGCGCACGGTCAGTACGTTTCTGGTCTACGGGGCGGTGCGAGACCTGCAGCCGATCTCGAAAGACGACGACTCGGTCGAGTTCGGGCCGCTGAAGATGTTCTTGCAGGCCGAGCTGTTCGGTGGGCGAGACCACGTCATCTTCTACGACCGCAGCTCGGGCATTCGGGCGGCGGTGCCCGAGTCGCAGCAAGACCTGCAGCGGGGCCTTCAGGGCTACGACGCGATGTACGGCACCGACTACGCGAAGACGATGCCGCGCGACCCGGGGCGGGCGCTGCAGATTCTCGAGAACTACCTGCGCATGCGCATGACCGACGGCAAGTCGCTGGCGGTGGTGATCGACTTCGCCGAGACGTTGGCGCCAGCCGGCGACCTGTCGCACCTGTCGGCCGAAGATCGGTTCGTGCTGGCGACGCTGGTGAAGTGGGCGTCGGACCCGCAGTTTCTGCAGGGCGACCTGTCGATCGTGCTGATCGTCGAGAACCTGGCCGAGATCTCGCCGCGGCTGTCGCGCAACCCGTACGTGGCGAACATCGAAATTCTGCTGCCGACCGAAGACGAGCGGCTCGACTTCGTGAAGTCGAAGCTCGACGGCAAGAAGCTGAACACCATCTCAGACGTGCCGGTGGCGGCGCTCGCGAAGATGACGGCGGGCCTGTCGCGCATCAACCTCGACCGCGTGCTGACCGAGGCGATCGAGTCGGGCGTGCGCATCACGACCGAGGTCTTGAAAGAGAAGAAGAAGGAGCTGATTCAGGCCGAGTGCCACGGCCTGCTCGAGTTCATCGAGCCGCCGTACGGGCTCGACGCGGTGGCGGGGCACGCGAAGGCGAAGACGATGTTGCGCAACGCGGCCGCGGCGCTGAAGAAGGGGCGCATCGAGGTGATGCCGATGGGCTACCTGCTGTCGGGGCCGGTCGGCACGGGCAAGACGTTCATGGTGACGTGCTTCGCGGGCGACATCGGCGTGCCGTGCGTGAAGTTCTTGAACTTTCGCTCGCAGTGGCAGGGCGTGACCGAGGCGAACCTCGAGAAGATCTTCAACCTGCTGAAGGCGCTGTGGCCGGTGGCGGTGATGATCGACGAGGCCGATGCGTTTCTGGGCAACCGAGACGCGAGCGGTGACTCGGGCACGTCGAGCCGCGTCTTCGCGTCGATCGCGTCGTTCATGGGCAACACCGAGTTTCGCGGCAAGATCATCTGGTTCTTGCTGACGTGCCGCCCCGACAACCTGCCGATCGACTTGAAGCGCCAGGGGCGCGCCGAAGAGCACCTCGCCTTGTTCTACCCGCAGAGCGACGCCGAGCGAGACGAGCTGTTCAAGGCGATGCAGAAGAAGACCAAGGTGCTGGTCGAGGTGCCGTCGTTCGCGGCGCTGTCGAAGCACGCGAACCTGTCGGGCGCCGACATCGAGGCGGTGCTGGTGCGGTCGAAGTTTCGGGCGGTGACCGACGGGCGTGAGCAGGTGACGCCGGCCGACGTCGAGGCGGTGATGAAAGACTTCGTGCCGCCGAGCTACCCGCTCGAGATCGAGCTGCAGAACCTGGTGGCGGTGCAAGAGTGCACGAGCCGCGAGCTCTTGCCCGAGAACTTCGCCAAGCTCGAGCGCGACTACATCACCCGCCGGGTGAAAGAGATCAAAGGTCTGCTGGCCGAGCGATGACGCTGACGCGCTCGAGCGTGCCGCGCAGGCGGCCCGGGGTCGAGGTCGAGGTGGTGGGCGAGCAGGCGGTGATGCTGGACGCGGCCGGCACCGTGGCGCGCGGGCTGAATCAGACGGCGGCGCGCGTGTGGGAGCTGATGGACGGCCGGCGGACCGTGGCTGAGATCGCCGTGCTGCTCGAGGGCGAACGAGATGTCGAAGCCGACGTGCTCGCGTTTTTGGCTGCTTTGTTGGAGCGCGACCTCATCTCGGTGTGAGTGTTCACGGGGTTGTTTCTGCTCGAAAGCCGGGGACGGGGCCGGGGCCGGGGAGGTTTGCGGGCTCGGGTGACGGGTCACGGGGTGCAGCGCGGGTCTTGCCCCGGGATGCACGGCGGCTCGCTCACCTGCGCCAGCGCGATGAAGCGCTGCTCCCAGAGCACCTTGGGCGGCTCGTAGACCGACTTTTGCGGCTTCTTTTTTTCGGTCACGGAAGCGGTGCGGGAAAAGCGCAGAGGCGGCCGTCTTGCGTGCCGACGTGCACGCGGTTGGCGGTCGTGTCGAGGGCCGGGTGGCCGAACGTCGTGGTCGCGGTGCCGGGCATCTGAATCGCCCGAACCGTGCCGCCGTCGGCGAGATCGATCTGCCGCAGCCGGCTCGTCGTGCCGCCCACGTAGACGAACTGCTGCGGCGCCCGGTAGTCGACGACGAGGCCGCTGACGCCGGGCACGTTGGCGCTCCACACGAGGCTCGAGCCGCCATCGGGGCGCACGTCAAAGCGGCGGACCATGTTCTGCAGCGGCGAGACGAAGCCCGTGCTGAGCGGCAGGGTCCACGCCGAGGGGGTCGAGCCCGTCACGACGCTCCACCGCTGCGCCGGGTTCGCGAGATCGTACCCGAAGACGGTGCCCGTGTTGGTGATGACCACCGCCTCGGCGTTCACGCCGCCGACGCTGCGCAGGTTCACACCGTAGTCGCTCTCGCCCGGGTTGAACGTCGCCACCTGCGCCCCATTGAGCGTCGAGATGACCCTCAGCGAAGGGCTGCCGCGCGTCGCCACCCACAGACGGTTGTTCGTGTAGTCGACCGCCATACCGCCGGTGACCCAGTTCATGGAGTTCGTGGGCGGGTACGCCCACAGCACGGCCCCCGTCGTGCTCGAGATGCCGTAGACCTTGTTGTTGGTCGTCGACCCGTTGTTGCGTGTCGCGACGAAGATGACGTCGCGGCCGGGGTGCGCTGCCTGGAAGGCGGCGTTCGCGTAGTCGAACAGCTGCGCGACGGGCTGGCCCTGAATCAGCTCGCCGAGGTCGGGCGTGGTCCACAACATCGCTCCGTCGGAGGCGCGGAACAGGTACGCCCGGCCCGTCTGGTCGCCCGTGACGAGGTAGTTGCCGGCGCCGGCCTCGAGCGGCACCAGCACCGCGCGGCTCTGCACTCCGCCGTCGAGCTGGCGGGGGCGCCACGCCTCCCACCCGTCTTGGGCGCCGGGCTGCGTGAGGTTCGCCGTCAGCGTGCCGCCGTTGCTCGCCGTGAACACGCGCGAGCCGAGCTCGGTCGTCGGCTGCTGAAACGAGGGGAAGCCGAACGAGTAGCACCACAGCGGGCTCGCGCCGACCTTCGTCGTGGGCTCAGACCAGATGCCCTGCGAGCCGGGCACGTTGCCGCTCGCGTACTGGCGGCCGTTCGCGAACGCGTAGACCTTGTAGAAGTAGCGCTGGCCGTTCGTGAGCGCGCTCGTGTCGGTGAAGGCCGACGCGACCGTCGAGCCGTTCTCGGCGTAGACGATGGTGCTGTTGTTGCCGGGCCCGACGTTCTGCCCGACCGCGTACGTCGCGCCGTTCGCCGGCGTGAAGTTGACCGACTGGCCCGCGCGCCGCGCGATGATCACGCCGGTGTGCGGCCCGACGTTCGACCACGCGAGCCGCACCTGCCCGCTGCCCGAGACGGCGGTGACGTTGCGAACGACCGGCGTCGCCGGTGCGGGCAGGTTGCCGGTCGCGCCGTAGGTGGCGTTGCCGGGCGCGACGAAGCAGCTGGCGCCGGTCGCCGGGCACTCGGGCGTGCAGGTGTCGCCGCTGCCGTTCGTGGCGCTGGTCGAGTTGGTGTCGAAGCCCGAGATGACGAAGTCGACGGCCTCACGGGGCGTCGCACCGTCGAAGAGCGGCACCGACATGAGCGCCTTCGTGGCGAAGTCGGTGCCGGGCGGGTGCATGGCGACGAAGTCGTCGAACACCGACGCGTCGTTCACCCACGCGATGTACGAGAGGCGCGAGCCGACGGGGGCCTCGATGTCGACGACTGCGGTCTGGCCGAGGGCGAGCGCGGGCACGACCCAGGCATCGACGCCGAGCGTGAGGCCCCAGCGCTGGGCGAGTCGCACGGCGTTGCCGTTCTCGCAGCCGGTGGGGGTGCAGCCGGGGTTCGTCTCGCAGTGCGAGTTCGCGAACTGGTAGGTGGCCCACGCGCCGGCGTCGGTCGCGAGCGTCGGCGTGCGGCCGAGGCCGATGAGGGGCTTCAGCGTGAGCAGGCCCGTCGACCAGCCGGGCGTGCCGTTGGGCGCCGAGTTGGTGATGCTGATCTGAAACGGCGCCGCGCGCGCAGACACGGCGAGACACAGCGCGGCGATGAAGAGCGGTCGCGAGGTCATGGCTTCAGGGCAAGAGGTCGAAGGTGTCGTGGAGCAGCTCGGCGTCGCCGTGCAGCAGGTGAGCGCTCCAGGTGCCGGTGAGGCTCATCGAGTCGATCCACGTGCCGGCGACGGGCACGGTGAACTCGAAGTGCTGAGTGGCGAACGGGTCGGCCTGCAGCGGCTGCTGCGGGCGTTGGTACATCGTGCCGTCGGGCGCGATGACCTCGAGCGCGAGCTCGCCACCGTTGGCCCCGGTCACGTCGACCGAGAAGGTGATTGAGACGACCTCGCCCTTCGCGCGCATGCCTTCAGGTGAGAACGAGACGCTCGAGGTCGCGGCGAGCGGAGGCGGCGACCGCCGCGTGACGTGCACCGGCGCAGTGGTGGTTTCGCGCGTGACGGGAGTGAGGTTCGAGAT
>JAEUJP010000775.1 GCA_016793725.1 Myxococcaceae bacterium | reverse complement strand
CCTGGCGGCGTGCCTCGAGCTCCTGCTGCTGACGAACCGACTCGGCCTGGCGGCGTGCCTCGAGCTCCTGCTGCTGGCGAACCGACTCGGCCTGACGGCGTGCCTCGAGCTCCTGCTGCTGACGAACCGACTCGGCCTGACGGCGAGTCAGCTCCCGCTGCTCTTCTGCCATGCGGCGCGACTCGACCTCTTGCTGCTGACGAAGCGTCTCGGCCTGCCGGCGCTCGTTCTCTTTGTCGCGCTGGGCCTTCAGCTGGAACTCTTCGGCGCGACGGGCCTCTTCGGCGACGCGCTCCTTCTCACGGCGCTCGGCTTCGACGCGGCGCTGCGAGTCGAGCTCCTGGCGCAGCTGCTCGGCACGGCGCCGCTCCTGCTCGGCGCGGTCTGCGTCGTTCTTCTTGCGCAGCTCGGTCTCGCGGGCGCGGTCGGCCTGCTCGCGCTTCACCTGGGCGGCGCGGCGCTCTTCTTCCAGCTGCGCGGCGCGGCGCGCGTCGTCGGCCTTGCGTGCGGCCTCGAACTGCGGCGAGCGGCGAACCTCTTCACGCTTCTCCTTCCACTTCTGGGCGTTGTCGGAGGCGACGCGAACGGCCTCCTGCTTCTTGCCGGCGTCGTAGCGACCGAGCTGCGCGGGAGGCGGGCGCTGCTTCTGCGGCGCGTTGGCCCACGTCGTATTGGGGCCGCCGTTCCACCCGTTGCCCTTCGGCGGCTTCACCCAGCGCTGCGGCGGAGGAGGCAGGTCTCGCGGCGACGGCACCGGAGACGCGCGGTGGTAATAGTTCCGCACGTCGACGTTGTAGACGTACTGCACGTTGACGAAGCGCCAGTGCGATGCGGGGCAGTACGAGCCGCCGCGCGGAGGCATCGGCGCCCAGCCGACGTAGCCGCCGGTCTCGCGCCAGTCGACCCACGCGGGGCCCCACGTCGTGTCGGGCACCCAGACCCAGCGCGTCTCGTACACCCAGCGGCCGTAGTGGTTCACGGCCCAGCCGTAGGGTTCGTTCGAGACCCAGGTCATGCCGTAGTCGGTGTTGAGCCAGTAGCCGTTCGAGTAGGGGATGTAGTCGGGCTGCGACGGCGCGAAGACCCAGCCGTACGAGGGGCTCTCGGTCCAGTCGCCGTAGGCGGCGAGCGGCTCGTAGAACTCTTCGACCGACGAGACGCTGTCGCCGACCGGCTCGTACGGCACGTCGACGTAGGAATACGTGTAGTCGTCGGTGGTGACGACGACCGGCGGGTCCATCATCGGAGCGGGCGCCGGCGGCGGGAGGGGGACGGGCTCGTCGACCACCACGTACGCCGCTGGGGCACAGGCTGCCCACGCCGCTGCAAGGAAACCCATCCAGGCCGGCCTGCTCCCCGCTGCGCGGGGACCCGAATGTCGCTCCACTCCGCTTCGCGATCGGTTCACACGGTTCATGATGCGCCAAAGACGCGGAACCGTTGAATCCGATTCAGCGGAATATCCCCACCGGGGATCGGAAAATCTCGGCCGAATCCGGAAGAACGCGTTCGGCTATACGGGCGAAGTGAAACGGGTTTTCGTCGCGCTGCTCGTGTCGTTGGTGGCGTGCGGCCCGGCGCCGGAAGAACTGCCTCCGCCGACGCGGGATTCGGGTGTCGAATTCGATGCGGGTTCTGATGCGGGTTTCGACGCGGGCGCCGAGGTCGACGCGGGTGTCGAGGTCGATGCGGGCGTTGAAGTCGATGCGGGCGTCGAAGTCGATGCGGGCACGCCCGACGCGGGAACGCCGGTGGTTGATGCAGGGCCTCCGCCGGTTCAGTGCACGGCGGGAGGAGTTCCAGGCTCGTGTCTGGACGTCGCGGTGTGCACCGGCACGCGGTCGCCGACGGCGGGGCTGTGCCCGGGCGCGGCGAACATTCAGTGCTGCACGCCACGCTACGCGAACGCGTGCGACCCGAACGGGGTGGTGCGGCCGAACGTGGGGTTGAGTGAAGACGCGCCCGACGGCGGGTGCCCTGCGGGCATGCAGCGGGTGACGACGTTCTGCATCGACCGGTACGAGGCGTCGCTCGACGAGGTGTTGGCCGACGGAGGCACGCGCGGCTGGCCGCCGTACTTCAACCCGGGCGCGACGCGGGTGCGGGCGCGCTCGCTGCGGGGCGCGGTGCCGCAGGGCTACATCTCGGGCACGCAGGCGGCGGCGGCGTGCGCCGAGGCGGGGAAGCGGCTGTGCACCGACGCCGAGTGGCAGCGCGCGTGTCGCGGGCCGGCGAACACGCTCTACCCGTACGGGCCGACGCGCATGGCGGGCGTGTGCAACGACGCGCGCGGCGTGCACCCGGCGGTCGAGCTGTACGGCACGGGAGCGGGGTGGATCTACAGCCACATCGACAGCCCCTGCCTGAACCAGCTCGACGCGGGCCTGCTGCGCACCGCGACGAAGACCGGCTGCGTGACGCCCGAGGGCGTGTTCGACCTGATGGGCAACCTGCACGAGTGGACGGCCGACCCCGCCGGCACCTTCCGCGGCGGCTTCTACGTCGACACCGTCATCAACGGTAACGGCTGCGCATACGCCACGACCGCGCACACCGTCTCTCACTGGGACTACTCGACCGGCTTCCGCTGCTGCATGTGAGGGGCGGGCGCCGTACTTCGACCGGCGCCCTGGCTCCGCGCATCGCGCCACTGGCGCGGAAACGGGAGCGCAGCGACCAGAAGCATCGGCTGCGCCGCGCCTGACGGCGCCCTTCGGGATGCGAAGGGGGGCGCGCACGCCCGACAGCGGGCAGGCGACGGCCGGCTTTCCGTCGCGCGATGAGAAATTCTCCTCACCTACCGGTGCCCTCTGTGGTGAGAAGACAGTCGTCTCACGCGAGAAGCGCATCCCCCTGGCGATGAGAAATTCTCCTCACCTGCTGGTGAGTGGGTGAGTGACACAGTGACTGGGGGGCGAGAAGGTCGCGCCCGCGAGGAGAAGTTCTTCTCACCGACACCGCGCTCGGCATCGCGGACGCAGAAGCCCAGCCGTTTCCACGTCGGCCCGCGGCGCACAGCCCCGCGCAGCTCCGACGTCGCAGGCCCTGAGGCTCGACGCAATCAGGCGCCGACCGAGACCGCTGCAGCGCCCGGGGCCGGAGGCCAGGTCACCACGGCTGCAGCTCGGCCTTCCAGTGTCTGCCGCCGCTGTAGTCGCCCTGAAACACCTTCGGGTCGAACTTCCGCACGCCTTGAATCTTTTCCTGGCTCCACATGCCGGTGCTGATTCTCAGCTTCACGTTCGGGTTCGCCTGCGACCACGTATGCAGCGCCTTGATGTCGCCGGCCCCCGAGAAGCCGTCTTGCACGTCGACGCGGTCGGCCTTCAGACCCTTGTGAGCGATCGCCGCCGTCAGCGCCTCACGCCCGAGCGAGTGCGCCGAGACCGTCGTCTGCCGGCGTGTACCGACCACGCCCGCGACGCCGTCGTCGGCTGTCTTGCGCGTATCGCGCACCGATGCAGACCACTCAGGCGCCGTCGTCGTGCCCTTCCAGGCGGGTACGATTTTCGCCGTCGGCAGCACGTACACCGTCGGCGGCGACCGCTTGAAGCTCGCTTCAATCTGCGTGCGCGTCGGGCTCGACCCGTTCGGGTTCGGCACCGACCCGTGCATGCCGTGGTAGTGCACCACCACGTCGTATTTCACCTTCGGGTCTTTGTTGTTCGCCAGCGCCGGCGGCACCACCGTCACGATCGGCCGCCCGTTGTTGCCCGCGCTCGTCGTCACCACAATCTTCGCGCCCGCATCGAGCAGCTTCTTGTAGTTCTTCTGCACGCCCTCGAGGGTCTCGGCGAGGTCGACCTTCCCCGCCTTCCGCAGCGCCTCGAGCTCGGCCTTGCTCACCGTCTTGCCGCTCGTCAGCTCGACCGGGCCCCCGCTGCCGCCTTGAAACGTGTCGCCGGCGTCGGCGACCCGGGTCGGCTTCGCCTCGCGCCGCACCTCACCCGAGACCTCGGGCTGACGCGGGCGAACCGGCAACGGCGCAGGCTGTCGACCAATCGGAGGAGGCATGCACCCTCACTCAGCAAGCCACCGGCCAGCCTGCACCCGCGGCGCTCCGCGCGCTTACGCGGCCGCAGGCGCCGGTGCGTCACGTGACCCGACGTCTTGTCGGCTCGAGCCGACAGCGGCCGACGGCACTCTGTAGACGACCGGCTTCGCCGTACACGCGAACCCGTGGGCCACCACGAGCGTGCGCTCGATGGGGTCGACGCGGGCGCTGATCAACGTCTCCGCATGCGAATCGACGTGCCGGCAGATGGTGTTCACCCCCGGCTCGCCGCCGCCGTGGTCTGCCATCAGCGCGTCGATTTGCGCTGCCGACCACTTCGCCTGCGCCGCTACACCCAGCGCGTCGTACCGCGCCTGCCGCGCCAGGTTCGGGCCGTGAATGTCCATGCCTTTGATCGGCCCCGCGCCCACCGCGCCGATGGGCACCTCGAGCCTCCGCGCCCCGTCGGTCTGGTACGCGTTGAACGTGTGCAGCACCGGCCCCTTCGTGCGGCGCACGAACACCCCCGCCGGTGTCAGCTCGGCCACCGCCCGCCCGCCGCCCGCATCGCAGAGCGTCGCCATCGACCCGTTCGGCACCGGCGTCGCCCGAAACACCTCGAGCGCCTCTTCGACGTCGGCGCACCGGTCGAGCACGTCTTGCACCAGCAACGAAATCGGCAGCGCCGCCTGCGCCGAAAGCCGCCGCACCCACGCGTGATTCAGCGACACCGCGAGCCCCGCCGCGTTCACCCCGCACATCGTGCCCATCATCGGCGGGTACGTCACCGCCACCGAGGGGAAGCCCTCGTCGGGCACCGACTCGCGCACCGCCACGAACGCCGCGAACTGCGGAGGGAAGTCGTGGTTGTACGCAATCAGCGGCCGCCCAAAGGCCGTCGCCTCGCCCGCGAACGCGAACGACGTGCAGCCCAGCGTGTAGTTGAACCGCGACGCTTCGAGCTCGAACGCGGCAAACCCGTACAGCTTCCGCACCGGCGCGCCGAACCCTGCAGACAGCCCCTCGAGCATGCGGTGAAAGCGGCCGCCCTCGTACGCGCGCAGCGTCTTCGCGTGCCGCCCGTACCACAGCCGGCCCAGCGACCCCACCAGCCCCGACGTCAGCGGCCCCTTCAGCCACGCCGGCATCGCCTTCGGCATCACCGCCAGGTTCGCCAGCGCGTCGCGCGCCTCGACGAGCGCCTGCGGCCCGAACTGCTTCGCCTGCTGCAGCCCGCGCTCGTACGCATCACCCTCGACCCTGAACGTCAACATGTGGAGCCCCTGTCGAAACCCGAATTAATAGTCCGGCCGTCCGGTTTATTAACCAACCGCGATGCGGTAGCAAGCCCCGTGGCGAGAAAGAAGGACCCGGCCCGCGAGGCCGAGCGGCGAGAGCAGATGATGGCGACGTGTTACCGCCTGCTGGCGACGCGCTCGCACCACGCGATGACGCTCGAGGCGGTGGCGAAAGAGCTCGGCGGCTCGAAGGGGCAGATCGCGCACTACTACCCGACCAAAGAGGCGCTGATCTCGGCCACCATGCGCGGCGCCCTCGAGCTCTATGGCCAGCTGCTCCTCGCCGTCGCCACCGAAGAGGCGCCGCTGCGCACGCGGCTGAAGCACCTCATCGCGGCTGCGCTGCCCGACGCCGAGCTCTTGCGCGAGCGCATCGCCTTCGTCGCCGAGGTCTGGTCGTTCGCCAAGACCTCGCCCGAGACCCGCGAGGCCGTGCGCGCCGCGCACGCCGGCGTCTACGAGGTCACGCGCAAGCTGCTCGACCTCGGCATCGAAGAGGGCTTCGTGACCGCGAAGAACGCGCGCGCGCTGCTGCTCCCCATCTCGGCGATGTTCGACGGCCTCGCGGTGCACGCCGCCCACAGCGACCTCGACGTCGAAGAGCTGCGCCGCCACGCCGAGAAGACGCTCGAGCTGCTGCTCGGGCTCGGCGGCAAGTCACGGGTATAAGGTCCACCCGTGATGTTCTCTCGATGCACTGTGCTCCTGGCGCTCACCGCGTGTGCCACGCTCTCGACGCCCGCGCTCGCTCCGCATGCCGCGCCCGGCGCCGACACCGTCGAGGCCTTCTACGGCGCGCGCGACCCGCAGGCGCTGAGGGCGGCGCAGCTCGCCGCAGCGCGGTCACACCCCGACTCGGCCCTCACCCACGAGCTCACCGCGCAGCTCGCCGCGCTCGACGGCGACGAAGACCTCGCGTTCGAAGCGCTGATGAAGGCGGTCGCCGACACCAGCGACGACGCCGCGCTGCTGCACGTGCACCTGCTCGCGAACCAGGCGTGGACGAAAGAGCACCGCCTGCCCGCCTACCGGCTGATGCGCGCCTTGAGCGCGCAGCACCCCGACCCCGAGGTGCGCGCCGCCGCCGCGTACACGGCCGCGCAGCAGGCCGGCCTGCTCGGCGACCTCGACGACCGCGA
>JAEUJP010000763.1 GCA_016793725.1 Myxococcaceae bacterium | reverse complement strand
CGACGTCGATGCGCACGTCGCGCCCCTTCGCGATCATGCGGTTGTAGACGGGCGCCACGTAGAACTCGCGGTTCACCCGCTCGTTCGCGGCGATCATCGCGTCGGCCTCGCGCACGAACTCGGCGCCTGAGGTGAAGTGGTACAGCCCGGTGCACGCATGGTTCGAGATGCGGCGCTTCTCGGCGACCTCGACGACGCGGCCGGTGTCGTCGGTGCGGGCGAAGCTCCACTTCTCGCCGGGTGCCTCGAACACGCCGAGCACACCCGCGACCGAGGCCGGCAACGAAGGCAGCGACCGCTCGAGGCCGGTGCGGCACCACGTATCTGCGTTGTAGATGACGAGCGGCTCGTCGCGGTCGATGTGCGCGCGCGCCTCGAGCACCGTGCACGCCTGGCCCTCGGTGACCTTGTTCAGCGGCACGATCACCGGGTCGAGGTGCGCATAGCGGCGCGCGATGTCTTCGCGCAGCCCGAAGCCCTGCAGGTGCTCTTCGAGGCAGATGAAGATGACCCGCTTCGCGAGCGCGAGGGGCATGCTGTCCATCGCCCACGCGTACATGGGCTTGCCCTTCACCTCGATCATGGGCTTCGGCACGCGGTAGCCGACGTCGGCGAACCGGCTGCCACGACCTGCCATCGGCAGCACCACGTTCATCTAGGCGAACACCTCGTCGAGCAGCTTGAGCGCCGTCGCATACATCGCCAGCTGCCGGCGCGGAGCGTCGTCGTGCAGCGGCAACATGCTCGCGAACAGCAGCGCCGTGATCAGCAGCACGTCGCGGCGCTCGAACGGGCCGCCGGGAGCAAAGAAGACCCTCTCGAACCGCTCGCGAATCTGCGCGTGCGCGGGCCGCGTTCTCAGCTCGAGGTCGAGCGCTGCGCCCTCGTGGCGCACCGAGAAGAGATCGTTCACGAGAAAGTCGTACTGCCCGTGCACCGAGTGAAAGAGCTTCGCGACGTCGTAGCGCGCGTCGCCGGTCACCCCCGCCCGCCCGAACGAGCCGCGCGGGTCGACCAGCTTGCAGACCCGCGAGCGCAGGTCGTACAGGATGTTCGAGAAGCACAGGTCGCCGTGAATGATGCTGCCGCGCGCGCCCTTCGCCATGCGCGCGACCTCGACCTCGAGCTTCGGCCACAGCGCCGCGAGGCTCGCGACCTCTCGGCCGTTCAGCCGCACGGGCTCGGTGCGCGTGACGAGCGCGCCGAGCTCGCCGCTCAGCTTCGAGACCCGGTCGCGCGTCTTGCCGATCAACATGTCTTCGAGAGCGCCCTGCGGCAGCGGCCGCGTGTGCGCCATGAACTTGTCGGCGACGATCGCGCGCAGGTGGCCGAAGATGCGCTCCCAGACGCCGGGGTCGACGTTCTCGAACACGTACGCCTCGGACAGCGAGGGGTAGCCGTAGTACTCGAGGGTGAGGTGCGGCGACTCCCACGCGACGGAGTAGTCGACGACCCGGGGGAAGAGCACGGCGAGCTCGGCGGGCAACAGGCGCAGGTAGTTGATCTCGTCGATGAACTTCTCGACGTTGCGGCTGCGCTTCGTGATCGTGCCGAGCACCGGGTCGATCTTCAGCTCGTTGAACGCGCGCTTCTGCAAGAGCGCCTGGTGCGACGCGGCCTGGCGGTCGGCGTTGCCGCAGTCGAGCCAGTCGCCCGCGCGCTCGGCCTTGAGCGGCGACGCCTGCGCCACGCGGTCGAGAATCGCCTTCATCTCGGTCGGCCTGCCCGCCGTTTCGGCCTCGGCGACGGCGGCGTCGGCGCTGCGCGCCAACAGCTTCGCGTCGGGGAAGCCGTACACGCCGATCAGCGCCTCGAGCGGCCCCGCGAGGTCGGCCTCTTTGTCGCGCAGCGCCTTCACCGTGCGGCTCGCGTCGGTCTCGGCGACACACCACCGGTACGACTCCTCGACCGGGCTCACCAGCACCGTCGGGCTGTCGGAGCTCAAGAGCGCCGGGTCTGCGAACTGAAAGTGTGTGTCGCCCAGCACGACGAGCGCCCGCTTCGTCGCCACCGCCTTCGCCAGGTCGGCCACCGTCTGCCCGAGCCCCCCCGCCTTCGACGGCGTGATGAACGCCACGTCGCAGGTCGCGCCGAACGCGCAATTCACGAAATCTTCGATGAACCCGCCCCGCCGCGCGACCGCGATGACGAACCGGCTGAGCCCCAGCGAGCGCAGGTAGCTCATCGTCCAGTGAATGACCGGGCGGCCAGCCACGGGGATCAGCGCGGGGTTTTGAATGTTCGACAGGGCCAGGAGGCCCTCAGGCACGCGACCGGCCGCGGGTATCAGCACCGTGGTCTCAGAGGCAGCGTTGAGGGTCATCGAAAGTGCGGGTAAGTACCACAGACTGTCGTCCCCCATTCACCCTCAAGTCGCAGGGCGCTGAACCTCACATGTGTGGCATCGCCGGAGTCTGGAGCCTCGAGCCGTCCGAGACGGCCGAGAGCCGGGTGCAGGCCATGCTCCGCGCCATGTCGCACCGGGGCCCCGACGGCACCGGGCTCACGGCCTG
>JAEUJP010000757.1 GCA_016793725.1 Myxococcaceae bacterium | reverse complement strand
CGCGAGGTGCAGATCGCTGGCAGAGAAGACCAGCGTGGGTGGGGTGCCCGCATGGGAGCCGCCGGCCGGGCCCTGCAGGGTCAGACTGGGCGGCGTGCGATCGATCGCGAACGTCACCGTGCGCGTCGACGTGAGACCGCTCGCTGAAGTCGCCGTCGCGCTCAGCACGTAGCTGCCTTCTGCGACGATCGGCGAGCCCGGCGTGAAGGGCGCACCGTTGAGGGTGGCGGCCACCGACGCCGCGCCGGTCGCCGTCACAGTCGGCGTGACGGGGCCCTGCACCACGGCGCCGTTCGCGACGCCCGAGATGGCGACGGCGAGCACGTTGGTGACCAGCTCGAACTCACGTGTCGCCGACACGGTGTTGCCGACCGTGTCGACGGCCGTGACCGACCACGTGTGTGGGCCCAGGCCCGTGACGACGGTGCCGGTGCTCAGCGGGAGCCCGTCGAGGGTGGCGGTCACCTGAACGGCGCTCGTGTCGAGCGCGAAGAAGTGCAGCGTGACGGGGGGCTGCGCCTGCGCGCCGTGCTCCACGCCCGTCAGCACGAGCGTGGGGGGGCGGGTGTCGACCGTGAAGCGTGCGATCACGACGCTCACGTTGAAGGCCGGGTCGGTCGCGGTCACCACGAGCACGTGGTCGCCGTCGCCCACGGTCTGCCCGCTCGCGAACGGCAGCCCGTCGAGGGTGGCCGCGAGCGTGACCCCGTGGGCGTCGCTGGCGCTGAACACCGGGGTCACCGCGTGCGCGTAGCGGGCCCCGTCGGCGACGCCGGTCACGGTGAGCTGCGGCGCCGTACCGTCGACCTGCACGGTGACGGTGAGCGGGTTCGTGGCGGCCGCCTGCGCGAGCCCGTCGTTGCCGGCGGTGTCACTCGCGCTCACGACGAGCGTGTGGAGCCCATCGCCCGCGAACGGCACTTGGGCCTGCCAGGTGCCCGACGCCGGAGCGCCTGACGTGAAGGCGAGCGGCGCCGGAGCGGCTCCGTCGACCGAGACGCGCACGGCGGCAACTCCGTTCGGGTCGGTGGCGAGCACGCGGAGCAGCGTGCTGCTCCGAACCAGCTGACCCGGCGCGAGGTTGATCGACAGTGCGGGTGGGGTGCCGTCGGCCACGTACAGCGGCGTGGTGTCGAGCACGACGAGCGGCCCGGTGCCGCTTCGCGCCGCGAGGCTCACGGCGTACGTCGCAGGGCTGCCGGGGAGCCCGAGGTCGACCGTGCCCGAGGTGCCGGCTCCCGCCGCCAGGTCGCCGGCCGAGCGGGTCTGCGTCGACACGACGCCCGTCGCCGGGTTCAGCAGCGTGAGCACGACCTCGACGCCGGTGGCCGGCGCCAGGCCGCCGTTGAAGATCGAATACGTCACCATCGCGGGCATGCCCTCGGGCAGCCGCGGAGGTGAGGTCGTCGAGCCCGCCACGGTCAGGGTGCCGGTCAGGCTGGCGTTGGCGATGATCGAGAACGTCGTCGGGGCGGCCGCCAGCTCGTTCGTGCCCAAGAGCAGCCGAGCCACCGCTGAGTACGAGCCGGCCCCGAGCGTGGCCGCGCTGAACGAGAAGGTGCGTGCCGCCGATGACCCTCCGCCCAGCGAGGGTGCGCCGAGCTGCTGGTCGTAGACGGTGTGCCCCGAGGCGTCGACCACGGCGAGCCGCAGCTGCGCGCCTTGCAGGAGCTCGGACGACGAGGTGTTCGTGACGAGCGCCTCGAGGTCGACGAGCTCGGTCGTGCCGTAGCTCGCGCGGCTCGCGGTCAGCCGAAGCGTCGCGGTGGGCGTGCGGCTGATGGTGATCGGCCGGGTCTCGCGGTCGACCCGCACCGCGCCCCGATAGAGCTCGCCCGCGAGCACGTAGCTCCCAGACGGGAGCAGGCCGAGGTCCACCAGGCGGGTGAACCCGCGGGAGGTCGCAGCGTCGAAGGTGCCGAACACCTCGGCGGGAGCCGACAGCACGGTCACGCCTGCGGCGCTCTCGATCGCGACGACCGCCCGCAGATCGGCGGCGGTCGCCCCGGGGTTGAAGGCGGTCACGTCGGCGCGCAGCACTTCGCCGGTGACGGTGTGCGAGACGAGCAGCGACGGCGCGGCCGATGGGCTGATGGTGAAGGGGTGGGTGAGGTTGTTGTTGTCGCGGTTGAGCTCTGCGGTGGTGTGGAAGGGGTCGACCGAGACGAGCAGCTGCTGCAGCCCGACGAGCCCGGTCAGGTCGAGCGCGACGAGGTTCGAGGTCGACTGGCCCGGGCTCAGCGCCGAGACGGTCTCGAGCGGCAGGGAGCGCGTCGCGCCGCTCGAGGTCACCACGGTCACGCGGAGCGGGGTGGAGGGCGACGGCGCGGTGCCCACGTTCGTCGTGGTGACCACCGCGTGCGCGGGCGCCCCGGCTGCCGGCATCGGCGGCTGCAGCGCCACCGTGACGGCGAGATCCTCCACTGCGACGTTGGGGCCGTAGACCGTGATGGCCGCGCTCGCAGGGCCGACCACCGCGTTCTGACCGGCGATGCGCGCCGAGAGCAGGTTCGCGCCGGGGGCGAGCGTTGCTGCGGTCGAGAACGGGAACCCGGTGACCAGCCTCTGCGGCCTGGTGCCTTCGAGGGCGGGTGTGCCGTCGGCGGTCAGGTGCAGGCGACCGGTCGGCAGCCCGGGCCCCGAATACGTCTCGATGGGGCGTGGCGCCCTCGCCCCCATCAACGTGAAGCGGCGCCCGTCGAAGAAGGCGAGCACGTTCGCGCCCTCGTCGAGGTGAAGGCTCGGCGCCTCGGTCGACGACGTGACCCCGCGCCACTCGAGCTGCAGGCCATCTCGCAGGTACACGACGGACCACGGCTCATCGGGGTCTTCCGACGTGGCGACCGCGACCGACTGCTGGTCGCTCACCACGCTCACCAGCCTCGCCTCTCGTGCGACCTCTTGAACGTCGCCCTGGGTCACCCGGTAGAGAACGTCTTCGTTCGACGCGCCGTCGTGCACGATGGCCCACGCGGTACCGAACGAGACCGCAAGGTCCCTCACGTCTTCATCGATGAGCCCATAGTCGCGCTCGATTGAGCCGATGTAGAGGAAGACGAGCCTTTTGGCTGCTCCGTCACGCGAGACGTAGGCGAGCTCACCCTGGTTCTGAACCGAGTCCCAGGCCAGCGGCGGCAGCTGCTCGACCGCCGGGTCGAGCCCGAGGCTCAACAAGCTCTCCGTCGGGAGGTCGTATACGAACAGGTGCTGTGAGCCGTCGACGGGGTCGGCCGAGAAGCCCGCGAGCCGCGAGCCGTCGGGCGCAAACCTCAACGGAGGGCGGCCGTCGGCGATGACCGTCACCGGCTGCGCCGAGCCGTCGAGCGTCACCAGCACGACGGCGCCCGAAACATCGATGAACGCGGCGTGCTGCGCTCGAGCGTCGAGCACCACCTCGCCGGCCGGCTGCTGGCCCTGCAGCGAGAGCGCCTGGGGCGAGTACATGGGGTCGAACTGAATCAGGAGCGGTGGGGCGCCCGGGCTCAGGAGGTGGGGCCCGTCGAGCACCTGCCAGACCAGGTGTCCAGGTGCCGGCACAGCCCCATCGAAGCTGCGGTTCTGATCGCCGAGCAGCTCGAGGCGAGTGCCCGTCAGCACCGCGAGTCGAGCGCCCGTCGGGTCGAACGCGATGGCGGGTGGTGAGCTCGCGGTGATGTTCGTCGGTGAGCCGCTTCGAGTCACGGTCCACGACTGGCTGTTCTCAGAGTGGGCGAAGGCCCACGCCCCTTGGGCGGTTACGGTCAACGCGCCAACATGTGGCGCAGCAACGAGCTGGGTGCTCAGCCCGTTCGAGCGGAACTGCACCAGGCCTGCGGTTACGCCGCTGACCGGGCCGCTCGGTGAGACCACCGCGAGCACCGAGTCGAAGCCGAACGCCAGCGCGCTGACGTGCGGCACCCTGGCGTCGTTCGCGGTCGTCAGCAGGTTCTCGGCCGCGGTGGCAACGTCGTGCGTCAGCAGCGCCATGCCCGAAGCGCGGTAGCCGGCACAGGCGACCCGAGCCGAGTCTTGGGACCAGGCGAACGCCGTTCCGGCGACGTCGTGCACGACATGCTGGGCGCCGCTGGCCAGGTCGTGCACCACCAGAGTGCCGAACGACGTCGCGACTGCCACCTTCGTCCCGTCGGGTGAAAACTGCGCTGCGCCGATTGCGTCGTCGACGAGCGGGGTCGACGGGCCGGGTGCGCCGTCAGGTGCTCGGGGATCATCGACGCGAGCCAAGACCAGCCGCCGGGGCCCGCTCGACGTGTCGACGTACGCGACGTGGGCTCCATCGCGAGCGATCGCGACCTCACCCGCCGGCGTCGCTCCGTGCAGCGAGACGGGCAGGGCGGTGAAGCGCTCGGGCCCCACCGCCACCTGCGCCACCACCTGCTGCTGCGGCCCCCGCAGAACTTCGGCGACCCCCGCCACCTTCGACAGGCCCACGACGGGCTCCCTCGCTCGCGCGGCGACAGTGCCGTCGACCGGGCGCAAGACCCGCGGTGCGGGCGGCGCCAGCGCTGCCACGGCCACGTTCGAGTAGGGGCTGAACTGGGTGCCGTCGTCGAAGCGAACGCGGTAGCGGTATGAACCGCCCGCGCCGGCCGATGTGTCATCGAACGCGAGCGAGCCCGCGCTGCCGATCGGCGAGAAGGCCCCCGAGCCCGAGGCGCGCTCCACGCTGAAGAGCAGCACGGGCGAGCTGCTGCCCCACGTGAGGTGAACGGTCGTGCCGTTCGCGCCGACCGTCGCGGTGAGGTTCGAGGGGGCGGGCTCGACGTCGACGACGGTGACCTGTACGACGTTCGAAGGCAGCGACGCGTACGGCCCCGAGGTCACGACGGCGTAGTACCCGTAGCTGCCGCCCGCGACGCGGTCGCTGAAGTTGAACGTCGCGCCGAACGCCTGCTGCTCCTGCACGAGCACCGGGGCTTCACCCGTCGCCCCGCGCCAGAGCGCGACGTTCTGGAAGCCCGACTGTGACAGCGTGACCTGGAAGGCGAGGTTCGTGCCGTTCTGTTGAACCAGCGCGAGGGTCGGTTGCGCAGGCGGGTGCGTGCCGACCGCCGGCGAGGCGAGGCTCCGGTTGCCGGCGGCGTCGACGGCAGCCGCGGTGATCTGCTCGTTGTCGAGGCTGATCGTCGCTTCGAACTCACCGGTGGTGCTGGCGGTCGCAACGGCCACGACGGCGCCGGCGACGGTCGTGATCGTGACCGTCGCTCCTGGCGGCACGTTCGAGCCGCGGAAGACTGCGGGCAGGGCAATGAACGGGTCGGGCGCGCGGAAGATTGGAACGTAGACGTTGGCGGTCTGCGTGGCCGTCACGACCTGGCCGAACAGGCTCCGCGCCCGAAGCTCGTAGCTCCGGGCTCCCAGCGCCAAGACCACGTCGCTGAACGAACTGGCCGATGCCGGGAGCTGGGCCCGGAGTGCACCGTCTCGGTAGATGTCGTACCCCGCGGTGCTGCCACTCGACCCCGTCGTCCAGGTGAGGAGGACGGTGGCTCCATCGACCCTGGCTGCGAGCGTCAGCGGCCCGAGCTCGCGCTCGACCGCGATGCGCGTCGCCGGCGCCGCGACGTCGGTGTTGTTCGCGCCGTCGGTCGCGACCGCGCGCAGCTCGTATTGCCCGGGCGAGAGCGTCAGCGGGTTCAAGAGCGCGGTGAAGGGGCCGGGGCTGACCGGGCCGCCGAGCGGCGCGAAGGCGCTCGCGCCCAGGGGCCGGAGCTCGAACTGCACCCGGTCGACGTCGAGATCTGCCGACTCGGCGACCACGAGCGTGCTCGTACGGAGCACCGCGTCGGCTGCCGGCGATACGATCGCCGCGCGAGGCGTGCGCGTCTCGACCGTCACGGTGCGCACATTCGACGGTGGGCTCAGGTTCGAGGCTTCGTCGACTGCGAGCAGTTTGTACGTGTGGGTGCCATCGACGACGGCGACGTCTTGGAAGCTCGTCGCTGTTTTCGGCAGGAGCCACGGTGTGAGGTCGCCCCCCGAGGTGCCGTCGGGCGCGTTCGCGATCTGCTCGTTGCGGAGCAGCAGGTACCCCGCGACGTCGGGCGACGGGCTCGGCTGCCAGGTGATCGTCACGGTGCTGCCCGTCGCCGTAGCGCCGGTGAGGCTCGGCGCTGCCGGCGCCGTGTTGTCGATGATCACGGCGGAAGAGATCTGCCGCGAGCCCCCATAGAGGCTCGTGGCGACGAGCCTCAACGTCTGCACGGAGCCCTCGGTCAGGCCCCGCACGTCGAGCTCGCCCAGCCGACCGCCGCTCACCGGCTGGTTCGACGTCGCGACGAGCCGCTCGCCGGCGCCACTGCCCAGGTAGAGCGAATAGCCCTCGAAGCTGGGGCCCGACGACGCGGTGCCCACCACCTGCGTGACGCCCCCCACCCGCGCGCCGTCGCGCGGCCGGGCGATCGCGACCGTCGGCGGCGCACGGTCGATCACCACACTCGTGGTGGCGCTCGGCGCGCTCTCGACGCCCTGCGCGTCGACTGCGATGACGTCGTAGACGTACGTGCCGTCGGCGAGCGCGGGGTCGAAGTACACCAGACCCGTGACGCCGCTCGCGATCGGGCTCGGCGGCTGGCCCCGCCGCACCCGATAGGTCAGGGGCCCCGAGGCTGCTGGCTCGGCCCAGGTCAGCTGTACGGAGCTCGGCGGCGCGAGCGTCGCCTGTACGCCGGTGGGCGAGGGCGGCGGCACCGGGGGCTGCGCCTGAATCGTCGCGGCGCGCTCGCTCACCGAGAGGTTGCCTGCCTCGTCTTCGACGCTCAACCTGAACGTGTAGGTGCCGTTCGCCGGCAGGGTCGCGGGGCTCGCGAGCGCGCCAGCGCTCACCGGGGCCGAGCCGATCGCGAGCGTCGCGAACGCGGGCGACGTCGGCGGTGCCCCCGACGCGAACGCGATGGTGTACCGCCTCAGGTGCGCGTCGGTCGCCGTGCCGCGGAACTCGACGTCGGCCCGCGCGACGACGCCCATCGGCGTGTCGAGCTGCGCGGCCGGCGGAGTGCTGTCGAGCGTGATCGCGATCGTGGCCCGGCTGACGGCGCCGGTGCGGTCGGTAGCCACGAGCTCGAGCGTGGCCGGGCCGTCGGGCTCGGTCGACGCGTCCCACAGGGCGACCAGGCCCGTGGCCGGTAGGGCCGTCAACACCGCAAGGCTGCGCGGCGCTCCGCCGCGCGCGAGGTTGAGCTCGAGCCGCTGCAGGTTTGCCTCCTGCAGCGCCGCGCGAACCTCGACGTACCCCGAGGCCCCCGACACGTGTGCGCCGCCGGTGGGCGATACGAACGACACCAGCGGCGGTGCCGTGTCGAGCGTGAGGTCGAGCGTCGCCTGGGTGCTGTTGCCCGCGGAGTCTGTGGCCACGAGCGAGAGGTGGTGCTGGCCGTCGGGGGCGCTCAAGACCGCCACGAGGTCGGCAAAGTCGCTGCTCCCTCGCGCGAGCTCGCTCGTGGCTCCGCCCGGCGGCGTGTGCTCGACCCGCCACTGCGCGGCCGCCGAAACCGAGACCCGAACCTCGCTGGTGGCGGCGACGCTGTCGGGCGCCGGCGAGG
>JAEUJP010000735.1 GCA_016793725.1 Myxococcaceae bacterium | reverse complement strand
CCCGACAACTTCCGCAGTGTCGCGAAGCGCATGGCCGCAGAGCACGGCTGGTTCCTCACCGACCAGTTCAACAACCCCGCCAACGTGCGCGTTCACGAAGAGACGACGGCCGTCGAGATTCTCGAGCAGACGGGCGGGTGCGTCGGCGCGTTCGTGGCCGGCGCCGGCACCGGGGGCACGCTCAGCGGCGTCGGCCGTCGCCTCAAGGCCGCGCTGCCGCACGTGCGCGTCGTGCTCGCCGACCCCGTCGGTTCGGGGCTCGCCGACTGGGTCGAGACCGGCACCGTCGGCCCCGACGGCAGCTATGCGGTCGAGGGCATCGGCGCGAGCGAGCCGCCGGGCAACCTGCACCGCGACGTCATCGACGCCGCCGAGCGCGTGACGGACGACGAGAGCTTCGCGATGGCACGCCGCCTCGTGCAGGAAGAGGGCCTGCTCGTCGGAGGTTCAGCGGGCACGAACGTCGCCGCGGCGCTGCGCCTCGCCGCGCGCGGTGGCCTCGAGGGCCCGGTGGTGACGGTGCTGCCCGACTCGTGGGACCGCTACCGCGCCAAGCCGTGGATGCAGGGCTGGGGGCGCTGACGCTCAGTGTGTGCGCCACGGGTTGACGACCTCGACGTCGAGGCCAGAGAAGTGGCGCACATTGCGCGTCGCGATGGCTCCGCGACGCACGGTCGCGATGCCGGCGATCTGCGTGTCTCGCAGGTCGATGGGCACGCCGCGTCGCTGCCGGCGCGCGGCGATGACCGCCGCAGCCTCGGCCGCAGCTTCGTCGAACGGGAGCACGCGGCCGTCGAGGTCTTCCACCAGCGCGTTCGAGAACGCCTGCTCGAACCGCACCTTGCGCCGGCCTGGCACCAACAGCTCGAGCCCGAGTCGAACCTCGAAGACCGTGACGGCAGTGGTCCACACCGATTCGGGCGCCTGCTGGTCGAGCCAGGCGACGATTCGACCGTCGGGCACCGTCGTCATCAGCGCCGACAGAACGTTGGTGTCGAGAATAATCATCGCCCGAACCGTGCAGGCTTCACGCGACCGCGCACCTCGGCGATGGGCGCGTCGATACCCTTGCCGCGAAAGTGTCGCGCCAGCCGCGTGCCGAGCGGAGCGAGCGGTTGGTCGTCGTTCTTCACCGCGCTGCGAAGAATCGCGCGCACCTCTTCTTCCATGCTGCGGCCGTGACGCTTCGCCCGGCGGCGAAGCCGCTCTTTCACCGAGCTCTCGACGTTGCGCACCACCAGCTGAGCCATGAATCAGGTGATATCACGATATCTAGGACGACCAACCCAGCCGCGCCGCCAGCCGCGGGTTCTCACGCCCCCGCCACACGAACGCGTCGAGCACGTAGTGTGTCGCCTGCGGCAGCGCGAGCAGCGGCACCACGAGCGCGAGCAGGGCGCCGTCGAGCTCGACGCCGCCTGAACCGAACAGCGCGCCGCGCTCGTGCCAGACGAACGTGTCCCACAGAAACTCTTCGGCGAACGCGAAGCCCAGCAGGACCGCGCCGAACGCGGGCAGCCCCTTGCGCACCAGCCACGCCCCACGCCCATAGCCCTCGCCGTCTGCAGCGCGCCCGCGCGCGTAGCGCCACGTCAAAGCCAGGTACGCAACCCCGTGCAGCACCACGTTCATCACCGTGAACGTGAAGTCGCTCTTCGCCACCACGATGCCGCCGAACCACGCGACCCACGTCGCGAACAGCAGCAGCGCCTTGCCCACGTGCCGATTCACGAGCAACCACACCGCCACCACCACGAACATCGCCGACAGCGCCGCCGTACCGCACCACGCGGGCAGCCCACCCACGAAGTCGCCCTCGACGAACCACCAGAACCGGCGCGGCAGGTGTGCGTGCCACCACACCACCGGCCCGAGCGTCACGGCGTACACGGCCGCCGCATCGAACCGCATCGCCCAGACCGAAGACCCTGCCCGCCGCCCGTACAGCGCCATGAACCCGACCTGCTGCCGAATGAAGTGCCACGCCGCCACGTACGCGAGCGCGCGCCAGAACACGCCGGCCTCGTACGCCAGCACCCCGAGCAGCCAGCACGCCGCCGGAGCCGCGAAGTACAGCAGCGGTCGCCGCCGCAGCTCGTCGGCGTCGAGGTACACGCGAAACAGCGTGCTCCACACGTGCGCGACGTCGATGCCGAGCACCAGCAGCACCCACGCCCACAGCGGCGTCTCGTCGAGCCCCGCCGCCGCGCCCGCGAGCGCCAGCGCCGCCGACGCCACCGCTGCTCCGAAGAACACCGCCACGTCGACGCGCGCCGAGAACAGCCAGCGCGACGTCACGCGAACGTCACCGTCGCCTTCGCGTAGTCGATGGTCACCTTGAACCGCTTCATGAAGTCGTTGCCGAGCACGCCGTCGATGCGCCTCGTCAGCTTCGACACGTGGTCGACGTTCACGATCGCCATCGTCAGCCGCTTCACCACTGCGCCCCCGACCTCGAGCGAGTCGATGCGTACGAGCTCGAGGTTCATCGTGCCGCCTGCGCCGAGCGCCATCGCGTTGCCGTGCGAGTACACCCCCAGCCGCTCGACCAGCTGCGGCGTCACGCACGAGTGGGTCGCTCCGGTGTCGAGCAAGAAGCGCAGCCGCCCGAGGCTGTTCACCTTCGCGGGCACCACGATGAGCGGCGCCTGCTTGTCGATCTTCGCGAACTTGACGCGCTTCACGCCCGCCACACTACCGGGCTCTTCAGCTACGTTCGAACCGAACTTGAAGAAGCCCTCCGACGAGCTCTACCAGAGCGTCGCGCTCGCCCTGCAGCGCGGTGAAGGCCCGTCGCTGCTCGACGCCGCCCAGGCCCTGCTCGAGCTCGAAGGCCCCAGCGAGCGCGCCGTCGTCGCCTGCGCCGTCGTGCTCATGCGCAGCGGCAAGTTGGCCGGCGCCCGCGCCGCGCTCGAGAGCTTCGTCATGAGCCACGGCGAGACGCCCGCCGTGCTCACGAACCTCGCGAAGCTCGCCGCCGAAGAGGGCGACGAGCCGAAGGCGCTCGCCACCGCCCGCCGCGCCCTCGACGTCGACCCCGACTACGACGGCGCCGTGCGCTGGTGGGCCGCGCTCGTTCGCAAGCGCAGCGACGACGCCGGCTACAAGGCCGCGCTCGAGGGCGTCGGTGGCTGGCGCTCGAAGCTGCTGCTCGCCGACGAGGCCTGGCGCATGGGCCACGACGCCGACGCCGAGCAGCTGCTCGAAGAGGCGGTCGAGAAGGGCAGGGGCCCCGCGATGGTGCTCGCCGCGCAGCGCCTCACCGAGCGCGGCTGGCACGAAGAGGTCGTCGACCTGCTCGCGAAGTGGGACCCGAAGAAGCACGGCCTCGACGCCGGCGCTGCGCTCGTGCGCTCGCAGCTCTCGCTCGGTCGCTTCGCAGACGCCCGAGCCACCCTCGCGCGCCTGCCCGGCCGCGTACCGGCGCTCGAGCAGCGGCTCATCGAGAGCGAGCTGCTCGCGACCGGCGCCGGCGAGGTTCGCGCCGTGCCCGTCTTCGCGCCGCTGTGGGCGTCGGTGATGCCCGAGGCCGAGCTGCCCCCGCTGTCGGCCGAGCCGCGCGTCGCGCTGATGACGTTCACCGACCCGCGCGACAGCGAGCTGTGCCGCTCGTTTCCGCTCGCGATGTCTGACGCCATTCGCGCCACCGGCGTCGAGAGCTACGTCGTGTTGCCGGTGGTGAAGGGCAAGGGGCTGGTCGCGACGTCGGCGGAGTGGACGCTCGAGCGCACCTTGCGCTTCTTGCCTCCACGGCACCTGCCCAGGTCGCTGGTGCTCGGCCGCTTCACGCTCGGGCTCGCGGGCGAACGGCAGCTCGAGCTCGACGTCTATGACCTGTCGGTGCCCGCCGCGGCTCCCGCTTCGCTGCGTGCCTTCGGCAAGCGCACCGACGCCGAGCTGCTCGCCAGCGGGCTGAAGGCGCTCGCGCGTCAGCTCAAGCTGCCGAACACCCCGCACGCGCGCGGCGACGATGCGTGGCTCGCCGCGCAGGCCGCCGCGCTGCCCGTGTTTCTCGTCGGCGCCGGGGCCATCGACGCGCAGTACCTCTGGCACGCGACCCGCGGCCTCGAGATGGCGCTCGCCGCGTGCGCTGCCAGCGCCGACCCCGAGCCGCGGCTGCTCGCCATCTCGCTCTACGTCAGCGGCATGCGCATGGAGCTGCCCGGCTTCGAAGACTTCAAGGCCCCCGTGCTCGAGCTCGTCGTCGAGCCGCGGTCGCCGCCCAGCGTGCAAAAGCTCGAAGACCTGGTGCGCTCGGCATGATGACGACCCTTCTCTTGATGGCGGTGCTCGCAGCCGACGAGGTCGTCTGGCACCAAGAGGTCGCGGGCAAGACGCGCGTCGGGCTGTCGGGCGGGCTCGATGACCGGGCGACTGGGGCGGCCGACCGCAAGGTGATGCTCGCCGGGCTCGACCCGTGGGTCGCGTTCTTCGAGAAGGGCATCGCGCCGAAGGGGCTCGACGTCGTCATCAACAAGCGCGCGCACGGCGGCTCGAAGACGAAAGACGGGCCCTGGTACCAGAGCGTCGACGTGATGCTGCTCAAGTACACGTCGAGCCCGCGGTGGGGCAACCAGGTCAGGCTCGAAGACGAGACGGGCCTCACGTTTCACGTGAACATCAACAGCGTCGCGCCGCTCGGCGACACGCTGTACCGCGTCGGCGAGACCGAGAAGGGCGGGGCGATGTTCCTCGCGCCCGACAGCGTCTCGCGTCACGGCTTCACCGAGTACGTGGTCTCGCAGACCGACCGCGCGCTGGTGCTGACGGCGCCGGGCCAGGAGCTGTTCGTGCCCGTCTCGCGGCGCGACCTCTGGGGCTCGCTGAAGAAGGAGTACCAGAAGAAGCGCATCGACACGTCGAAGCTCGACGAAGACCACGCGGCGCTGTCACCGGCCGAGCTCGACGCGCAGGCGTACGCGGCGCCCGAGATTGGGTCGAGGTGGCCGGGCCTGAGCCCGCCGAAGGGCAAGCCGGTCGTGAAGTACAACCCGAAGTTCTTCAAGACGCGCACGCAGCGCACGGCGCCACACTTCGCGATGGTGCACTGGAAGTGCAGCCGCCTGCAGCCGCAAGACTTCGGGTGGATGGAGTCGTTGGTCGAGCGGCTGGACTGGCAGGCGCTCGCGAAGCTGCTGGCGCCGTAGGCAGACAAGCCGGGAAGGGGAAGGGGAATGGGCTCGGTTCAGCGCCTGGGTTCAGGGCTGGGGGCTCGGGCTTGGGCAGGTCTGCGCCCGCTGCGCCCTACGCCGCTTCTTGAACGCCAGCGCGACCAGCGCGATGAGCCCGAACCCGCCGGCGCCATCACACTTGCAGCCGCCCTTCGTCGAGGTGCCGCCCGTGCCCGCGTCGGCGACGCCGCCGTCGCCGGTGGTCATGCCGGCGTCCATCGAAGGGCGCGTGCCGACCGTGAACAGGCACTCGCTCGGCGCCGAAGCCCCGTACGGGTCGAGCGCGCGCGCCTGCAGCCGGTGCTGAACGTCGCGCGGAATCACCGCCGCGCTCGTGTCGAACTCGGTGAGGCCGTTCGTCTGCAGCCGCGTCTCGTTGAACGCCGGCGTCGCCGTCGCCGGGTCTTCGCGCGCGAGAAACACCTTCAGCTGAATGCGAATCGTGTCGCCCTCGGGGTCGGTCGCGTTGCCGACCTGAACCGCGAGCGGCTTCGCGCCGAGAAAGCCCATCGCGCAGTCGGGGGTACCCGGCGTGATGAACGGCGGCACCGTGGGCGGCATGTTGTCGCGCACGCGAAACGCGTTCACGTTGCTGTACATGCTGCGGCCGTTGCGCGCGTCGATGGCCCACGCCCGCGCGAAGTACTGCGTGCCCCACTCGAGGTCTTTGACGTCGAACGTCCACATCGTGGTCGCTCCGGGCCCCACCGGCACCGGCGGCGACGTGCCTTCGCTCGCCGTGAACATCGCGTCTCTGGCGACCTCGAAGAACAGCGAGTACGCGTCGCCCTCGGGGTCGACGGGCGGCACCGCCGAGAACGTCGGGCGAATCACCATCACCGTCTCGCCGTCGGCCGGCTTCTCGAGCACGGGCGCAGCGGGCGGGTCGTTCATCGCGTCGATGACGAAGCCCACCATCGGCGACCACGCGCTGTGGCCGTTCGAGGCCGTGCCGTCGAACGCGCGCGCGCGCCACCGCACGTGGGTGTTCTCGGGAATCACCGACGTGATGAACGACACCGTCGCCGCGGGGCCACCGGCGTCGGGCAGCCACCCGCCGTCGCGACCGACGACGGTGCCGGTCTCGGCGGGCGTGCCGCCGTCGCCGCCGTAGTAGACCTCGTAGTCGTAGCTGAGCGTCGTCTCGTCTTCGTCGGTGCTCTCGCGGCACGTGAGCGCCGGTGTCTGGCTCGGCACGAAGCCGCCGTCGGCCGGCGCCAGCGGCACCGGCACCGTGGGCGCGATGTTCACCGCCGTCACGTTCACGTTCACCGTCACGGTGCGCGTGATGTCGGCGTCGGCCGCGCGCAGTGTGAGCACGTACGGGCTGTCTTCGGCGGCCGTCTGCGGCGCGCGCCACAAGAACGTACCGCTCGGCATCGACGTGTTGAACGAGCCCATGCTCGCGCTCTGGCCCGACGCGCCGACCAGGTTCCACGAGGCGGTCAGCATGTCCATCTCGGGGTCAGACCACGCGACGTCGACCGACAGCAGGTCGCCCTCGGCGATGGTGATGCTCGAGCCCACCGGCATGCCGCCCCGCGTCGCCACCACCTGCGGCCCGCGGTTGCCGTACGTGACGGTGAGCCGGTAGTCGCCCGCCGAGCCCTGCGAGGCGCCGGTGAAGCCGGTGTCGCCGAACGTCGAGACCGCGAAGCAGACGGGGCCGGCGCGCACCTCGCCCGTGTCGAGCAGCGCGTCGAGCGACAGCGGCCCCGAGTCGTCGTCGTCGTCGAGCTTCACCACCGAGCCCGCCGCGTTGTTGCCGTAGAAGGCGACGACCGGGTCGACCCACGGGCTCTCGTGGCTCATGCCGCCCTCGATGTTGACGATGCCCTGCACGCGCGCGATGTAGCGGTCGCCGGCGGCGGCGTTCGTGCAATACCAGTCGACGTCGCTGCCGCGCGGGCCGATGCGCGCGCCGTTGGGGCTGTTGTACGGCGCCGTGGCCGAGGCGGTGAACATCGTGGCGGCGGTGCGGGTGTTGTTCGGCTCGGTCGGGTCTGAGGCCGCGGCGCTCAGCGGAAAGTCGCCGACGTTCGCGACGCCGCCGACGGTGACGTTGAACGGCGAGGCGGTGACGCGGTCGCCGTTCGTGCCCATCGGGTCGTGCACGATGATGCGGTAGCTGCCGGGCGGCACGCCGCGCATGTGGAACTCGCCCTGGTGCTCGGCGCCCTGGCTCGTGTCGTTGTGGTGTACGCGCACGTCCATCACGCGCTCGATGCGCACCTGCATGCCGGCGGCGAGGTTGCCGTTGATGCGCACGGTGCCGCTCGCGCCGCCGCCGGGCTCGACGACGATGTCGACGTTGGTGCGGGTCTGCGTGGCGGTGACGGTGAGCAGGTCGGCGTCGCCGGCGACGTAGCCGGTGTTGTCCAGATCGAACCAGCGGTCGTTGTGGCCGCCGCTGGGGCGGCAGTCGACGAGGTAGTCGCCCGCGGGCACGTTGCTGAACGTGTACGTGCCGGTCGCGGTCGAGGTGAGCACCTGGCCGCCGGCGGCGGAGAACGAGAACCACTTGCCCGAGCGGGCCCAGAGGCGAACCTCAGACTGAACGCCGGTGCCGGCGGCGTTGGTGACGCGGCCTGAGATGGTGGCGCCGAGAGAGGCGCTGCACCAGAAGAGGGCGAAGAGGGCGGGGAGGCGCATCAGCGAGCGGCACTCTACCCCGTGCTACGCTGGGCCGCGATGCAGCGCTCAGATCAGGGCGACGAGCTGGTTCCCAAGCGCCCGTCAGACTCCGAGTTCGAGAAGTCGTATGCGCCCGGCACCGCCCCACACACACCTCTCAAGCTGGGCGCGAAGGAATACGACGGAGACTTGTGGGACTCGCCCGTCTTGCGCACCCTGAAGCGGGCCGTGGTGGGGTGGGACATGCCCTCTTCGCCCGCCTCGCCGGGCCGCGTGCTGAAAGACGACGACGTGCGGCTGGCGGCGACCGCCGGGCTGCCGGGGCGCGACGCGTGGCGCAAGGCGCTGCAGCAGCTCGTGGTCTCGGCGGGCGCCGTCGAGTCGAAGCCGACGCTGTTCGGGTTTCTCGGCCCTTCGCGTGCGCTGGTCGAGCGGCTGGTGGGGGCGCGCGCGTTTCCCGCGGCGGTGGCGCGCGTCGAGCCCGAGTTCCTGGCTTCGCTGGTGCCCGAGCACAGCGTGCTCGAGACGCTGGGTGACGAGCGCGCGGCCCTCGTGGTGCGCGCCGAGGTCGAGGCCATCGCGGCGGCGGCGTTCACGCAGGCGCTGGGCGAGAAGCGAGACGTGCTGGTGGCTCCGGTGACGGCGGCGCAGCTGCAGCTGGCTCGGCAGGCGGGGTACCGGCGCATCGTGCTGGCGGTGGGCGAGCGGCCGGCCGACGCGGTGGCGAACGAGTGCGACGAGTGGGTGCAGCTCGCGCAGAAGGGCACGCGGCTCGACGTGGTGGCGCAGAAGAAAGGGCGATGAGCTTGAGCGACGACCTGTCTCGGTTCTCGAAGCTGTTCTCGGTGCTCGAAGACGATGCGCGCAAGAAGCTGATGTCGCTGTCGAAGAAGAAGGTGTTCGTGAAGGGCGACGTCATCTGCCGCGAAGGTGAGCAGGGCGGCGACTTCTTCGTGCTGACGAAGGGCACCGTCTCGGTGAGCGGCGATGACCTGCTCGGCCGCAAGTTCGAGCTCGCGACGCTGAAGGCGGGCGAGTTCTTCGGCGAGCTCGCGGCGCTGACGGGGCAGCGCAGGCAGGCGACGGTGACGGCTGCCGAAGACGTCGAGGTGATGTGTTTTCCGCCCGCGGCGGTCGCCGAGGTGGTGAAGACGAGCGCTCCTGCGATGGAGGTCATGCAGAAGGCCGGGCTTCATCGAACGGAAGACACGATGAAGAAGATGATGGAGTAGGCGGTGCCCGACGACCGGCAGCTGCGCAACGAGCTCGAGAAGGTTCAGGGCGAGGTGCTGCGCCTGAAGAAGGCGCTCGCGAGCCCTGGCGAGCTGGGCGCGGTGCAGAAGACGCGCATCGAGTCGCTGCGGCGGGCGAAGCAGCAGCAAGAAGAGAAGCTCAAGGACGCGCGCGCCGACCTGGTGCTGCTTCAGTCGCAGCTCGAGGCGCTGAGGAAAGACAATGAGCGGCTGCAGTCTGAGTTGAACCAGGTGCTCAGCACCGAGCGCCGGCTGGTCGACACGACGGTGCGGCGGTTGGACCCGGGTCCGAGCCGGGCGGGTTGCATGACGCTGATGGTGGTGCTGGTGATGGGGCTGCTCGGGTGGCTGGCGTGAGCCTGGAACAAGCACTCGCGAAAGCGAGGGCCGAGCTCGAAGAGCTCAAGCTCCGAGAAGCCGAGGCGCTGAAGCAGGCGGGCGTCGACAGCCTCATCGGCCAGCTGACGGCGCAGAACCAGGCGATTCAAGACCAGCGCATGCAGGTGCGAGAGGCGATCGACCGGGTCGAGGCCGAGCTGGTGGTGGTGCGGCAGCGGGGCGCAGAGCTCGAGCTGAAGCTGAAGGGCGCGCGGTCGAGGGTGCTGAAGCTGTCGGCGGTGACGGAGCCGCGCCGATGATGCTGATGTTCGTGGGGGCTGTCGTCGTCGTCGTCGTCGTCGCGCTGCTCGCGCAGGCGCGCAGCCAGTACCGGCGCGACGAGGCGTGGGAGCGGTTCGCGTCGGTGCGTCAGCTCGGCTGGTCGAACGGGCAGATCGCGGGTGTCGCGGGCGGCTGCACCGTGGCGATCTTCACCGAGAAGCGCGGCAGCGGGCGGAACCAATACACGGCCGCCGTCGTGCGCTGCTCGCTGCCCGACGTGTTCTCGGCGTCGTTCGCGCTCGAGCGTGAGACGGTGTTCGAGAAGGTGAAGCACCTGGTGACGGGGCCCGACCACCAGGTCGGCGACGCCGAGCTCGACTCGACGTTTCTGCTCACGAACGTCGACGGCGGGGCGCGGCACGTGCTGGCCGACCGGGCGGCGCGCGCGGCGCTGCTCTCGACGGTCGAGCGCTACCCGGCGATGCGCATCGGTAACGGGGTGCTGCAGCTCGAGACCGGGAAGGTGCCCGGCGACGAGGCCGACTTGAGCGCGTTCTTGAACGAGGCGCTGAAGGTGGCGACGGCGTTGCAGCGGGCGAAGCAGCGGGGGTGAGCAGCTTGCTGTGCCGCCTCAGGGCGTCGATCAGGTGGAGCTGCCACTGGACGTCTACCCGTCCCGACGTGGCACAGACGACGTGACCTCCGCCGACGCCTGACCCGTGCTACGCGCGCACGCCGTGCGCCGCACCGTCGCCCGCGTCTTGCTCGTGCTCGGTGCCGCCTGGCTCGCCGTGCTGCTCGTCGCCGCCATCACCGGCGGCTTCACCCTCGGCCCGCTCAGCGTCACCACTGCAAAGCCGCTGCGCTTCGCCCTGCTCACGCTGGTCGCCGGCGCCCTGCTCCTCCCCGTCAAAGAGCTGCCCCGCAGAGCCCTGCTCTCAGCCCTCGGCTTCGCCGCGCTCTACGGCATCGGCCTGCGCCTCACGCGCTGGCTCGCCTTCGACAACGCCGCCTTCGACCTCACGCTCTTCGAGTCGACGCTGCACCACACGCTGCAGGGCAACTTCATGCACGCGTGGGGCTTGAACCGCCCGCTCTTCAGCGAGCACTTCGAGCCCATCGTCCTCTTCCACCTGCCGCTCTACGCGCTCGTGCGCCACTCTGCCGTGCTGCAGCTCACCGAGTCGCTCGCCGTCACCTTCGCCGCCGTGCCGCTCTACCGGTGCGCCCGCGTGCTCGGCCTCGACGCCCGCATCGCCGCGCTCGTCGCCGCCGCGTACCTGCTGAACCCCTTCGTCTGGGCCGGCAACCGCGACTTCCACCCCGAGATGTTCGGCCCGCTCGTCGTCTTCACCGCCTTGCACGCCTCGCTCACCCGCCGCTGGCTAAAGCTCTACGTCGCCCTCTTCTTCGCCCTCTGCCTCAAAGAAGAGATGGCGCTCGTCATGCTCTGCTTCGCGCCGCTCGTGCTGCGCGGCCCCGAGCCCCAGCGCCGCTGGCCGCACGCGCTCGCCGTCGGCGCGCGCAGCCTCGTCTGGGGCGTCGTCGCCTTCAAGCTCGTCATGCCCGCCTCACACCCGGCCGAAGTCGAGCTCCACCCGCTCGCCTCCCGCTGGAGCCACCTCGGGGCCACCTACCCCCAGATGGCCTTGGGCCTCCTCTCGAGACCCGGGTGGACGGTCGGGCTCCTCTTTCAAGAGGCCCCGCTCACGCTCTTCACCTCGCTCGGCTTCGTGCCGCTCGCTGACCCGCTCGGCTTCCTCGCCGCGCTGCCCCCGCTCTACCTGCACCTCACCGGCGACTACGAGACCGCCTCGAAGCTCGTCGGCTACTACGGCATCTTCGCCACCACGCTGCTCTTCGTCGCCACGCTCTTCGGCCTGCAGCGAATCCAAAAGAAGCTCAGCCCCAACGTCGCGCTCGCCGCCGCGCTGCTCCCCGTGCTCGCGCTGCCCACGCTGCCGTTCTTCGCGAGGCCGACGCAGACCGACCTGCACGCCGCCGCGTTCATCGAGCACCAGCTCCCGAAAGACGCCGTCGTCTGCGCGCAGTCACCGCTCGCCCCGCACCTCACGCCCGACGCGAAGACCCTCAAGCTCATTCCCTACTGCGAAGGAGCCACCTTCGTGCTGCTCGCGAAGCACCTCGACCGCTGGCCGCTGCTCGAGGCCGCCGACTACGACACCTTCGTCGAGGCCACCCTCGCCAAGGGCGTCACCACACGCTTCCACGAGGGGGGCTACCTCTTCTTGCAGACCGCCGGCCCGTGAAATACTGCCGGGCCCGATGCCCAAAGTACGCCGGTCAGCGCCCTCCGACGTCTCTACCGCCACGCCGCCTGCGCCCATCACGCGCGCGACCTCGAAGCCGACCGCCGCCGCCTTCACCAACGGCAGGGCCGACGCGTTCAAGCTGAAAGACGCGGCGCTGCGGCGCGAGCTCAAAGAGCTGCACGGCGACGCCGCCCAGCTCGAGCAGATTCCGCAGGCGGTCGACAAGCTCATCACCATCTTCGGCACCGCCCGCGCGAAGCCGAGCCCCGGTGAAAACGGGCATGCCGACTGGGTCTTCGGTGAAGCGCTGGGCGCGGCGCTGCGCGAGGCCGGCTACTCCATCTCGACGGGCGCGGGCGCGGGAGCGATGGAGGCCCCCATGCGCGGCCACGCGAAGCGCGACGAAGAGCTCGACGCGAAGGCCGGCCGCACCATCGGCTGGGAGGCCGGCGAGCCCAACCGCGTCGGCGCGAACATCATTCTGCCGCACGAGCAGAAGGCGAACCCGTACATCGACCCGACGAACCTGCAGACGTACAACCTGTTCCTCTTTCGCATGCAGTACCTCTTCCGCGACGGTGGCGCGCAGGCGCAGCCGGTCGAGGGCGCCGTCAGCTCGAAGCTCGTCACGCCCGGCGGCTTCGGCACCATCGCCGAGCACTTCATGTACCTGGCCATGCGCGCGCGCGGGCTCGCGAGCGAAGAGATGGTCTTTCTCTCGCACGACGACTTCTACCAGCAGCTCAACGCCGCCTTCTTGCCGTTCGTGCACGACGACAAAGAGGTGCGTGACCTCGAGAACGTGCTGTCGGGCGACCCGAAGCAGATCGTCGACAAGCTGCTCGCGATGGCGCCCGCGGTGCCCGCCTCCGAAGAGAACATCGTCGCCCGCATGCGCGACGACCTCGAGAAGGGCCTCGTCTCGCTCGACGGCAAGCCACCCGCCATCGCGTTCTTCAGCGGTGAGGGGCCGCGGTCGCAAGAGGCCGCTCCGCTGATGGAGGCCATCGCCGAAGGCGCCGCCAAGGCCGGCAAGCCCGTGCGCATCGCGGGCTCGAGCATCGGCGACGAAGCGGTCTTGCGCGGCGCGCGCAAGGCGAAGCCCGACGCCGAGGTGCAGGCGTTCGCGCTGCACGGCGCCGCGCTCGCCGACGCGAGCTACGTGCAGGTGCACGACCCGCTCGTGCTGCGCCAGCTCATGAACACGAACGTCGAGGCCATCGTCGCCACGCCCGAGAGCGCGCTGCAGCTCGCGATGCTGTTCACGACCGCGACCGACATTCAGACCGGCAAGATGGCGAAGAAGCCCGTCATCGTGCTCGACCCCGACGGCAAGTTCGACGCGCTGAAGAAGCAGCTCGCCGCGTCGCTGCACTCGGCCGACCGCCGCTACATCAACCTCGAAGACCTCGACATCTTCACCACGGTGAAGGCTGATCCGCAGGCGGCCCTGCGCGCCATGAACCTCGCTGCGTAACCTCCAGCGCCGCGCATGAAAATTCTTGCAGGCATCGTTCTCGTGGCGCTGCTCGGGTGGCTGGGCGGCACGTACTACGTGGCATCGCACGGCAAGGCGGCCCACGAAGCGCGGCGCAAGCAGCACATCGACATCGCCGCCGCGGGCGAGAAGGCGGCGACCGAGCTGCGCGCGCTGTACTTCCCCTCTTTGAAAGAGGCCTGCGCCGACAAGCTGCCGAAGGGCCCGCCCGAGAGCGTCGTCGGGTACACGCTGAAGCTCGGCGACGGCGAGCGCACCGGGCTCGATGGCTACAAGAAGCGCCTCGACGGGGTGGCGGTGCGCATGAACGACCGCGGCGAGTACCTCGGCGAAGACGAGCTGCCCGAGCCCGAGCGGCCGCTGAACCTCACCTACTCGATGTCGCCCGACGACTGGTCGCGGTACCTCGGCGACGACGAACGGTCACAGCAGCGCACCGCCGCGGTGAAGGTGGTGGTGCTCACCGTGTACAGAAACCTGCGCGCTCCGAGCATCAGCCTGATGGGCGACACGTTCTCGGCGGGCGACGGCGAGTATGCGTCGCGCGTCGTCGCGTGGCCGTCGGGCGAGAAGCTCTGCGAGGGCACCGGCAAGGTGCGCATGACGCTGCCGAAGGTGACGGGTCACGGTGGCAGCGCCGGCGACGCCGCGGCCGACTCGCGCCGCAAGCTGTCTGATGACTGGGTCGAGGCCACGCTCGCTTCGCCGCTCGACGATGTGTGCGAGGCCGGCGGCAGGGCGCTGTGCACGGTGACGGGCTACGAGCTTCGGCCCGCCGACTGGTGAGGCGGCTCGAGGTGTCACGTCGAGGTTTCACGGCGCCTCGCACACACCGGTGCCGTCCGAACCTCGGACGGTGAGCGCGTCAGCCCTGCTTACACCGCGCTGAGGCGGCGGCTGACGGCACGACGTCTGCTCTCTCGGCCTCCCACGCGCGTGCCGCGCTGTCGCACTGTCGCACGGAGGTTTCATGAGCTCGTGGCGAGGTCTGCTGGTGGTGGTTGCTGTCTCGGCGTGTGGCCCCGAGTTCGAGGGCGAGGAGCCGGGCGAAGACCCGCGCGACGAAGAGCTGCGGCAGGCCGACGCAGCGCTCGGCACGCTGAACATGCACAACCTGATGACCGACGAAGACATGGCCGGCTTCGAAGACGTCACGGTCGCCCAGGTGCAGGGCTTTCTCGTCTCGAAGGGCAGCTTTCTCGCCGGGTACAGAGACCCGAAGTGGAGCAACAAGACGGCGGCGCAGCTGATTGTCGAGCGCAGCCGCGCGTACGACATCAACCCGGTCTACATGCTCGCGCGCATCGAGACCGAGTCGGGCCTGATTCGCAGCGGCACGTCGAACAACCTCGCGAAGGCGACCGGGTGCGCGTGCCCCGACAGCGGCGGCTGCAGCGCGTCGTGGGCGGGCTTCGGCAATCAAATCGAGTGCTCGGCCTCGAAGTTCCGCAACTACCTCATCGACCTCGAGGCGGGCCGCACCACCATCAGCGGGTGGAAGAAGGGCGCCGCGAAGCGCACGCTCGACAACTGCCTCGTCACGCCGGCCAACAACGCGACCGCCGCGCTCTACACGTACACGCCGTGGGTCGGTGCGTATGCGAGCCAGTGCGGCACCAGCCAGTGGGGCGGCTCGTCGCTGGTCGCGCTGCTCTACAAGAACTTCAAGTCGAGCTCGGTCTTTGCCTCGAACCCGCCGCAGACGGCGCTCGTCATCGAGAGCAACAACGCGCGCAACGACGCGACGCGGGCGAGGGTGAGTGTGTCGGCGAACTGGACCTCGACGACCGCGACGCCCGGCTACTACGGCACGGGCTATTACTACGCGAGCGCAGCCCCGGTGTCGGACGCGGCGGACTTCTGGTTCTACCTGCCGGTCGCGGGCACGCGAACCATCGACGCGTGGTGGACGGCGGGGTCGAACCGGTCGGCGGCTGCTCCGTTCGTCATCGAAGACGCCGCGGGCACGAGGGTGGGCACGGTGAACGTGAACCAGCAGGCGAACGGCGGAAAGTGGAACACGCTCGGCACCTTCAGCTTCACCCAGGGGTGGAACCGCGTTCGCCTCTCGCGGTGGACGTCGAGCCCCGGCGTCGTCATCGCCGACGCCGTGCGCGTTCGCTAAAAGCTCAAGCCGCGGAAGCGTGCCGGCGCGGCTCGACCACCATCGACTGCTCTTCGTGTGAGAGCGACTCGCCCCACCACTTCTCGAGCGTCGTGCCGTCGTCGGTGCGCGAGTCTCTGAACAGCCAGCCGAGCACCTCGTGCGGCCACACGCGCCGGCCCATCTGCGTGTACCAGCGCTGTGCGTGGCGCAGGCCGCGGTCTTTCGCGAACAGCCGCTTCAGCGCCTTCGGCCGCGCCTGAAGAATCAGCTCGGTCACCTTCGCCCACGCGAGCACCTGCCAGGGCTTCAGGTGCCGCGTCTTCAGCACCTGGTGTTTGTAGTCCCACTTCGACGGGTCCTTCTGAATCACCTCGCGCGTGCGGGCGAGGTCGAAGAACGGTGTCCACCGGTGCGGCGTCACGTAGAGCATCTGCAGCTGGTCGGGGTCGTACGAGAGCAGCTGCTTGATGCCGCGCACGTAGTCGGCGTGCGTCTCTTCTTCGAAGCCGACCACCCACGTCGCCATCGACAAGATGCCGTGCTGCCGCAAGAGCCGAATCGCCTCGCGGTCTTTCTGCACCGTGCCGTTCTTCTTGATGAGCTCGAGCGTCTTCTCGTCGGTGTTCTCCATGCCGAGCAGCCACCGCTGCACGCCCGCCTTCTTGTAGAGGTGCAAGAGGTCTGCGTCGCGCACGATGTCGTCGGCCCGCGTGCTGCCCACGAGAATCACGTCGGGCACGTTCTCGGCGATGAGCGCCTCGCAGAATTCGCGCCACCGCGCGCGCGACGACGTCGGGTTCTCGTCGGCGAAGTTGAACACGATGACGCCGTCCTCGCGGTGCAGCCGCGCAATCTCTTTCGCGAACTTCACCGGGTCACGGTGGCGCCACCGTGTCCAGAACCCGCGCTGCCCGCAGTAGTTGCACGGGTGCGGGCAGCCCCGGCTGAACTGCACCACCACCGCGCGCAGCCCGCCCCAGTACGAGTAGTCGGAGTGCTGAATCAGCTCCCAGCCGACGCGGCAGTCGTCGAGCTTCTGAATCACGGGCGCTGCCTGCGTCGCGAACGGCGCGCCCAGCTTCCTGAACGCGATGCCGCGTACGTCGTCGAGCCGCGAGCCGCTTTGAATCGCGTTCATCAGCGCGACCGCCGTCACCTCACCTTCGCCGCGAACGATGAAGTCGACCTGCGGCTCGTCGCGCAGCACGTCGCGCCAGTGGTACGTGGGGAAGACGCCGCCGTAGACGACGGTGAGCTCGGGCGCGTGCCCTTTGAGCAGCCGCGTCAGCGCGCGCACCGTCGGGTGCGCCGACGACGAGCCCGAGTGGCCGATCAGCACGGCGTCGGGCTTCCACTCGAGCGCCCGCCGCGAGACGTCGCCGAGCGCCAGGTTCAGCCGGTCGGCGTCGAGCAGCTTCACCGTGTGGCCCGCGTCGAGCAGCGGCCCGCCGATGCTGAGCAGGCCGAGGGGCGGGAGGTGGTCGTCGGGGATGCGGCTCCCGATGGCCGGGTGCGGAGGGTTGATGAGCAGAATGCGCATGCCCCCACCAAACCGCGAGGCGGCAGGCCGTTAGCGAGAGGTTCCGGCGAGCGGTCGAAAGCGGCGGGCGAGCGGTCGCTGTCTGGTACACGGTCGCCCATGCGTTCGCCCTGCCTCCTGCTCGCTCTGCTCACCGCCTGCGCGCACTCGCACCACGACATGCAGCACCGCTTCGACGACGCCGAGAAGTGGGCGAAACAGTTCGACGACCCCGCCCGCGACGCCTGGCAGAAGCCGCAAGAGGTCATCGACGCGCTGAAGCTCGCCCCCGACGCCGTCGTCGCCGACATCGGGTCGGGCACCGGGTACTTCGCCGTTCGCCTCGCCCGCGCCGTGCCGCAGGGCAAGGTGTATGGCGTCGACATCGAGCCCGCGATGACCGAGTACCTCGCGCAGCGCGCCGAGAAGACCCAGCTTGCGAACGTCACCGCGGTGACCGGCTCGGCCGGCGATACGAAGCTGCCCGAAGAGGTCGACCTCGCGCTCGTCGTCGACACGTACCACCACATCGAAGTGCGCTCGGGCTACTTCGCGCGGCTGCCGCTCAAGCCCGGCGGCCGGCTCGCCATCATCGACTACCGAAAGGGCCAGCCGATGGGCCCGCCCGAGGCGTACCGCGTCGACGTGCCGCAGCTGAAAGAAGAGCTCGAGGGCGCCGGCTACAAGCTCGTCGCCGAGCACACGTTTCTGCCGAACCAGTACTTCGTCGTCTTCAGTAGACCTTGAGGAAGTCGAGCAGGTCTGCGCGCTGGCTCGCCGTCAGCACGTCACCGAACACGTGGCCCGCGTTCGAGAGGCCCGGCTTCGTCGTGTCGTAGACGTGCGAGCGCGTCGCGCGCGGCGGGCTCGCCGGAGCCGAAGCGTGCACCGTGAACTTTCGCCCCACAGCGGCCATGTCGTAGTCGTCGGCGCCGACCGCGAGCTCGAAGAAGCGCGGCCGCGTCGAGCTCTCGAGCACGCCCGCGAGCGTCGGCACGCTGCCGTTGTGGAAGTACGGCGCCGTCGCCCACACGCCGCGCAGCGGCGGCGCCACGTATTCGCCCGTCGACTCTTCCGCGTAGTCGCGCGCGAGCCAGCCCGAGTTCACCCACGCGACCTCGGCGGGCCCGTACGACTCGGCGCGCACGGGGTCGGTGCCGAGCTCGGCCAGCGTCACCAGCTCGGACTCGTTCGCGTCGCAGCGGCTCGTGCCGTGGCAGCGCGCGCACGTCGTCTCGAACACCACGCGGCCGCGCTCGATGGCGTCGTCGGCCGGTCGCGCGAACGGCCACGCCGGCGGGTCGAGCGACAGCAGGTACTCGCGCACGTCTTTGAACGTCTCTTC
>JAEUJP010000723.1 GCA_016793725.1 Myxococcaceae bacterium | reverse complement strand
CTCGCCGACGACGCCGCAGCGCGCGAAGTCGGCGACGACGCGCTGCAGGAGGTTCGGCGCCTTCAGCAGCTCGAGCGCGGCCGTCGTCTCCTCGACCGAGAGCGCCGGTGCTGCATTCTTCGGTGCCAGCTTCTCCTTCAGCTGCTGCTCCTGCAGCTCTTCGAGCTTGAGCAAGAGCGCCCCGAGCTCGCGCTTGAGCGCGTCTTCGTGGACGCGCAGCTCGATGGCGGCCTCGCGCACGAAAGCGGCGCGGGCCCGTGCCGAGTACATGTCGAGCGTGTCGACATGAAACAGCTGCTCGCCTCCGGAGACGAGCACGTTGAGCTTCATCACCTCGGCCGAGAGCGCCTTCGGCAGCCCGCGCACGCGGTAGCGCCGCAGCCCGAAGTGGAAGACGAGCTCGTCCTCCTTCTCCTCGAGCTGCAGCTCGGGCGCCTTCGGCGGCACGCTCGAGCTCACCGGCTCGGCCGCGCTGATCTGAGCAGCCGGCACCGTGGACGTGGTCGCCGGCAGCGCGGCGGACAGCCGGGCAGCTGATGAAGAAACCGCGGCCGGCTTGACGCCGGTGCTCGCGTCGACCGCTGCGCGGAAGCTCGGCGTGCCGGCCGGAGCTCCCTTGCCCATCCACGCCGCCTGCCGCAGCGCGACGCCGAGGCTCTTCGCCGCCGGCGCCACCTTCACCGCGTACTCGTTCGCGTCCATCCCCTTCGGAAAGACGACGCGCCAACAACTGAAGCCCTCGGGCATCAGCTTCTTCGCGAGCGCTTCCGCGCCGGCGTCGCCGGCGTCGTCTCTGTCGAAGGCGATGAGCACGTCCTTCACGCCGTGCCGCTTGAGCGCGTCGAGGTGGTGCGCGGTGAAGCCCTCGACCCCGTACGCGGCCGTCACGTTGCGGAAGCCCGCCGCCCAGAAGCTGAGCGCGTCGAACAGCGCCTCGCAGACGATGGCGCTCGTGTGCTTCGCGAGCGCGGCGGAGTTGAAGGCCGAGCGGTGCGGCCCGGGCAGGTAGAGGTGCAGCGGCGTGCCGGCCCGCAGGGCCTCGGTCACCTTGCGCCCGTACATGCCGAGCACCTGGCCGGCCTCGTCGTGCAGCGGGACGACGAGGCAGCCGTTCAAGTGCTCGTGGCCCGACGTCTCGCGGAACACGCCGAGCTTCTCGAGCCGCCCGCGGATCGCCGCCCCTTCAGAGCGGTTCTTGTCCGGCAGCCGCAGCCCGAGCGTGCGGTTCGCGAAACCGAGCTTGAAGTGGTGGATGAGCTCCTCGTTCCGCAGGCCCCGCTTCTCGAGGTACGCCCACGCCTCGACCGCGCCCTTGAAGCTCGAGTGGTAGTAGTCGCGCACCTGGGCGAGCAGCTGCGCGTCGTCGACGTCGGCGCTCACCGGGCACGGCAGCTTCGGCACCGTCGCCACCTTCGGCCCCACGGGGCCGGAGAGGCTGACGCCCTCGCGGAGCAACTCGACGGCGTGGCGGAAGTTCACGCCCTCCGCTCGCATCACGAAGTCGATGACGCTGCCGCCGCTGCGGCACGCGCCCAGGCAGTGCCACAGGTTCTTCGTGGGCGTGACGACGAAGCTCGGCGTCTTGTCCTCGTGAAACGGGCAGCGGCCGACCAGGTCGCCGCCCCGCTTCTGCAGCTCCACGCCGCGGGCCATCACCAGGCGCTCGAGGCTCACCTCGCGCTTCAGCCGCTCGAGCTCTTCGTCAGAAACACGCGCCATCGGGCCTCCCTCGAGAAACCTGTCAAGAGCCTTCGAGGCCCTTCCGCTGGACTCAGTGGATGCACCGATTTATACACGCAACACGTGTACACACAATGGGGAGGTTCTGGAGATGGGCATTACCCTCACGGGCGGTATGCCGAAGAAGAAGCAGCCATCGTCCGAATTCGGGGTCCGCCTGATGCAACTGCGTCAGGCGCGAGGCCTCACTCAAGTGCAGCTCGCTGAAGCAGCGGGCACCACGCAGCGCGCCATCAGCTACTACGAGACGGACGCCGAGTGGCCGACCGTGCCTCAGCTCATCGCGCTCGCCAAGGCGCTGCGGCTCAGCACCGACGAGCTGCTCGGTCTCAAGGGCCTCCCACGCGCGGCCACCGCGAAGCCGCCGCCCGAGGAGCGCCGCATCTGGAAGAAGCTGCGCCTGGTCGCCGAGCTGCCTCAGCGAGACCAGCGCGCCGTCTTCCGCTTCATCGACTCCGCCGCGCTCGCCCGCGAGGCGCGGCGGTCGGCGTGAGCAGCGAGGTCGACGCCGAGCTCGTCGCGCTCGAGCAGGCCCTCCGTGGAGATCGCCTCCACGCCCGCGCCGGCGAGGTCCTCGCTGTTCGGCGCCTCGCTCGGCGCGGCGCCGCTGCCGCCGCGCCCGTGCGCTGCGCCGCGGTGGACGTCTTCACTGCTGCGTCAGCGCTCGCCGTCGATGTTCGTCTCGGCGCCGCCGCGCATCGCCCCGCACTCTGGTGCGCTCGCGTTCTTCAGCTCTGCCGCCGCGTGCTCGACGACTACCGACCCCTTTGTTCCGACAAGACCTGATCACCGGTTCGGCCAGCTGCCACCGAGTGGATTCTTGGTCATGCAGAGGTTGTGCAGCCGATCGCCAACCATCGGAGCCACTGTTCCGGTGAAGCAGCGCTCGCCGACCTCGGTGTCGCAGTCGCTATCCTGCGTGCACTCCTTCATGCACACGGCGTCGATCGCCGAGCGGATGCACTTCGTGCCCGGCACGCAGACCATCGGGCAGGCAGGGAGATCTTTCAGCGGCTGCGGGCCAGTCTCCTTCTTGGGTGATGGGCAGGCTATGAACAGCAGCGCCATCACCGAGGCCGCACGCATCAATGAGCGGGCCGGAAGGGCCCAGGAGAGCGCAGGTTGTTCTCCCAGTCGATCGATGGATCTGGGCCTCCAGTCCAGAACTCCCATTGGTGACCGAGTTCATGGCCGACGGCCTGGTCGAGCGACGTCTTATCGAGGCCCCAACGCGACTTCAGAGTCGACTGCACGAGCCCCGGGATGACGATCGACTGAATCGGCGAGTTCGGCGCGCCACCGCATTGCTCGTTGGTGTTGTTCGTCCCGGTGAAGCCGCCACCGTGCTTGCGAGCTTCATCGCCCAGCGGGCCCGGGAAGAACGGATCGTCCGTGACAGTGAACTCGAAGACCGCGGTCGACCGCTGCATCGCATCCAGGTACGGCGCCAGGGTCGGGTTCCTGCTCAGACGCGACAAGCTCTCCCAGAACGCGGGGCTGTTGCTCCGGAACTCACGCCCGTTCCTGTCGGTGAAGTACAGCGGGTTGTTGCCGGCGTACGAGTACGCCGGCATCGAGTGCCCAAGGTACGCGTACAGGACTTGCGGGTTGGGCGAGCGGAGGATGGGCTCAGGCGCGGTGTAGCGACCGAGCTCCGGGTCGTAGAAGCGATGACCGTTTTCGTAGAAGGAGTTCTCCGACACGAGCTCGCAGCCCTCGTCGAAGTTTCCCAGGTGCTGTTCGAGGCTTGCGAGCTCTCGAGCCCCGACGTCGAGCGCGGCGACTTCGCCGGAGACCCCGACGTGAGTTTCTGAGCCCAGCTCCGCGCGCGCGAGCGCAGACACCGGCGCGAGCAGCGCGGTGGCGGCGGCGAGCACGGCGAGCGGGGCGATGCGGGAGTGCAACACGGCGCCGAGCGTACTGCGCCGCTGATCAGCTCGCACGCAGTACTCTCCGCGTCGTGGACCGCGCGGAGCTACTCGCCATCTACGAAAAGCTGTGGCGCACGACAGAGTCCGCCGGCGCGTTCGTGGTCTATCGCGGCGAGGAAGCAGACGAGGCTGGCTGGTTTCATCCGCGCTTCGATGAAGAGACGGGTGAGCCGAATCCCGAAGTCGTCGTCGTTCGTTTGCCGGCGCCCGAGCCGAATTCGCAGCCGACCTTCGAGCGAGCCGGCGTCAGCATGTCAGCGCTCGAGCTGGAGACCGAGCTGCACGTGCTCGCGCACGAGGCGGGGCACTTTCGTTCGTTCCTCACGCGCGGCGAGGCCTGGCGCACGTACCATGCGGCCGCCGTCGCTCGCGACGAGGTCATTGCCGGCGTCGACCTCGAGCCCGCCGGCGACTTCGCGGTGCGCACTCGTGCTGCCATCAGTGCCCAGCTCGCTGAGGCGCAGAGGCTGCTCATCGTCGGCGAGGAGCAGCTCGCGTGGAACTTCGGTCGAGAGTTGCTGCGCGATGCCGGGCTGCAGGACTTCAGCCGCTACGACGAGAGCGCGCGCCGCGGCGTGCACTTCCACCGGTACCGGCTCGGTCTTGACGAGCTTTGGCCGGGCGACGAGCTCTGAGCGCAAGAGCCCATCGGCGGTGCAGGGCGTGAGCAGCACGAGCAGCATGACGAGACGGCGCAGAGTCTTCATGCGCTCGAGCTTCAGGCCGAGTGTGGACAAGCTTCGGCGCTGCGACGTCGTCCGCTCGACAGCGGGCGGTGGACAAGCTTCGGAGGAGTTCGTGTTCATGTCGCCAGCGTCGGGCCAGGTGTGGCACTGGTCCGCGAGCGGCAGCGCGTGCGCGCGGAGTGCCTCTATTGGGCGAATGGCGGCCTTCCAGGGCAGGCGGTGCAGCAGCCACACTTTCCGCCACCGCACTGGAGACGCTGGGCATGCTCTCGAGCTCGAGCGCCGAAGGCACAGGCTCGTCGCCGGTCGGGCGGCCCTGGCACTTGCTCGGCGGTCGCGCTGCGCGCGCTCTCCTCCGCACGCGCCGCCCGACCGGCTCCTCGACCACCAGCCGCGCCTGGGGGCGCGTCACCCGAATCTCGAGCCACGTGAGCACCGCCGCGGTCCGCTTCGCGCCCGCGGCTCATCGGCGCTGGGGCGCCTCTCGAAGAGTCGAGCTCGAGAGAGGCGAGGCCGGCCCGCCTCGAGCACGGGTCGTGCCGCTCGCCCCCCCGCCACGGTTTCCCCCCCGAGGGCCCCCCCTTCCGGGCGCCCCCCAC
>JAEUJP010000715.1 GCA_016793725.1 Myxococcaceae bacterium | reverse complement strand
GAGGTCGGTGCGCCCGTCGCCGTCGAGGTCGGCGAGCTCGAGGCCCCGCAGGGTGCCCGGAGCCGAGAACGTGTAGGCGTCGTAGCCCGACGGGGTGCGAATCAGCGTCGATACCGCGCCGACGGTCACGTGTGCGACCGCCAGATCAGTGCGACCGTCACCATCGATGTCTCCGGCCGTCACCACGTAGCCGCCGAAGGGCAGGGCCACCATCTGCCCCGCTTGAAAGGTGCCGAGCGCGGTCGGTATGCCCAGGTGAATCATCACCCCCGGGGTGTTGACGCCGACCGACGCGATGTCGGGCGCACCGTCGCCGTTCAGGTCTGCGATGACGGGCGTGTAGGCCCCTCCGGGGGCAGGCAGGTTCAAGGGGGGGCGAAAGCCGGTGGAGACAGCGGGGTTGTTCAAGTGCACCGTCAGCGAGCTCGAGCCGAAGTTCGCCGTCACCAGGTCGAGCCGGCCATCGAGGTCGAGGTCTCCACTGGCGAGGTTGTTCGGGCTCAGCTCGGTCAACGGGGTGCCCCCGATCGACGAGAAGCTCGAGTCTGCGGCCTGAACGAGCACGCTGAGCAGCGCCGCGCCATGCCGCGTCACCGCGAGGTCGAGCCGACCGTCGCCGTTGAAGTCTCCGACCGCGACGTCGACCGGAACGTTCGGCACCGGCACATCGAGCTCGTGCAGGCCACCCAGCACCACCCGCACCGAGCTCGTGCTCGGGCTCACCGCCACCCAGTCGAGCACTCCGTCGCGGTTCAGGTCGACGACCACCGGTCGTCGCGCATCATTCAGCGGTTCGACGAGCTCGAGGCGGGTCGACAGGCTCGGAGCGCGAATCTCGACGCGCCGGCCCACCGTTCGGCTCTTGCCCAGCGTGAAAGTGCCGCTGCCGCTCGCCGCCTGCGTGCTCAGGTCGACCGTGGTCACGCCCGGCGTCGGGCAGCGCACCCCGGGGAAGACGGCGCGACCCTGGCTCAGCACCCGCACCAGCGGCGGCTGGGTGCACGGCGGGCCGACCGTCATCATCACCGACACCCCCGACACGTCGGTGAGGTTCTGGTAGCCGTCGAGCGCCCGCACCACGATGTCGGGCCCGCGCTCTCCGGCGACCAAAGAGGCGATGGGCGCCTCGAGCGCGAGCTCCGCTGGCGCCGCAGGCAGCACGTTGATGAAGAAGGGCGCCGAGTCGGTGCTCGTTAGGCCGTCGACGGCACGCAGCCGCAGCGGCCCGTAGCGCCCGGCGCGGTAGGTGAGGCCCCTCAGCACCCCCATCAGGTCGAGGCGCAGCCCGGCGGGCAGCGTGCTGCCCGGCGCCATCACGAAATAGAGCGGGTTGCCGTTCGCGTCCGAGACCCGGGCCAGGCCGCTCAGCGCCACGGGGCTGCCGGCGGCCACGGTCACGTCGTGCGGCTGGGCGGTGAACTCCGGGCTCTCGTTGGCCGCGTTGACGCCAATCACCGTGCGCGCAGTGACGGGCGCCGAGACACCGTCGCTCACCGTCACCTCGAGCTCGAGCGTCGAGGCCGAGCGCTGCGACGGCGCCTGAAAGGTGGCCACCGCGCTCGCGGCGCCGTGGAGCGTGACATGTGTGCCGCCCACCTGCTGCCACGCATACGTCAGCGGCTGCCCGTCGGGGTCGCGGGCCTCGGCGATCAGCGTCACGAGCGACCCCGCCGACACGGTGTAGCCGCCGACCGCCGTCACGGTCGGTGACACGTTGACGAAGTCGACGCGCACCTCGACGTCGTCGGCCTCGGTGATACCCCCCTGGGTCGCGGTCAGGCGAAACACCAGCAGCGTGTCGCGCTGCACGTCGGGGGGCGCGAAGCTCGCGGTGAGGGTGTTCGCGCCCGTCAGCGCCACCACCGGCCCCGAGAGCTGCTGCCAGCGAAACGTGGCCGAGGCCATCGGTGTCTGGCCGCTCAACGTGATGAGGCTCTGCGTCTCGGGCACGTCGAGGTCGGGCCCCGCGTCGAGCCCGAGCGAGCCGCCCGGCGCCCCGCAAACCAGGAGCCCCGAGGGCAAGAGCTTCACGCCCCCGCTCGGGCAACTCGCTCCTGGCGGCTCGGCCACCGCCGTCACCGAGGCTCCATCGACCCCGTTGCAGACGAAGCGGCTCATGCCGTCGACGGTGATGCGCACGCCCCCGGCGGCGCAGTTCGGCCCCGGTGGCTCAGACACCGTGAGCAACGCTGGCCCCGAGGCGCCGTTGCAGACGTACGAGGCCACCTCGGGGCCGGCACCCACCCGCGTCGTCACCTTCTGCCCTCCGCTGGGGCAATGCGGGCCCGGAGGCTCGGGGCTCACCTCGACCGAGGCGCTCGCGCCGGGGTCGCCCGCGGCGCCGTGACACAGCCACACCGGCGGGTTGCCCTCGACCCTCACCGAGAGACCGCCGCCCGCGCACCGGTCGCCAGGAGGCTCTGCCGTCACTTCGACCTTCGGCGACACCCCGTCGGCCCCTCGCGGCCCGGTGCACCCCAGCCCCAACCACACCGCCGCTGCGAACTGCACGAATGAGCGCATGCCCGCGCGGCACTGCAAGCGCACCGCCACGGGGTCGCCCTTCAAACCGGGCGTTGCGGCTGATTTCGCGGGCCCGACCGCTGTCGGGTTTTCTGACAGGTGCTGTGCAGGTCGACAGGCGATGGCTGCCCGAGCTCCTCAGCTCGGTTCAGGCTTCTCGACGCCGCACGCCGTCGCCATCGTCACCACCACCACCAGGCTTCACGCTCCCGCCGCAACGGGCTACCCGTGCCGTAGACGTGGAATGAGAAACGGTACACGCTGACGGTACGCGTCGTACGACGGGCCGTGACGCGCGCTGAGCTCGCGCTCTTCGAAGAACCAGAGGTTGAATGCGTGAGCAGGAATGTAGAGACACACCGTGCCCAGCAGGTGCGCGGTCGAGCCGACCAGCAGCGAGACAGCGACGAACTGCAGGTACAGGCCGAGCGACATGGGGTTGCGCACGCGCTCGTAGACGTCGGCGGCCACCACGGTCTGCGTGAGCTTGAACGCCATCGCGCCCGCGCCCAGCTTTTTCAACGCGCGCATCGACGTCACCGAATAGTAGAGGCCCGCGAGCAGCATCGGCACGCCCACCACCGCCCGAGCCATGGGCCACGGCAGCCCGGGCAACCCCAGCAGCTCGTCGAAGCGGGTGAGGCCGGGGCTCACCACGCCGACGTAGAGCGGCACCAGAGACAGCCAGAAAAACGTGTGGCTGATGCGGCTCAGCCGATGTGCTGCCTCCTTCGTCGGGTTGCGCCGAATGGCGACGCCGACAGCGAGAGTGACGACCACAAACGCGGAGATGACCACGAGCTGTGCGTAGAGAGTGAACATGCGCGCACGGTATGACCGGCATTGGCCCGCGCGCACGCCGCGCGATGAGGTTTGCTTTAGCGGTCGATGAGGTTCGGGTCCGCCGCAGAGGCATCAGTCTTCCGTGAGCGGCTCACGACTTCGTCCATCGGCTTGAACGACTTCAGGCGGGTGCGTACGCCCTTGCGTGCCTGCCTTGCTGGAGCTGTCGCCTGCTACTGAACCCCGCCTCGACTCACGCACCGCCGGACGGGACGTGCCGACGCGGCGGTCGTGTATCTGTTCGATCGGGCGGGGCGGCTCGACGTGCTGTGGACCGGAGGGGGGAGCGACCACGGCTTCGCCGGTCTCGGTGCCTACCATCGGGTCTGCTCGGTGGCGGTGACGGCAGACCTCGACCCGGCGGCGCTCCTCAAGAACGTCGACGTGAAGGCGGTATGGGAGGCGCAGTTCGACGCCACGAGGTGGGGCTCGGGGGCTCTCGAGCGAAAAGAGATCGCCGACCTGCTCGCGCGCGAGGCCGAAGAACGGGCGGTTCCGCTGGCTGCGTTTCGCGCTGACTGCAAGGCACAGCTCGTTCAATTCGTGCGAGAGAACCTGCTGCCCGACGATGGGCCGGTCGCCGTGCGCTGTGGGCTGTCGACTGTGGGCTACGAGGTCGAGGTGGGCGGCGTGAAGTTCTGGTCGATGCTCGACGCGTCGCCGGCGGGCGCACTCGAGCTCGTTCAGAAGTCTGGCAAGACGCTCACGGTCGAACAGGCCGGCGTGCTCGCGGCGCTCGACGCCACGAAGCCCGCACTGGCGGCAGCAGCGCGCGCGATCACGCGCCGCCGGCCGGGCTGGCTGCTCGAGGTGCTGACGTGGTTTCGCCAGGAGACGGTCGTCGATGGCCTGAAAAATCACCTGCCGCCGACCGGGTTCCGGCACCCCGACGGGCGGCGGTGGAGCATCGAGGCGATGCAGATTCAGACGTGGCCCGAGAAGGCGCGCGTGACGATCTCGATCGTCGACGCCGACGGGGACCGGTTCGATCGCTCGCGCGATCTGCCGACGTTCGACGAGGCGAAGCGTGAGCGCGAGAAGCTCATCGCCGAGGTGGTCGCCGAGGGGTTCGTGCCGGCTTGAGCGCCGGCGCTGCGGCGTCAGCATCGTGCCGTCGCGACGTCATGAGGCCGCCGCCGAGGTCTGGCCACGATGAGTCGCGCACTGCCCATACTGCTCCAGCTGCCGCGCCGAGCGATGCTCACGGGCACGAACCTCGCCGTGCTGGCGCACAGCCTCGGTGACTTTCGCAGCCCGCCCGAGCTCGAGCGCCGCTTCGGGCTGCACTCGCACGAGCACCACTTCGTGGCCGAGCTCTTGCGCACGCGGCCGCAGGTCTGGGTGTTTCGCTGCGACCAGCTGCTGTCGTGCGGCGACTTCGTGTTCGTCGACATGTCGGCTCCGCGCGCGCTGCGCCGCTGCACGGTGCTCGAGCACAAGCAGCGCACGCGCCTGCGCGAGTCGCGGCACTACCAGCTCGAGAACCGTGGCGCGGCCGTCGACGAGGTCGTTCGGCGGCGCCTCGTCGAGCCCGGCGCGCAGGTCTCGGCGCTGTTCGGTTCGGCTGACCCGCGCGAGCTGCAGTTGTCGTAGCCTGTTCGGCGCGATGAAGCTCCACCGGCTCGACGACTACCAGTCATGGCTGCTCGAGGTCGGCGGGCGGCGCATCGCGATCGACCCGTGGCTGACGCACGCGCACAAGCTGCCGCCGGGTCACTGGCTCTATGGCCGGCGCCGCGAGGTGGTGCCCGCGACGCGCGAGTCGATCGCGGGCGTCGATGCGCTGTTGCTCACGGGGCCGTTTGCAGACCACTGCGACCCCGAGACGCTCTCGGTGCTGCCGCGCGACCTGCCCGCGTATGCGAATCGGCAGGCGGCGCGCCGGCTGCGCGGCATGGGGTTCACGCGCGTCACGTCGATGGTCGACGCGCAGACGGCGACGCTCTTCGACGGCGTCACGCTCGAGGCGGTGCAGCCCGGCTTCCCGTACCGGCACAACTCGCTCGGCTACGTGGTGCGCGACGCCCACGCGCGGCTGTACCTCGAGACGCACATGGTCGACGTCGCGCGGCACGGCGAGCGGGTGAGAGACGTCGACGTCGCGATCTGGCCGGTGCAGGGCGTGTGGCTGCTCGGCATCCCCTTCGTGATGTCGACCGAGCGGGCGGTCGAGGTGACGCGCGAGCTGGCTCCGCGGGTGGTGGTGCCGACGGGCAATGACCCGCAGCGCGCGCACGGGCTCATGTCGAAGGCGATGTTGTGGTGCCGCGGCGCGGTCGACGACTACGCGCAGCTGCTCGCGGCGTCGGGGGCGGCGACGCGCTTCGTGCCGCTCGGGCCGGGCGAGAGCCTGTAGCGGCCTTCACCGGGCGGCGCGGCGTTCGGCGAGCGCGACGGCGTCGGGGCCGGCGGCGTAGTGCAGCCGCTCGGAGCCATCGGTCGCCGCGCGGAAGATCTCGGCGGCGACGTCGGCTCCGGTCGTGACCGGCCCGCCGCCTGCGAACCCGGCGAAGACGCGCTGCGCGTAGGCGGCGTAGGGCGGCGTGATGAGGCCGTTCATGCGGGCGGCGCCGTTCGCGGCGAAGCGGGTGCCGGGGCCGTAGCCGGGCTCGACGAGCTTCACGCGCACGCCGAGCTCGGCCGCCTCGAGCGCCAGCGAGGCGGTGAAGCCCTCGATGGCGGTCTTGCTCGCGGTGTACGCGGCGACGAGCGGAAAGGCGGCGAGCGTGGCGCTCGAGGTGACGTTCACGATCACGCCGGTGCGCCGCTCGCGCAGCTGGGGCAGCACCGCCTGGGTCATCGCCATCACGCCGAAGGTGTTCGTCTCGAACAGCTCGCGCACCGTGGCCATCGGTGTCGCCTCGAAGGCGCCCAGCAGGCCGATGCCGGCGTTGTTGACGAGCACGTCGATGGGGCCGGCGGCCTCGACCGCCGCGGCGATGCTCTCTGGGCGGGTGACGTCGAGGGCCAGGGTGCGCATGCGGTCGGACGGAGGCAAGGCTCCGTTCGCGGGTGTGCGCATCGTGGCGATCACGTTCCACCCGTGCTCGTGAAAGTGGCGGGCGGTCTCGAGCCCGTACCCTGAGGAACAGCCGGTGATGAGTGCGGTTTTCATGCTCCCAAGGTAGCGGCGCGAAGCAGGACAGTCGATAATGCAGAGTCCATACTTCATTCGCAGGAGTCCAAACGTGAGCGACCCGCTCTCTGAGATCATCTCGCTGTTGCAGCCGCGCGCGGTGTTCTCGAAGCGCATCAGCGGGGCCGGCCGCTGGGCGGTGCGCTACTCGGAGTTCGGCCAGCCGAGCTTCTGCGCGGTGCTCGAGGGGCGGTGCCGGCTCGCGGTCGACGGGCAGCGGCCGATCACCCTCGAGGCGGGTGACTTCGTGCTGATGCCCGCCACACCCGGCTTCGTGATGTCGGGCTTCGAGCCGGCGAAGGTGGTGAACCTCGACCCGAGGCAGATGGCGGCGCCGGGCGGCGAGGTGCGTCACGGCACGCGCGGTGGCCGGCCCGACGTGCGGCAGCTCGGTGGCTACTTCGCGTTCGACTCGCCTGACGCCGCGCTGATGGTGTCGCTGCTGCCGGCGCTGGTGCACGTGCGGGGCGTCGAGCGCCTGTCGATGCTGGTGCGCCTCGTCGGGGAAGAGGCGATGGAGAGGCGGTCGGGCCGCGAGCAGGTGCTCGTGCGGCTCGTCGAGGTGCTGCTCATCGAGGCGCTGCGGTCGACACAGAGCGACGACACGCGGCCGGGGCTGCTGCGCGGGCTGGCCGACGCGCGGCTGGGGCCGGCGCTCCGAGCGCTGCACCGGCAGCCGGCCCGCGCGTGGACGGTGGCGGAGCTCGCGAAGGTGGCGGCGCAGTCGCGCTCGGCGTTCTTCGAGCGGTTCACGCGCTCGGTGGGGCTCGCGCCGATGGAGTACCTGAGCGCGTGGCGCATGGCGCTCGCGAGAGAGCTGTTGCGCCGTGACGGGCTGGGCGTCGCTGAGGTCGCCGAGCGCGTCGGCTTCGGCTCGGCGAGCGCGTTCAGCACGGCGTTCACGCGGCACGCAGGTCAGCCCCCGAGCCACTATGCGCGTGCAGCGGTCGCTGCCTGAGGGCGCATCTACGCCAAGGGGTGGTGCGGTTTGCGGCCGAGGGCGGAGCTTGCTCCCTCGTGGCCGCGGGCGACCTGTGGGCACGGTGTACGTGGTGCCCGCGGGCGCCGGCGGCCGGCCGCTCTCTCGAGCGCTACTCGTCGTGCTCGTGACAGTCGTACGACTCGTCGGGGTCGTCGAGGTTCGTCACGCGCCAGTCGAGCGCGTCTTCGTCGCGAGGCTCGAGCACCCAGCGTTCGACCTTCAAGCTCGGGTAGCGCTTCTCGAGCTTGCGCTTCAGCCGGCCGGTGATGCGGTCGTGGGCGTCGCGGCTCGAGCCGTCGTACTCACGGTCGTCGACGGCCGTGTAGAAGAGCTTGTACGCGCCACAGTGCAGGTGGTCGACCAGCAGCACGGTCGTGATCTTGGGGTGCAGCGTCAGCGCGGCGCCGAACTGCTGCCAGAACGCTTCGCCCCAGGCGGGGAACATGTGCTGCACGATGCCGAGGCTCGCGCCGGGCAGGGCGATGTGATCGTACCGGTTCCACTGCTGCGGCTCGTCGATGAGGTGGTGCACCACGCTCGCGAGATCATCGGTGCACCGGTGATCGATGCACGACAGCACCAGGTGTGTGGCATCGACCTCGACGCTCTTCTTCTTCTTGCCGCCGCTCTTCTTGGCCATGGGCGGCGCAGTGTACCGCCAGAGGCGCGGGCTTCTAGCCGCGAACGAGCGGCAGCTTCGCGGCCTGCTTCATCCACCTCGTGATCTGCTGCTCATCGAGGTCGCGCAGCGCCTTCGGCTCGACGCCGCGCGTGTAACCGTCCGGGCATCAGTGGTTGAGCGCGGTCCCGATCACGTCAGGCTTGGGCGATGCGTTTCCCCACGCCCACTGAGTGGCTGAAGCTGGTCGAAGAGTTTCGTGGCAGCGAACTTCAGCAAAAGGAGTTCACCGCGA
>JAEUJP010000709.1 GCA_016793725.1 Myxococcaceae bacterium | reverse complement strand
AGCGAGTCGTCGTAGCCGAGCCGCCCTTTGAGCTGCACCGCCGCGTAGCAGACGACCGACACCATCGCGCCCATCAGCAGCGCCGAGCCCGGCCGAATGTGCCCCGCCGCCGGAGTCACCGCCACCAGCCCCGCCACGATGCCCGACGCCAGCCCCAGCGACGTCGTCTTGCCGTGGTGCCAGCGCTCGATGAGCATCCACGAGAGGCCGGCCGCGGCCGCCGCCGACTGCGTGGTCGTGAACGCGAGGCCCGCGACGTAGCCCGCGACCGGGTTCTCGGCCGCCACCGCGCTGCCCGCGTTGAACCCGAACCAGCCGAACCACAACAGGCCCGCGCCCGTCAGCGTCAGCACCAGGTTGTTCGGCAGAATGCCCTTCTGCAGGTCGCGCCGCGGCCCGAGCATCAGCGCGAGCACGAGCGCCGACACGCCGGCCGAGATGTGCACGACGGTGCCGCCCGCGAAGTCGAGCACACCCAAGCGGAACAGCCAGCCGCCCTCGGCCCACACCCAGTGCGCGAGCGGGCAGTAGATGAACGTCGCCCAGAGCACCGTGAAGACCAGGTAGCTGCGAAAGCGCATGCGCTCGGCGACAGCGCCCGAGATGAGTGCGGGCGTGATGATGGCGAACTTGCCCTGGAACATGACGAACACGAGCTCGGGTACGGCTTTGTCGGCGAACAGCTTCGTGTGCGGGACATTTTTCAGGGCCACGAGGTCCCAGTCCCAGCCGAAGAGCCCTCCCACCGAGTGGCCGAACGACAGCGCGTAGCCGACGAGCACCCACTGCACGCCGATGACCGCCATCGCGACGAAGCTCATCATCATCGTCGTCAGCACGTTCTTCTTGCGCACCATGCCGCCGTAGAAGAGCGCGAGGCCCGGCACCATCAGCAGCACCAGCGCTGAGCTCGCGAGCATCCATGCGGTCGAGCCGGGGTCGATGGAGTTGTTCATCGCGGGCGGAGCCCGGCCACCTAGCAGCCCCGCGCACGTTGACGCAACGGGTCAACCCCTTGATTGTCCTGTGACAGATTTCAGTCGAACCCAGCAGTCAGGCGGGTTTGCGGGTTGGCATTCGAGGTGCTCTCGTGCGGCCCATGTCCCGAATCACCTCCGCCGACCTCCGCAAGTGGGAAACCGGCGCGCTCGAGAACGGCGCCATCAACGCGGCAGACGTCGACGCGCTCAAGAAGCTCATCGGCAGCGAGAAGCTCGGCGCCGACGAGCAGGCGACGCTGAAAGACATTCTGCAGCACGACGCGTTCGAGTCGAAGGCGGTGCGCAGCAAGGTGCAGTTCGCGAGCACCGAAAAGCCGTCGCCGGTCTTGGGCAAAGAGGTCGCGAACGGCGTCTTCGTGAAGCAGTCGTACAGCCCGGTCGAAGGGCACCGCACGAAGGAGCAGGCGCTCGCGGCGGCGCGCATGTCGGGCGCCGACAACGCGATGGCGGTGAAAGACAGAGACGGCCGCTGGCACGCGGTCGCGGCGACGAAGCCGGTGAAGGCCGAGGCGGCGAAGGCCGGCGTGGCGACGCTGCACGACTGCCCGCCCGCGGCGTACGCGAGCATGCACAAGGCGGCGATGGCCGAGACCGACTTCGCGAAAAAAGAGGCGCAGCTGAAGAAGCTGGCCTCGATCACCTACGGCGTGCCGGAAGACGACATCAAGGTGCTGAAGGTGGGCGATGCGCCCGAGGCGGGCAAAATCAACATCAGCCTCGACAAGGACATGCAGGGCGCGGGTCAGCTGACGTCGGGCTGCAACTGCGGCAAGTCGCACGAGAACTTCAACGCGGGCGACAAAGACAAGAAGTACGCGGTGACGGTGCGGGCCGATCAGCTCGCCGACCCGAAGAAGGCCGCCGGCGTGATGTTCCACGAGCTCACCCACGCCGAAGACTACCGCCGCGCGCAAGACGTCTACGCCGCCTACGCGAAGGCGAACCCCAAGGGCGCCGAGGCGCTGTCGAAGCTCGACTTCGCTTCGCGCGGCGACTGGCAGCAGCACGAGACGATGGCGGCCGCGAAGCCCCAGAGCGACCTGCAGAAGTGGGTGCTGACGTCGAAAGACCCCGCCCTGAGCAAGCTGAGCGAGGCCGAGAAGATGAAGGCCATCGGCTACATCACGAACCAGCATGGCGCGACCGAGGCGACCGCGTACACGAAGTCGTTCATGCAGGAGTTCCGCGCCAGCGTGAAGGAGCTCGGCTCCCAGACCGAGCCCGGCGCGAAGGTGAACGGCGGCAAAGACCGCCTCGACTACTGGGACAAGCTCGGCGGCCAGCTCACCACCTGGGCCAGCGCGCAGAAGCGCGGCTCGGTCGCGCTCAGCACCGCGTCACTCGCCGACATCAAAAAAGAGCTGAAGGCGTTCTACGCGACGCTCACGCCCGACGAGCAGAAGCGGTTCGGCGAGGTGATGACGTACATCAAGAACAACTTCAAAGGCACCGACGCCGCGAACCTGAACGTGCCCTGATTCGGTCGGGACCTCGCACTGTCCGGGCCGTCGTCGGGGTGGAGGGCTGGAGCAGCTCCAAGGCCTGCTGCGTGCGAGTGGCCCGAACGACCGCGCCGTGGCTGACGAGGATGCGGCTGGGCTTCTCCGTCGTGGCGCCGAGCTCGACGGGTCGAGTGGCAGAGACCCACATTTGGGAGACGAGTTAGGTAGAGAAAACTACCCATAACTCGCTTCGAAAATGTGACCCTACACCCCTCGGCCCCAAGAGCCGGCGCGACGCTGCAGCCGAGCGCAGCGTGAGAAGCCCGGCGCCGCCCCCGTCGGCCGTCGCGACGTGCGCGGGCAGGTCAGCCCGAAGGGCCGCGAACGCGGCGCCGAAAGGCGCTGACCGGAGCAGGCCCGCCGGTCGTGAAACACACCGCCCCGGTCAAGCGACCCAGCGCAGCTTGCCGCGCTTGGGGCTCACGAACCGGCGCCGACCCGGTATCGGCCAGATGGCGTCGTACGTGATGCGCCACAGGTGGTCTTCGACGTACGTGGGGTCGGCCTCGCTCGTGACCCAGTCGCCACCCAGCTTGCGGAGGTCGACGAGCGCGAAGCCGCGCAGGGTCAGGTCGGTGCGGTCTTTCGACCAGTAGTTCCAGTAGTACGGGTGGTACGCGAGCACGAGGTCGCGCAGGGTCTTGTGCACGGGCGGTCGCGAGCGCAGGTTTTCGTCGCGCGACTGGCCGAGCGCGCCCCAGCGGCCGCGGCGGCGGTAGACGAAGAGGTTGTGATCGATGTCGCGCGCCTCCATGCAGAGGAGCAGCGGCGGGTCGCCGTGAAAGCTGCAGATGGCGGCAGCGGTGAGCGCGCCCTCGAGGCAGTGTGCGTTGCGCTCGCGCACGACGCGGCGAAACGACTTGAGCGTCGACTTGCCGTCGCGCTCCCAGTTGTACTTGAGGCCGTCGAGCCATGCTTGAGTCTTCTCGGGCGTCGCGCAGCGCTTCAGCACCTTCAGCTCTTCGTCGTTGAAGTCGTACTTCACAGGCGCCTCAACACGTCGGCGAGCACGGGTGCGCACGGCACGACCTCGAGCGGAAACGGAGCGGCGACCGGCGGCGGCAGCGAGTCGGTGACGACGACCCGCTTGGGGGCGCACGCCTTCAGCCGCTCGAGCGCGGGCCCGACGAACAGGCCGTGCGTGGCCGCGACGGTGACGCCGGGCAGCGCGCCGGCGGCGGTGACGGCGTTGATGGCGGCGCAGACGGTGCCGGCCGTCGAGATCATGTCGTCGACGACGACGGCGTTCATGCCCTTCACCTCACCGACCACGCCCATCGCGCTCACGTCGGAGCCCGACAGCCGCTGCTTGTGCACCACCGCCACGTTCACGCCGAGCAGCTTCGCGAACGCCTCGGCCCGCTTCACGGCGCCCAGGTCGGGGCTGACGACGACGAGCGGCTTCGGCAGGTCGCGCAGCCGCGCCACGAGCGCGTCGACGGCCGACGCGTGCTCGACCGGCTGAAGAAAGCAGCCCTCGACGGCGCGCGAGTGCAGGTCGAGGCACACCATGCGGTCGATGCGCCCGGCGGCGAGCAGCTCGGCGACGACGCGCGAGCCGAGCGGCTCACGGCCCGTCTCGCGGCGGTCTTGCCGCGCGTAGCCGAGGTACGAAACGATGGCGGTGATGCTGGTGGCGCCGGCGCGGCGGCAGGCGTCGCTGAGCAGCGTGAGCTCGAGCAGGTGCTCGCCGACGGGAGGTGAGGTCGGCTGCACGAGCCAGACGTCGCGGCCGCGCACGTCGGCCTGCACGTCGATCTCGAGCTCGCCGTCGGGGAAGCGGGTGATGCCGCAGGGGCCGAGCGGCTGGCCGAGCTCTTTCGCGAGGGCAGCGGCGAGCGCGGGGTGGGCTGAGCCAGAGAGGAGTACGGGAGGCACGGCGCGACTGCTTAGCACCAGGGCGGAACGGTTGCGGGTCACCATGCGTCGACCCCTTCTTATGGTCCTGCTCCTCGCGCTGATCAGCGCCGCCACCCCACCGGGCTCGTTTCACCTGCCGAACGTGCCCCACGTGAAGCAGAAGCCCGACTATTGCGGCGAGGCCTGCGTCGAGATGACGCTCAAACACTTCGGGCGCGCAGGCACGCAAGACGACGTCTTCGTGTGGTCGGGCGTCGACCCGAAGCTGAACCGCGGAGTGTGGACCCGCAAGCTCAAGGTCGCCGTCGAGCGCGGCGGCTTCGAGCCCGGCCCGGTCTGGTTCACGGCACCGGCGAGCGACCCCGAGCCGCGCATGCGCCGGCTGCTCGACGAGGCGCTCGCCGACCTGCGGGCGGGCTGGCCCTCGATCTTCTGCATGCACCATTCGTCGTCGCCCGAGACGACCGAACACTTCCGCCTGCTCGTCGGCTACGAAGACGGCGGCGAGACGCTGGTGTTCGAAGACCCCGCGCTCGACGCGGGCCCGGTGAAGCTCACGCGCGCGAAGCTCTTCGAGCTGTGGCCGCTGAAGTACGACGTGAGCCATGCCGTTCGCGCGGCTGGTGAAGACGTCTGACGCGCAGTTTCGCGACGCCGACGAGGGGCTGCACTACGCGCAGGCGCGCCACCTGATGCAGTACCTGCAGGAGCAGGGGCTGTTGCGCGACTTCGTGAGGCGCGCGCTGAAGCAGCAGCACGAAGACCCGACCGCGGCGCTCGCGCTGCGCCAGACGCTCGGTGAAGAGCGCTGGCGCACGCTCGACGCGACGTGGCGCGCGTGGGTGCTGACGCTGCGGTTCCGCTGAACGTGCGGGGCCGAACGACGGCTGGAAAGAACGTGCTCTCGAAGGCACGAGTCTCTGTAGGCTCTGATGCAGCTTGAAGAAGCTCGCCGCGCTCGTCGGGGTGTACCTGCTCGCGTGGGGCGCGCTGGCGTTTCTGTGGTTCGACGGCTCGAACGCGGCAGCCGAGCGGGGGCGTCGGGTCGTGGCGCTCGGCGAGCAGCACGCGGCGCAGCTGCCGCAGCCCGAAGGTCTGCCCGAGCTGGCGCAGGCCTGCGACGCGGGCCTCGAGCCCGGCGACCCGCACGTCATCGCCTCGTACGTGGCGAAGGCGGTCGAAAAGCCGGCCGACGAGAACCGCTACGACGAGGTGGTGGTGGCGGTCGACGGCACGCCGCTGCTCGAGCTCGCGAGAGAAGGCAGCTTCGCGCCGGTGGAGCTCGAGCAGGCGGTGCTGCGCACGGCGAACCCGCTGGAGTGGACGCGGCTGTTGCCGCTGGCGCGCGCTGGAGCGCCCGAGCTGGAGTCGACGCGCTATCTCGTGGTGGCGAAGTACTTCTCGCTGACCGCGCCGATGAACGAAGGCACCGACGGCTACACGCGAGGCAGCGGCACGTACTCGGCGCGCGTGGTGAAGCTCGCAGACGGCGCGGTGCTGTGCGAGGGGCGCGGCGACGTGCGAATGAAAGAGACGATCGACGCGGCGGGGCGCGGCGACACGAAAGAAGCCGCGCAGCTGGCGGCGCTCGAGAACGCGGCGAAGCTGGTGCCGTACGTATTCTCGATGTCGGTGACGGCGAGCCCGCTGGCCGCGCTCTGCAACGTCGGCGGTGAGACGTTGTGCCGCGCGACGGGCCGCTGGGTCGGTCGCTAGCCTTCGTCCCAGCCCACACCGCGCGAGGGCGGCAGCTCGATGTTCTGGCGCTCGCCGCTGAGCCGCTCGCCGGGCTGCACGGCCGGCTCGGGCTCGGCCATCGTGCCTTCGTCGAGCAGGTTCACCTCGTCGAGGTCGAGCTCGTCCATCCACCTCACGAAGTCTTCTTCTTCTTCCGACAAGGCCGGGCTCACGCGAGCCTCCCCTTCATGAAGGCGGCGACGACCATGGGGTCGACATACGACGAGCGGGCGACGGCGGGCGTGTGGCCGAGCTGCTCGGCGACCTTCTCGAACATGTCGGTGACGATTTGAGCGCGCTTCGAGAGCGGAGCCTTGGCGTGCTGCAGCAGCTCCTCGCGGGCGATGCGGGTGGCGTGAAAGGTTCTGAACTTCTTCGCGGTCGCGCCGAACGGAGCGAGGAACCGATTGACGTCGTCGGCGCTCACCTTGAAGACGGGTGACTCTTTGTTCCGCAGGGGGCCAACCTGCCGCTTCATCTCGGCAGCGAGGCGCGCGTCTTTCAAGCTCACGTTCCACGGCACGCCCGACTTGCCGGTGAACTTGAGGCGCACGGTGTCGCCGTCGACGCGAACGTGCTGCTTCTCGAGGGTGGTGGCGCCGAAGTGGTCGCGGGCGTCGGCGCTCTCTTGGCCGCCGACACGCAGGCAGAGCTTGTCGATGAGCGTCATCACCATGGCGACCTCGCGAGCTTTCCCGGTGGCGCCGAGGTCTTCACGCACGCGCGCGCGAATCTGGGGGAGGTGCTTCGCGAGCTCGCGGTTCTCGGCGAACTTGATGCCGGCGCGGCGCTGAACCTCTTCGAGCGTGTAGTTGTAGACCCACTTCGTGGCGGTGCCGGGCTTCGCGGGGGCGGGCCACCGCTCGATCCAGCTGCCGTTGCCGGCGGTGTTCTGCTCGACCTTCGCGCCGTGGGGCGGCACCTTCCACTTGCGCTGGCCATCTTCGGTGAAGAGGCGCGGGTGCGTCTTGGCGTTCGGCTCGACCGACGCGGCGTGGTGCGACCGGTGCGGCCCACGAATGCCCTGCTGTGCTCTCAGCGCCGTCGGCACGCTCGCACCCAACCACAACCCGCGTCAGAAGTCGCGCCGGCGTACCGAACCTGCCGCTGACGCTGCTAGACCGGCCCCGTGCTCGCCCCGCAGCTCGCCGTGATGCTGGCCGCCGCACCACCGAGGGCCGCTCTTCGTTTCGCATCACCTTCACCGTGAAGAACGGCACCGTCGACCGCACGGTGAAGGAGCGCGTCACCCAAAAGATGTGGTGCGGCTGAAACGCCGAAGGCCCGGCGCCGCACGAAGCGACGACCGGGCCCTCGACTCGACCTCTCGCGAAAATCAGAACTGGTTCCAGAGGAACTGGTTCGTGACCTCGTGGTGGAACTGCACCTCGGCGACCTTCACGCGGGTGCCCAGGGCCTTCGGGCAGCGCTCGGCGCTGGCGGTCTTCAGGTCGGCGAACTTCTCGTGAACGAGCTCGCCGAAGAGCTCCTTCGAGAACGAGCTCGCCTTGAAGAGGCGAATGGCGTCGTAGATGTTGTCGGGCAGGAAGCGGGTGCGCGACTTCTCGCCGTCGCGCTTCTCGACCGTGCCCTCGAGGCCCGTGCGCAGAATCGTGTAGACGCTCATGTACGGGTTCGAGTCGGGCGCGACGCTGCGCACCTCGATGCGGGCGCTCTTCTCGTTGCCGAGCGGAATGCGAACCATCGAGCCGCGGTCGATCGCCGACGCCTTGATCTGATTCGGCGCCTCGAAGTGCGGGTCGAGCCGGCGGTACGCGTTCACCGACGAGTTGAGCGTCAGGCAGATGTCTTGCGCGTTCGAGAGAATGCGCGAGATGAAGTCCCACCCGGCCTTCGAGAGGCCGTCTTTGCCCTTCTTGTCGTAGAAGAGGTTCGTACCCTTCTTCGCGAGCGACAGGTTCGTGTGCATGCCGTTGCCGTTGATGCCCGTCGCGGGCTTCGGCAAGAACGACGCGGTGAGGTTCAGCTGCGCGGCGACCTGGCGTGAGAGCAGCTTGTAGAGCTGCACCTGGTCGGCGCCGATGACGGCGTCGGCGTACTTGAAGTTCATCTCGAACTGCGACGGCGCGACCTCGGGGTGGTCTTTTTCGTTCTCGAAGCCCATCGCGCGCTGCACCTCGGCGGCGCCGTCGATGAACTGGCGGAGCGAATCACCGGGCAGCGAGTGGTAGTAGCCGCCGGTCGAGACGAAGTCGAAGTGACCCGTCTCGTGAAAGCGGCGCTCGGCGTCGCGGCCCTTGAAGAGAAAGCCCTCGACCTCGTGCGCGACGTTGCACACGGTGCCGTCTTTCTTGAACATCGCCTCGGTGTAGGCCTTGAGGCGGCCGCGGAGGTCGGCGATGTACGGGGTGCCGTCGCGCTCGAGCACTTCGCCGAACACGAGCACCTTGCCGGGGCCGAAGACGTCGGAGGGCAGCCAGTAGAAGGCGGGCCAGTCGATGCCGAGGCGCAGGTCGCTCTCTTGCTGGGCCGAGAAGCCGCGAATGGAGCTGCCGTCGAAGGTGAGGTTGTCGGCCGACCCGAGCAAGAACTTCTTGTCGTAGTCGAGCATGTGCATGCGACCTTCGAGGTCGGTGAAGCACACGGTGACCGCCTTGATGCGCTTCTCGTCGGTCAGGTACTTCATGCGCTGCTCGCGAATCTTGTCGGGCTTCTCGCGGTTGAGGCGCTGCTTCTTGGCCTCGAGGTTCAGCTCTTCGAGCTCGTCGTAGGGAATCTCGAGGAAGTCGCGCAGGGCCGGGTTGGGGGTCGAGTGGGCGGGGAGGTCGACGTCCGCGGCGGCGCGGGCGGTCTTGCGGTCCAGATCCATTTTTTGCTCCGGGAAGGGTTAACTGCGAAGGCCGAAGGCTTAAGAACGCACTTCCTGACGTAACTCAAGCGAATCTCGAGCTTGTTACCGCGGGGCGAGGGTGTAGGCGTGGCCGTCGGCCCGTTCGGTCGAGGTCTCGGGCAGCACGAGCTTGAGCCGGTCGCCGTCGGGCTCGAGGGCCCAGCTGCCGGGCTCGGTGTTGGCCTCGGCAGGCGTAGGCCACCGGTGATGCTCCGTGTGAAATGACCGGGCGGCGGCGATGAAGGCGAGGCCGTTGAGAAGGTCGCGACCGCGCAAGTAGCGGCGGTAGTAGTTGGCAAAGTCGCTCGGCGACTTGTCCGCGAAGGGACTCCAACTCGACTGTTCGCGCTGCCGCATGCGCTCGAGCTCAGCCACACGCTCGTGTTCGGGCAGCGTCATGACGTGCGCGCGCTCGATGACCTGGCAGTTGAAGTTGCGCCAAGCGAGCGCGGGAAAGTACCGGGTCCCCGTCGGGAGGTCGTCGGTGACAATCGTCGAGTCCATGCGGGCGAGCTTCGCGGCCGGCGCCTTAAGCCGCGAGAGGCCATCGTCATTCAGCGTGCGACCCGCAAAGTAGAGGCCACCGAAGACCGCCTCATCGTGCAGGATCCCGTCGAATGCCTTGGAGGCATCGCGAATCGCGATGATCGAGTCGCCGCCGGACCCGGCCGCATCGAGCGCAGCTGCGCACGACGGAAAGAGAATGCCGTCGATGCTGGAGGCGAGCATGGCGCCGATCACTCCACCCGACCACGACACATCACGAGCGAGCGCGAGGCCATCGAGACAGTCATCGACGGCACTCTCTCGGCGCTCGAGGCGCATCGAGATGTCGAGCGCGACGAGCTTGGCGACGTGCTGAGAGGGCAACCAATCGGCGGCGGCGCGGGCCCACGACTCGGCGTGCAGGGTGCACAGCTCTGGTGGCAGCTCGAGCTTCTCAGCGTGAGTCGAAGCGAGCACGTCTCGAACGGCAGGTCGTAGCGCGTCGACCTGGGCGCGACACTCTGCGGGCAGGTCGCTGACGGGCCGCTCCCGCCGACGAACGGCGGCGCACGCATCCTGTGTCTCTTTGGGAAGCACGTTGTAGGCGTCGAAAGCGGCCTTGAGCTCTGGGAAGCGTGGAGCGGCGAGCGTGACGAAGGTCTGCTGCGTCGGTGCAGCAACGTGTGTCGTGCGCTCGATGGGGCGGTAGGCGAGCTCGGTGTCGGCGACGAGCTGGTCGAGCAGATCGCCGGTGCGGCGGGCGGCGAGCGTGGCGAGGAGCAGCGCGGCGAGAAGAACGCCAGCGGCGATGAGCAAGCGACTCACGCCGCGAACGTAGCCGATTCAGTGATGGAGCCGCGCGAGCAAGCTGCGAACGGGGGCGAGCACGTGGAGCTCTTTGGCGCGGCTCAGAAGAGCGTCAGGGGTGACGATGCCCTTGGCGAGGGCGGCACGCATGGCGTCTTCGGCGACGTCGGAACCGAGTCGTTTGTGAAAGCGAACGCAGTCGAGCAGGGCGCGCAGGGGCGACTGAGCCATGAGGTAGGTGTCGTCGACGGGGGCGAGGTCACAGTCGTCGCGGGGCCAGGAGGAGCGAACGAAGTGAGCGTCGGCAGGTCGAGTGGCGGGCACGTGGGCCTTCTGACCGATGACCCACCAGTCGCCGCCGGCGGGCCATGAGATGACGTCATGCGCGGCGAGGGCCGAGGTGAGACCGAGCCTGAGCCTGGGGTATCTGCGCGCGAGGAGCACGCGCTCGGTGATGACGACATTGCGAGGCGCATAGAGGCCGCGCGCGCGCTTCACGAGAATGATCTTCAGCCACATTCGAAACTGCCACTCGGGCACGCCGAAGTGGTCGCGGTCACGCGGGCTCAAGAGCTTCGCGATGCGCGCCGTCTTCAAGAACCTGCCGAGCTCACCTTCGGAATCGAGGTCAATCATGTGGCCAGAATGCGCCAGGGGTCTGACACGCATCGGAGAGCGGTGTGCGCGCGCCGCATTTCTCGCGGAGCGAGAAGCCGACTGGATTCGGCGGCCACGCCGTCGAGCTGGAAGCCGAGGGGTAGTGTCGCGGGCAGGTGATCAGCCAGCTCCAAGTTTCGTGCGGTACATATTGACGACGCGGGGTGTCATTTAAGTACCGCACGAAACTTGGAGCTGCCCGACACCGTGCGAGTCAGAGGTCGCCGGCCCGCGACAACGCACGCGAGACGCGTAGCCGGCGAAGAGGCGAGGGGCGAAAGACATCCTCGGGCGGCACGGAGGAAGCACTCTGTTGAGTGGCCGTCGGGCGGGCGGAGGGCGCACAGGGGAGCAGGCCGGTCGATTGGTGGAGAGCACGCAGGTGACGGCGACGCAGGTTCAGCGCCGTACGAGCCGAAGCGCATGGAGTCGAACCGACGAGCGCAAGGCGCAGCCGCATCACCGTCGGCCGGCGATCGAACGCACGGGAACCGCGCAGAGCAGCGCAGTCGAGCCATGGTACGGTCGCGACCAGGCGAGCAAGACTCTGCATCGCGCTGCTCGCAGCAGCGTGCTCGGGGGCTGATCCAACGGACGCAGGCACAGCGGGCGGAACAGCAACTCGCCCGCGGGTACCCGCATCGCGGGCCGGCCCGGCACCCTCTACGTCGCAGCCTCCAACGAGCCCATCGCCGGCGACCACGCGCTCGTCATCTACGCGACCATCGTCGACGCGCGCGGCCTCGACACCACCGCGGCATGGCCGAAGTGGCAGCGCGACCCGTCGAACACCGGCAACTCGAGCCTGCCGCTCGCGCGCTTCAGCTGCCCGTGACGCGCCGGCGGCGCATCAGCAGCGCAACCGCGCCGAGGCCGAGCAGCAGCTCAGAGCCACCGGCGCCACAGCCGCACCCGGGCTTCAGCTTGTCGTTGCCCAAGTCGATGCGCGTCTCTTCTTTCGTCGGCGGCGGAGGCGGCAGCACGACGGGCTTCTCAGGCGTGACCGGCGTGTCATCGAACACCGGCAGCGTCTGATACGGCACCTCGACGAAGGTGCCGGGCATCACCGTGCCGGCATCGGGCTCGGGCGATACGACCGTGCCCCCGTCGGTCACACCCGGGTTCACGAGGCACCCGTTACCCATCACGCGCGCATCCATCGTGCCTCGGCCATCGGTGGCCCACGTGAACCACTGCTCCCAGCGGGCGCGATACGCCTCGACCTTGGCGACGTCGGCAGCCTTGTACGTCTCGCCCGGCGGCACCACGAGCACGAACGCGACGCGCCAGCAGCTCTGGGCGTTCGGGTACGCGGGCACGCGCGGCCCCTCTGCACGAATGATGTCGTCGACCGACACGTCGACGCGGGTCATGTTGTTCACCGTCGTCGAGCCGGTCGGCCCGTGAGCGCCCGCAGCGCTCGAGTGGCCCGAGCCGTCATCGAGCACCATCGTCGTCGCCGTCTCGTTCGGAGCGCGCAGGCCCATCAGGTACTGATCGAGCGGCCCGTACTTTCGCTGCCCGCCACGCAGCGTGAACGTGCCGTTGCCGTTGTCGGTGATGAAGTTGCCGTACATCACCGAGCCCGAGCTCACGTGGTAGCCGTAGTGGCCATTCAGCGTGCCGCGCGTCGGGTCGTTCTGATCAGCCTCGTAGCCGCGCAGCATGTCGCGCCTCCCGCGGCCGTCGCCCTTGTCGTAGTGCACCCACGTCATCCAGTGGTGGCCGTACTCGTGGCCCATCAACTCGGTGCCGGTGATGCCGAGCGGCAGCCCGAGAAAAATCGTCGCGGGCCCGTCGGGGCTCGCCGGCAGCTTCGGCAGCGAGCCCATGAACACGCACTGCGACAGCTTCGCCGGGCTGCCGAACTGCGACCCCCAGTCCATCGGCTGTGTACCGATGCCCTGCGTGCGCCAGCGCACCGGCTGGCCCTGCTGCACGTTCGAGAGGTCGTCGAGCACCTTCGGCGTGAACGTGAAGAGCCCGTCGTACTGGTCGCCGAGCGCGGGAATCAGCAGCTTCGCCGCGTCGCGGCAGAACGCACCGCCCGGCGCCACGAGGCCAATCGGCGGAGGCCCGTTCTCGATGTCGACGTTCGCGTGAATCGCGCCGGTCGTGTCTTCGACCACGACGACGTCGCCCACGGCGAACGTGCCCGCATGAGCAGAAGCAGCCGCTACCGCGAAAAGTACCGCGAGAATTTTTTTCATGCGCGCGCCCCTCCGAGAGGAAGAGCCCCTTTGAACGAAGGCGACCGCTACACACCATACAACCCAATTGGGTCGCAACTGATTGGCCGGTCAACGCCAAGCCGGCGCGAACGCACGTGCTAGCGTCGCGCGCACCTCGTTTGAACCTCGAAGAGCTCTGGGGCCGACTCGGCCTCGATTCCCTCAACGACACCTCGCGCACACACACCGAGACCTTCGGCGCGGAAGAGACCTATCGCCCGCCCGTGCCGGCGCCGGTCAGCCCCGCGCCCGACATCAGGCTGTCGATGACGCCGCCGCCCCCGGCCGCGGCGGGGCCCACCGACGTGCAGCCCGAGAAGTCTGACCTGGTGGTGGTCGGCCGGCTCGGCGAGGGCGGCATGGGCACGGTGCTGCAGGCGCGCCAGCCGTCGCTGTCGCGCGACGTCGCGGTGAAGGTGCCGCGCAACGCCGGCGCGGGCTCGCGCTCGCTCGTCGAAGAGGCGCGGCTCACCGGCTCGCTCGAGCACCCGGGCATCGTGCCGGTGCACGCCATCGCGTTCGACCAGGCGGGCTCACCGGCGCTCGTGATGCGCCTCGTCGACGGCGTCTCGTGGAGCACCCTGCTCCTCGTGCCCGACCGCATTCTCGAGGAGCGCCTGGGCCGCTCGGCGCCGAACCGGCTCGAGGCGCACCTGCACGTGTTCCTCCAGGTCTGCAACGCCATCGCGTTCGCGCACGGCCGGGGCGTGCTGCACCGCGACGTGAAGCCGGCGAACGTGCTCATCGGCCTGCTCGGCGAGGTGTACGTCGCCGACTGGGGCGTCGCGCGCCGCAAAGATGCGCCGCCCGGGCCGACGGGGCTGAAGGGCACGCCGGCGTACCTCGCGCCCGAGATGTGCACCGGCGACGACACGGTGATCGACGAGCGCACCGACGTCTTTCTGCTCGGCGCGACGCTGTACGAGGTCATCGAGGGCAACCCGCCGTACTACCGCGCCGCCGGGGTCGCCGAGGCCGTCGCCGCGGCGTGGCACGCCGTCTTCCCTCCGCTGCCGCACGAGACGCCCGAAGAGCTCGACGGCATCGTCACGAAGGCGATGGCGTACGAGAAGGCCGAGCGCTTTCAGACCGTGCTCGAGCTGCGCGACGCGGTCGCGAACTACCTGCGCCACGCGGCGTCACACCGGCTCGCCGCCAAGGCGCGCCACGCGCTGGTCGCGCTCGAGAAGGCGGTGCGCGAGAAGGTGCCGCGCGAGCAGTTCGCGCCGCTCGCGACCGGGTGCCGCTTCGGCTTCATGCACGCGCTCGCCGAGTGGGAGGGCAACGCCGAGGCGAAGAGCGGGCTCGAAGAGAGCCTGAAGCTCTGCGTGCGCTACGAGCTCGACGGCAAGAACGCCGCGGCGGCGCGCACGCTGCTCACCGAGCTGAAGGCAGCGCCGCCCGAGCTGACCCACGAGGTCGAGCAGCTCGAGCAGGCCGATGAAGAGGTCTCGCGCGTGGCGAAGCGCTACGCGCGGGTCGCGCGCGACTTCGACCCGGCGGTCGCGATGCGGCAGCGGGTGGTGCTGCTGCTCTCGATCGGCGCCGGCACCGTGCTCGCCACGCTCGGGCCGCAGCTCATACCTGCATGGGGTGACTTCGACCGCGGGCTCGGGCGCTGGCAGCTGCTCGCGCGCCTGCCGTTCGCGCTCGTCGCGTTCGCCGTCTTCGCGCTGGTGTACCGGCGCGGCCTGCTCGGCACACGGCTCAACCGGCGCTTCATGGGCGCGCTGTTCGTCTCGCTCACGGGCCTGGTGGCGAACCGCGCGCTCGCGGCCGCGCTGGGAATACCGCAGGCCCAGACGCTGCTGCTCGACGTCGTGGTGCTGTCGACGGTCGGCGCGGCGCTCGGGTTCCTGCTGCACGCCGGCTACTTCCTTCAGCCGGTCATCGGCGCCGCGACGCTCTTGGCCGCGCTCGCGCTGCCCGGCCACGAGATGACGCTCTATTCCCTCGCCGTCGTCGGGGCGCTGCTGCTGACGCTGGTGACGTGGACCCGGTGGCGCTCGGAGCTGGCCTGAGCGGTGCACCGTTCCTTGGCCCGAGGCAATCGTTGCCCCCAAAACCAAGGAAGCACACAGATGAAGACCGTAAGAGCTCTCGCCCTCGCCCTTTCTGCCACAGCCGGCTCTGCATTCGCCCAGGAGTCGATGGCGCTGCCACCGACGCCGCTGCCCCCGGCCAACGCTGATCCGGCGCTGGTCCCTCCGCCTGGGCCCGACGACCTGCAGTCACAGGGCGGGTACATCGACGCGAACCGCGACGGCTACGACGACCGTGACCCCCGCGACAAAGACCGCGCGCCGAAGCCCCACTTCGTGCCGAAGTCGAAGCTCGGCATGGGCCTCGAGCTCGGCGGCGGCATCACCAACTTCTTCGCGCGTGAGGTGCAAGACACGGTCGACCCCGGCCCCGAATGGTCTGCCCGCCTCGTCGTCGGCACGCGCTCGTACCTGGGCGCCGAGGCCTCGTACATCGGCAGCACGCAGACGGTGAACGGGCTCGGCTTCTCGAACCAGGGCCAGCTCGTCTCGAACGGCGTTCGCGGCCTCGCGCGGCTCAACTTCACCAAGCGCATGGTTCAGCCGTACCTCGGCGCGGGCATCGGCTACCGGCACTTTCAGGTCTACGGGGCGAACGTGGGGGCGGGCTCCGAGGTCACCCAAGAGAAGGGCATCGCAGAGGTGCCGGCCACGACCGGCATCGCGCTGCGCGCGCGCGGCTTCGTCTTCGACACGCGCTTCCACGTCGGCATCCCCATCAGCCGGCCGATCGTGCTGACCGACTCGAACAACTACGGCGCCGGCACGACGTGGGGTGTGAACGGCAACCTCGGCTTCGAGCTCTGAGCCGAAGGCACGCAAAAAGGCGCGCGCGGAGCCGTCAGCCGCGCAGCGCCGCCGCCGCGATGCCCGGCACCTTCAGCCACGACGGCCCCATCTCGAAGTCGATCAGCTTCTTCGCGAGCGCGTCGGCCGTCTTGTGCCCGGGGAACCACGGGTGAATCGGCGATGCCTTCACCGGCGCGCGCAGCACGAACTTCTCGATGACGTCGTGGTCGAACAAGAACGTGTTGTGCACCCAGCCCTTGCCCGACTGAATGTCCTGCAGGGTCGACGACGGGTGGGCGCCCCACGGCGCGACGCCGAGGCCGAACACGGCGCCGGCCCACGTGTTCACCGCGACCGCGCCATAGCGCAGCTCACGAATCGCCTTCTCGACCGCCGCGCGGCCGGCCGGGTCTTCGAGCGTCTTCGGGTGCACCACCATCATGGTCGACAGCGTGCCCCACACGCGCTCGTTCACGAACTTCACGGCGTCGTCGAGAAACGGCCCGACATCGGGCGTGTCGAAGTTCACCTCAGACACCAGGCCGCACCAGGGCTCGACCGTGTACACGCGATCGTCGCGCTTGTTCTTGTCGACGTCGGTGATCATCGCCCACGCGAGCTCGTCGGGCTTCGGGGTGCCGATCAGCTTCACGTTCGCGCGACCGTCGACGAACGACCTCCACCGCTGCTCGGCGCCCGGGTAGTACGCCTTGCGAAGGCTCGTCAGCTTCAGGCCCGCTTCAATCTTGTCGAGCAGCGGCTGCCGCCCGCCCCACGCCTTCGACGTCACCAAGAGCTTCGCCGAGTTGCAGTTGAACGAGCCGTTGTTCGCGATCATGCCCGCCACGTTGCGGCCCTGAAACGACAGCTCCCCCTCGCTGTACGGCCCCGGCACGACGATGACCGGCGTGATGCAGCCGAGCTCCGAGCTGATCTCTTTCTTCAAGAGCGGCTCGTTGCGCGCCCGCCTCGCCGCCGCGTCGGAGCCCGGCGGCCCCCACACCATCACGTCGTGCGTCTTGTCGCTGCCCGTGATGTGCACCTCGTCGACCAGCGCGTGGTTCACCAGGTGTGCGCCCTCTTCGGCGCCGCCGTACACCACCGCGAGGAAGCCTCGCGCAATCGCCGGCGCAAACGCCTGCTCGATGAACGGCCCCAGGTACGCGTTCACCGGGTTCATCTTCAGAATGCACGCCGTGCCCTCGACGAACATCTTGTAGACGACGTCGGTCGGCGCAATCGCGTTCACGTTGCCCGCACCGAGCACGAGGCACAGCCGGCCCTCGTGCGGCTGGCGGTAGAACGACGCCTGGTGCCGGGCGATGTTCTCGGGCCCCACGCCCTGCTTCAGGTAGACCTCACCCGTGTGCTTCGCGAGCAGCGTGCCGTCGAGCTTCGTGTTCGGAAAAATCTGAACCGCCCACCGGCCGTCGTCGAGCTGCCGAAACGCCTTTCGGTCGAGCTTCGGCGCCCCGTGCAGCTTCACCTCGCGCAGCGCCTCGGCCGTGAGTCGCAAGATGCGAATCGTCACCATCGGCCCCGCGAGCAGCTCTTCGCCCGCCGTCGGCGACTCGGGGTCGACGCCCTTCGCGATGCACGCGGCCTTCGCGCTCTCGAGCGCCACGCGGCGGTAGCCGTCACGAAACGCCTCGAGCATCGCGATGCGCTCGTCGATGCCGAGCTTCACGAACTCCTTCGAGCCCTTCTTCACCCGGTCGACGACTTCATCGAGCTTCGGAAACGGCGTGGAGGCGGGAATGGCGAGGGCGGCTGACATGGTGGCGCTCCTCTAACACGAGGGGTCGTGATCATTTCACGACGCGACCGTGGCGCGCACGGTCTCACCGTCGCTCAAAGCGCGTCGAGGGCCTGCGACGCCGCGCTCTTCGAGTTGCACCCGAAGAACAGCACCTGCTGCTGGTCGTCGGGCCCGCCCTTCCGCACCAGCGCTTCGAGGGCCGGCCTGGCCTTCGTGAGCTTCAGCTCTTTGATGGCGTCGACCGCCGCCACCCGCACCCCACACTTGCGGTGCTCGAGCAGCGCGATGAGCGCGTCTTGCGCCGGCGCGTAGCCCTGGCGCGCCGCCGAGCGAAAGTACGCGGGCGCGTTCTCTTCGTCTTGCGCCGCCTGCAGCCGGCCGTACCAGTAGTCGCGCACGGGGGCCTCTCTCTCTTG
>JAEUJP010000696.1 GCA_016793725.1 Myxococcaceae bacterium | reverse complement strand
GAGCGGGTCACGCGAGTAGTACGCCTGGGCGTAGCAGAGCGGCAGCCCGACCCCGAGAATCGGCACGATGCGGCGCGGGCTCAAGAGCGCGAACCACGTCGCCCTCACGATGGAGCCCGGCTGCGGCTTGAGGCGCTCGAGTGACTGGCTCAACGTCATGCGAGCATATGACGCGCGTGGGCGCTCGACCGCGCCTTCTGCACGCGCGGCCGGTCGCAAGACGGGTGCGAACGGTCGGCCAGTCGGCTATCTCGCCGGCATGATCTCAGAAGGCGCCAAGGCTCCCGCGTTCTCGCTGAAAGACCAGACCGGCAAGACGGTGAAGCTCGCCGACTTCGCCGGCAAGCAGGTCGTTCTCTACTTCTACCCGAAAGACAACACGCCCGGCTGCACCACCGAGGCCTGTGACTTTCGCGACCAGCACTCGAAGCTCCAGAAGGCCGGCGCCGTCGTGCTCGGCGTCTCGCCCGACAGCGAGAAGAGCCACGTGAAGTTCATCGAGAAGTTCGAGCTGCCGTTTCCCCTGCTCGTCGACGACGACCACGCCGTCGCCGAGAAGTACGGCGCCTGGGGTGAGAAGTCGCTCTACGGGCGCAAGTTCATGGGCATCATTCGCTCGACCTTTCTCATCGGCCCCGACGGCAAGGTGAAGAAGGTGTGGCCCAAGGTGAAGGTGAACGGCCACGTCGATCAGGTGCTCGAAGCGGTGAAGAGCTGAGGCTCTCGCTCGCCGCGCTGTCGCTGCTCACCGCGTGCGCCGCGCCCGTCGTGCGCGGCACTGCGCCCGTTCGCCTCTGGTTCGGCGGCGACGTTCACCTCGGTGACCGCGCGCTGCCCAGGCTGCCCGTCTTCGGTGCCGGCGTCGTGAACCTCGAGGGCCCGGTGGGGCCGGGGCCGTTCACGCCCGAGAGGCTGATGAACGCCTCGGTGTCGTCGCTGCCCGACGCCGGGGTGCGCGTCGCGTGGGTCGAGAACAACCACGCCGACGACGACGGTGAAGCGGGGCGGCAACGCACGGCAGCTGCGCTCGACGAGGCCGGCGTCGCGGTCGCGGGCTTGAGCGTCGTGCCGCTGAGCGGGCTGAGGGTCGTCTTCTTCGGCGTCGACGTCTCGAAGGGCGTCTTCGCCGCCGACCTGACGGCAGCGCGCGCGCTCGGTGACGTGCTCGTGGTCGGCTTTCACGTGCTCGCGCCGCCGCTGCTCTTGCCGCAGGTCGACCTCGAGGTCGCCGTCGGGCTCGCGCTCGAAGCGGGCGCGACCGTCGTCGTCGCGCACGGCTCTCACGCCCTCGCGCGCGTCGAGCGCCGCGGCAGCGCCGTCGTCGCGTGGGGCTTGGGCAACCTTCAGTTCGCCTGCCCGTGTACGAAAGAGCGTGACGGCATCGTGCTCGAGGTCGAGCTCGACACGAGCGGGCAGGTGGGGCCGGCGTGGGTCGTGCCGGTGAGCGCCGGGCTCGAAGGCGCCGATGCGACCCTCTCGGAGCAGCCGGCGCTGACGTTCGAGCTGCTCGGCTCGTTGGGAAGCGCGCCGCTTGTCGTTGATGGGCCGCGGGGGCGGTTCTAGCTCTCGGCGCTTCTTCTGCGCGTCGAGGAACTCGCCAAGCTCGATGGCCTCGCGGACCGCACGTCGCACGGCTGCGTCGAGAATGTGCTGTTGGAGCCCGCGATGTGTTCGGCAATCTCAGCCGAGCTCATCGGTTTCTTCCTCTGCGGTTCCCGCGATTTCATGGATGGACCTCCACGCGTCGGCTGAAACGATAACACGCGTACCCGTTGCGCTCTGAGCCGCCACGAGCTCGGGCAGCCCGCCGAGCCAGCGGGCGAAGGTTCGGCTCGAGCGTGCTCTCGAACGCGAAGCTCTCACGCGCGGCAGCCAGCCGACGCAGCTCTTCGAGCATGGCTCGGCCTGCGCACGGCCACGCGTTCCGGCGCCAGGCCTGCGAGGCCTCGCGCGATGATATCGGCGTTCACGAAGACATCGATGTCGAACACCGGCACCAGCATGCCGCCCGCAATGTCGTCTTGCCCGCCCCATTCGGCCCTCCCAGCAGCACGACACTCGGCGCACTCTTCTTGCGACGCCCCGACATCGTCAGGCGTCCAGCACGAGGGGCCGTCACACTTCGTTTGGCGCCCGCCCGGGGCGCCGCAGCGCTCATCACGCCGCGGTGTAGAACGCGTCGGGCGGTTCGTCTTTCGGCGGCCGCAGCTTGTTCTCGAGCGACAGAATCAGCTGCACGTTCTTCTTGTCGATCGCCGTCAGCCGCGCGTCTTTGTACTCGGCGTCGGCCTTGTACCAGGCGACCGTCTTGAAGTGCCCCTGCACCAGCGGCGTCTTGAATGGCCGCCCGCGGCGCGCGAACACCGTATTTCTCAGCAGCTTCAAGTCGCGCGGCGAGTAGTCGTCGAGGTCAGACAGCTTGAGCAGCTTGTCGAGCTTCGTCGGGTCTTCGAGCGCGTTCAGGTCTGCCGGGGCCGCCCCTTCACCCGCCCAGCCGCCGAGCCGCACCGACAACAACCGCAGCTCGATCTCGTCTTCGGGCGTCGCCTTCACCTTCACCCGCGCCCGCACCGCGTCGCGGCGCTTCGTCAGCTCTTCCGCCGTCAGCGACGACTCGTACGCGCCCAGCGCATCGGCGTTCGCGCGCGCCGTGTCGGTGAGCAGCGACTCGTCCATCACCTCGCGCGGCTCGTACCACTTCTGCTTCGTGAACCACACGTTCAGCCACTTGCGCCGAAATGGGTTGCCCGCGCGCGCGTACGAGATGTTCCGCAGCAACGTCAGCTCTCGCAGCGACCGCCCCTCATAGTCCGCCCGCTGGAGCGGCTTCTCGGGGTCGTACTGCTCGAGCGAGACCGGAACCGGAGCCGCCGCCAACACCACGAGGAGCGAGAGCATGAGACCCGAAGCCTACGGCACCTTGAACCGCTGGCGCAGCAGCGCCGTCGTCTTCTCGCGATCGGGGTTCGTCGCTTGAATCGAAGCCTGCCCCATCGCCGCGTCGACGTACCCGCCCAACGCCTCGCGCAGCCCACGCATCGCCACCCCGCCCGCCGCCACCCACTCCCAGCGCACGAAGTGTGTCGCCAGGTGCAGCCCGATGAGCCCGGCCGGTGCGCGACCTGCCACCGCGCCGGCGATGACCGCGAGCTCACGCCGCAGCGTCGCGCTCTGCGCGATCGCGCTCGGGTCGCCGAGCGACCGGTAGAACAGCGGCACGACGAAGTCGTCGAAGCGCCGCATCGCGAGCCGCTCGCGAGCGCGCTGCTGCACGTCTTCGCCGAACGCCTCTTTCCACCCCAGCTTCTCGGCGAGGTACTCGTTGATGACCGCCGACTCGAACACCACGAACCCGCCGTCATCGAGCACCGGCACGGCCCCGGTCGGCGACAGCGCCAGAAACTCGCCGCTCTTGTTCGAGAGGTCGACCTCGACGAGCTCGTACGGCGTGTCGAGCAGCTGGAGCAACGCGCGCGTGCGCTGAGCGAAGGGGCAACCGGCGGCAGAGAAGAGGCGCATGCCGCCCCTTAACGAGCCTCGCGCGACAGCGCTGGGGGCTTCTGGTCGCTGCGCTCCCGTTTCCGCGCCAGAGGCGCGGTGACAGCTCCGACGCGCCTCGGTGTTCCACGCCGCATGAGAACACTCCTCCTGCTGTGTCTCGCCGCCGCCAGCGCCTGCACCGGCCCCACCTCGCCCACCGGCCCCACCTATTCGACCGACATCGCGCCGCTGCTCGCCGACAAGTGTGTGCGCTGCCACCAGCAGGGCGGCATCGGCTCGATTCGCCTCGACACCTACGAGCACGCGAAGAACAACGGCGTCGCCGCCTCGGCCGCCGTTCAGCTGGGCGTGATGCCCCCCTTCTATGCGCGCCACGACGGCACCTGCGGCGACTTCGTCGACGGCGAGACCCTCACCGCCGCGCAGAAAGAGCTGCTCGCCACCTGGGTCGCCGAAGGGCTCGCCGAAGGCACCCCGAAAGAGCAGCCGTTGACCCCGCTGCCCCACCTCGACGGCGCGCGCGAGCTCTCGACGCCGCTCTTCGCGCCCGTCGCACAGGGCGGCACGCTCGCCGCCGCCGACGAGTACCGCTGCTTCCCCATCGCGCACGGCACGGGGCGCGACACGTTCGTCACCGGCTACGACCTGCAGCCGGGCGACGCGCGCGTCGTTCACCACGTGCTCGGCTTCATCGTCGACCCCGCGAGAATGTCGCGCGACGGCATGCGAACCAACGCCGCCGTCATGCAGGCGCTCGACGAGCAGTCGCCGTCTCGCGACGGCTGGCCGTGCTTCGGCCAGGCCGATGATCAGGGCCTCATCGCGATCGACTCGGTGCCCGTCGACTGGGCGCCGGGGCAGGGCATCATCGAGTACCCCGAAGGTATGGGCGTGCCGCTGAGGCGAGACCAGCTGCTCGTGCTGCAGGTCCACTACAACCTCGCCGACCCGGCCACCCACGGCGCCACCGACTCGACGAAGCTGCGGCTGCGCACGGCCGACAGCGTCGAGCGCAAGCTCGCCTTTCTCACCCCCGACGGTCTGCTCGACACCCTCTTCGGCGGCCAGCCCGCGACGCTGCCGCCGCTCGCCGCATCGACGACCTTCAGCTGGACGGCGAGCGCCACGAAGCTCGGCATCAGTTCGCTGCCGTACGTCGACGTCATGGCCGTGATGCCGCACATGCACGAGCGCGGTCGCAAGTTCGAGCTGCGGTGGAAAGACTCGAGCGCCGGCGCCGACACCTGCGGCGTGCACATCGACGCGTGGGACTTTCACTGGCAGCGCATGTACTACTACCGCGAGGGCAGCCTCCCGCGGCTCACCGCCCAGAGCAGCGTGCAGGTGACCTGCGACTACGACACCTCGCGCGACACCATGGCGGTACTGCCCGGCTGGGGCACCCGCAACGAGATGTGCCTCGTCGTCATGATGCTCGCGTTTCCGCCCGGCATCTGACGTCTCTTCCGCGCCTGTTCCTGGTCGCTGCGCTCCCGTTTCCGCGCCGGTGGCGCGGGGCGCGGGGGCTCAGGGGTTCAGCCGCTCGACCGCCCAGCCATCGCCGCTGCGCTCGTAGCGAAACCGGTCGTGCAGCCTGAACTCGCCCGCCTGCCACAGCTCGATCGCCGACGGCGTCAGCCGAAACCCGCCCCAGTGCCCAGGCCGCGGCACCGCCGCCCCCTCGTACTTCTTCGTCAGCTCGGCGAGGCGGGCCTCGAGCGTCGCCCGCGCGTCGAGCGGCCGGCTCTGCTGTGACGCCCACGCCCCGAGCTGCGAGATGCGCGCCCGCGTCGCGAAGTACGCGTCGCTCTCTTCGGCGCTCACCTTGGTGGCCGAGCCCTCGACCCGCACCTGCGCGTCGAGCTCGTGCCAATAGAAGCAGAGCGCACACACCTTCTGCCCGATCAGCTCGCGCCCCTTGCGGCTCTCGTAGTTCGTGAAGAACACGAAGCCCTGCTCATCGAACCCCTTCATCAGCACGATGCGCGCGCTCGGCCGGCCCGCCTCGTCGACGGTCGCCAGGGTCACCGCGTTGGGGTCTTTCGGGTGCGCCGCTGTCGCGCGGGCGAACAGCTCACGAAAACGCTCGAACGGCTCTGCAAACGCTGCGCGCACGCTCGCTCAATTATATGGAGCACCCGCACAAGTGAAGGTCCTCTTCATCAGCTCCGAGGTCGCCCCCTTCTCGAAGACCGGCGGCCTCGGCGACGTCTCGGGTGCGCTGCCGCGAGCCCTGGTTCAGCGCGGCGTCGACGTGCTCACCGTCACCCCGCTGTGGCCCACCGTGTCGCCCGACGGCCTCGAAGACGCGGGCTCGGTCACCCTGCAGTTTCCCTTCGGGCCCGTCACGTTGACGTTGCTGCGCAAAGACCCCTTCGTCTTCCTCGAGTGCCCGCCGTACTTCGAGCGCGACAGCCTCTACGGGCACCACGACGACGCCCGCCGCTTCGCCGCCTTCTCGATGGGCGCGCTCGCCGCCTCGCAGCGCATCGGCTTTCAGCCCGACATCGTTCACGCGAACGACTGGCCCACCGGCCTCGCCATGCTCGCGCTCGCCCGCGGCTTCTCGACGTCGTCGCTCAAGCGCGCCCGGAGCGTCTTCACCATTCACAACCTCGCCTACACCGGCTCGTTCTCGAAAGACGCGATGACCGACCTCGGCCTGCCGTGGGAGCTCTTCACCGCCGACGGCGTCGAGTTTCACGACCACCTCTCGTTCATCAAGGCCGGCCTCGTCTACGCCGACGCCCTCACCACCGTCTCGCCCACCTACGCACGAGAGATTCAGACGCCCGAGGGCGGTCACGGCCTCGATGGCCTGCTCCGCCGCCGCTCGACCGCGCTGCGCGGCATCTTGAACGGCATCGACCTGCACGAGTGGGACTCGGAAGAAGACCCGCACCTCGCCGCGCGCTACTCGGCCGCGACGCTCGCGAAGAAAGAGGTCAACACGCACGCGCTGCTCGACCGCTTCGGGCTGAAGGCGCCGAAGAAGAACCGCCCGCCCGTCTTCGGCACGGTCGGCCGGCTCGCAGACCAGAAGGGCGTCGAGCTGCTCCTCGCGGCGCTGCCGCGCGCCCTCGACGCCGGCGCCCTGGCGGTCGTCGTCGGCACCGGCGAAGCGCGCTTCGTCGAGGGGCTGAAGGCGCTCCAGCGCCGGTACCCCGCGCGGTTTCGCGCGCACATCGGCTTCGACGAGCCGCTCGCCCACCAGCTCGAGGCCGGCGCCGACTTCTTCGTCATGCCGTCGAAGTACGAGCCCTGCGGCCTGAACCAGATGTACTCGCTGCGGTACGGCACCGTGCCCATCGTGCGCGCGGTCGGCGGCCTCGAAGACACCGTGGTCGACCTCTCGCGGGCCGGCGCGACCGGCATCAAGTTTCGCGACTACGCCGTGCACGCACTCGAGCTCGCGTTCGACCGCGCCCTGGCGCTCTTCGCCGACCCGGTGGCGATGAACGAGGTGCGGCTGCAGGGCATGTCGAGGGACTTCTCGTGGGGCCAGGCGGCGGCGAAGTACGAAGCGCTGTACGCGAGCCTGCGCTGACCGTAACCTGCTTCAGGCAGACGCAAGGTGGAAACGGATCTCGGCGGCTACAACGTAATCGGTCGGCTCGCAGTCGGCGGCATGGCCGAGGTGTACCAGGCGAAGGCCCGCCCCGACACACAGCGCAGCTCGGGTGAGCCCGACGACGTCGTGCTCAAGCGGCTCTTGCCCGCCTACCGAAACGACGCCGGCTTCGTGAAGAGCTTCGTCGACGAGGCCAAGCTCACGGTGCGCCTGCGCCACCCGCACATCGTGCGCACCTTCCGCTGCTTCAAGGCGGGCATCGACTACCTGATGGTGCAAGAGCTCGTCTCGGGCCGCACCCTGCAGTTCATGCAAGAGGCCTTCATCAAGGCCGGCCAGCCGATGCCGGTCGCGGCCTCGACGTACATCGTCATCTGCCTGCTCAAGGCGCTCGACTACATTCACCGCGCGAAGGTGGGCGAGGGCGGGGCGACCATCGTTCACCGCGACGTGAACCCGGCGAACCTGCTCTTGTCGATCGGCGGCGACGTGAAGCTGACCGACTTCGGCGTCGCCGAGGTCGAGGGCGTGATGCGCGGCGAGAGCGGCGCGCTGCGCGGCACCATCGCGTACATGAGCCCCGAGGCCGTGCTCGGCCAGGCCGTCGATCACCGCGCCGACCTGTTCGCCGCGGGCATCATTCTCTGGGAGCTGTACACGAACCTGCGCCTGTTCCAGGGCAACTCCGAGATGGAAATGATGCACAAGGTGCGCGACGCGCGCGTCTGCAGCACGCAGCGCTACAACGGCGAGGTGCCCGACATGGCCCAGCAGATCGTGCGCAAGGCGCTGTTCGCCGACCGCAGCCTGCGCTTTCAGACCGCCGCCGAGTTTCAGAAGGCGCTCGAGGTGCTCGCCCGTCGCAACGGCTGGCCCATGACGGTCGAGGCGCTCAAGCCGCTCTTGGGCGGGTGACGCGTGCGGTGGGCGGCCGTCACGCTGCTGCTTTCGTGCGCGACCACGCCCGAAGGGGGCGGCAGTGACGCCGTTCGTGTCGAGACCGTCACGCTCGACCTCTTGCCCGAGGGCACCGGCACCGTCGGCTTTCTGCTCGACCTGCAGTCACCGCCCGGCGAGTCGTGCACCGTCACCCGCGTCGAGTGGCAGATGATGCTCGCCGGCCGTGACTTCGCCGCCGGGGTCGCCGCCGCCAACGTGCTCGTGCCCGGCGGTCAGCACGCCCGCGTGAAGGTCGAAGAGCCCGTCGCCTTCGGAGGCATGGCCTACGACGGCCGCGCGCGCACCGTGCCCGTCGCGCTGCGCGGCGTCGCCGTCACCCAGTGGGCCAGCGGCGAGCAGAAGCGCCCGTTCGAGGTGCGCACGCGCGTCGCCGTTCGGGGGGCCCCCGTCTACGATCGCTGACGAAGTTGGGCTATTGAGGGGCCATGCCCAGCTCGCGCATACCGCCGACCGGCGTTCGAACCGTCACGGGCGGTACACCGGTCGTCGCGGCCGACAAGGTCGACGCCCCCGCCAACCAGACCCGGGTGCCCGACAGCAGCTTCTCGAAGGGCGGGCACGTCGTGGCCGACCCCGCGCTCGCCGCGCTGGGCCCCGAAGAGCGCGAGGCGCACCGCCTCGGTGGCCTGCTCCACGAGCTGCTCGCGGGCAACGAGCCGCAGCTCAGCTCGACCGATCTCCGCAGGCTGCAGGCTGCAGCGCTGCACGTCGCCGACCGGCTGTTCACGAACGAGTTCAACACCGACGGCGAGCTGAAGGGTCAGCTCCGCGCGAAGAAGGGCTCGTACGGCGACGTGGCCCCGTCGGAGCAGCTCGAGCGCGCGCTGTTCACCGGCAACACCGACGCGCGGCAGGCCGACGCGCTCGCGGTCATCTTGCGAACGTTTCAGTCGTCGAGCGACAGCGCGCTGAGGTCTGTGGCGCTCGTGAAGCTCGGCGAGCTCGGGCGCCCGAGAGACGCCGACGTGGCGCTCCTCGTCGCGCGCCGGGGCGACGCGTCTGACCTCTACCAGGGCATGCAGGCCGCTCAGCGCATCGCGAACCGGCACCAGAGCCCGCTGGGCCGCAACTTCCTGGCGCGCGCCGAGGGCCCGCTCTCGAAAGACCCGGTCATCGGCCCGCTGCTCGCGCGCACCACGCCGCTGAGCGACGCCGAGCGCACGCAGGTGCTCGAGGCGGTGCTCTCGAGGGGCGACGTCGACCTCTCGAAGACGAAGAAGCACAGCGGCAACAACCGCAACGAGGTCTACTTCCTCACCTTCAAAGAGACGCTGCCGGGGCCGAACGGCACGCGCGAGCCGATTCGTGCGGTGTGGAAGCCCGAGAACACCTGGGTGGGCAAAGACCGCGCGTACTGGGCGCGTGAGGTCGCGGCGTTCGAGTTCGACAAGGCGTTCACCCAGACGGGGCTCGTGCCGGTGACGGTCGAGAGCGTGCTGGCGATCGACTCGAGCGGTCACAAGGTGGGCTCGCTGCAGTGGCTGGTGGCCGACGCGAAGCCGCTCGGCAAGAGCGTGCTCGAGTACGACCCGAAGTTCGACGGCTTGCGCAAGACCGACGGCTACAAGCGGCAAGAGGCGAAGCTGCGCACGCTGCTCTACATCTTCAACGACCCCGACAAGCTGGCGAACAACGTGCACCGCACGCCGAACCTGCAGAACGTGATGGTCGACAAGAACGACCGGCTGTGGATGATCGACAACGCCTACTCGATGGGCGCACCCGACGGCGAGGTCGACAGGTCGATTCTGCCGAAGACGCCCGACCCCGAGCTCGCCCAGAAGCTGGGCCCGGTCGACGCCGCCGACGTGGCGGCAACCATGGGCCGCTACGTTCAGAAGCGCGACGCGCAAGACGTGGCGAAGCGCGCCGACACCGCGACGGTGAAACCGTGAACGACGACTTCGCGAAGCTCCTGGCTGGCGGCGAGCTCGATCGCGCGACCGTCGATCGCCTCAAGGCGAAGTCGCCTCAAGAGGTGAGGGCGCTGCTGGGCAGGTTCCTGCCGGCGAAAGACGTCGACAAGATGATCGAGCGCATTCGTGCCCTCGTCAGCGCGGCCGGCGACGCCGGCGCCTGGGCCTGATTCTCTAGAAGCGCTGCCCGACGAGGTCGAGCGCCGTCACGACGCCCAGCAGCGCGCCGAACGCAGAGATGACCGGCAGCGTCGTGAGGTGATGTTCGGCCATGAGCGTGGCGGCTTCGCGCGCGCTCGAGTCTGGCCTCACCGCCACGACGCGCCGATTCATCACGTCACCCACGCGTACGGTCGATTCGATGTCGAGTCGAAAGCCCCGGTCGAGCTCGCAGGTGACTCCGCCGCGCTGCTGAGAAGTGCCGAGAAACTCTTCGGCTGAATCGCCGCTGGCGGCCGGCGGGTTCAGGAGCCCGTTGCGCGTCACGTGGCCGAGCAGCGCCTGGTCGTGGTCGACCACCGGCACGCTCTCGAGGCCGCGCCGCATCATCATCTCGACCACCGGCGCCAGCTCGGCGTCGTAGTGTGTGGTCACGACGTCGGTGTTCATCACGTTCGAGATGTTCATGCCTGTAGCGCAATGAAAGGCGCATGCCACCGTACGAAGTCTGACAGTTCGGTACATTGCCCGACGGCCTACCGGGTCCCCGAGCACCCTGCCGAGGGGTCTTGAGGTGGTTACGGACCCCGTGAGATGAGGTTGTGCACGTGACTCGAGGCTCGAGCAGACGAAGCGGCGGGGCCCTCGCCCTCTCGCTCGTGCTGCACGCGGCGGTGGCACTTTTCCTCTTTTTCCAGGAAAGCCCGAAGCCGCCTGCGGCGCGGCCGTCGGGCGCGATCGAGGTGCAGATCACCGAGCTGTTGCCGCCGCCTCCTGCGGCCCAGCCCGAGCCGCAGAAGCCGGTCATGCCGCCCGCGCCCGTGAAGAAGAAGGCCACGTCGGCCGCCCCCGCTCCCGTCGCTGTGGCCCCGGGCGCGCCGAGCGCCGAGCCTGCGGCCCCCGCTGCGCCGTCGGGGGCGCGCGCGCCCGACTCGCCGAAGAGCATCACGCTGGTGCCCGGCAGCGACTTCGTGGTGAAGCAGGGCGGCGGCGGCCTCGAGCCCGAAGCGCCCCGCGGCCACACCGTCGTCAACTCGCCGCAAGAGCGCCCCGACCCGGTCGCGATGCGCGAGTACACCGAAGAGAAGCTCGGGCGCCGCACCGGCGCGATGGTCGGCAGCATGGTGGCCGACGTGCAGGCGAAGAACGGCCTCGTCGACCCGTACTTCACCGGAGCGCGCCGCGCCCTCGAGGGCGATCTCTCGGCCGGCAACGTGCCGCTGCCGAAAGACAAGAACCTCGCCCGCGAGGGCGTGAAGGGCTACCTGAAGAGCCAAGAGAACTTCGGCAAGACCGGCAACCCGTTCGCGCCCGGCACCGAGCCGAAGTGGGACGATCACTCGCTCGCCCGCAACCAGACGCAGGGCATGGCGATGCAGAACCGCGACGCCGAGTGGGGCGCCATGATGCGCCAGACCGAGCAGTCGATGGCGGCCTCCGAAGCGACGATGCGCGCGACCGACCACGCGATTCTCGAGGCCGTGCTCGAGCTCGTGCAGGAGCCCGGCGGCGGCATCGCCGACGCCCACATCGTGAAGAGCTCGGGGTACCCGGGCTTCGACGAGTACGTGCTGCACCGCGCCCGCAAGGTGTTCTTGACGCTCGACGACCCACCCGAGACGGGCCACGGCATCACCTCGGCCGGCTGGCGCACGCTGTGGAAGTTCAGCTACTGGCCCGTCAGCATCTCAGAGCGGCGCGGCCAGCGCGTTCGGGTCGAGCTCTTGCGCGTCGAAAAAGGGCAGGGCTCGGGCAACCCGCTCGAGCACGTGCCGCAGTAACCGTGCGACCACCGCGCTCAGTTGAGCGGATTCGGATGCACGCGCACCGCGCAGGGCATCGACGTGTGAGCTCTCGAGAGTCGGGGGGAGCGTCGCGCCGCATCCGAATCAGCTCACGGAGCGCGGGTCTACCTGCGCGCCGGCGACGGCCGCGGCGGCACGAGCGGCACCGGCTCGGGCGCCTCTTTCTTCTCGACCTTCGGCTTCACCACCCGAATGCGATCGAGCCGCGGGCCCTCTTTCGAGTGCACCGCGAACGACCACCCGTTCACGTGAAACTTGTCGCCGACCTCGGGAATCGCGCCGGCGAGGTGCGAGAGAAAGCCGCCGAGCGTCTCGTACTCGCCGTCGGGCAGCTTCAGCTCGAACGCGCGCGCGAACTCGCCCGGCGGCAACATCGCGTCGACCAGAAAGGTGCCGTCGCTCTGCCGCTCGATCGACTTCACCTCTTCTTCGAACTCGTCGCCGATGTCGCCGACGATCTCGCGCAAGATGTCTTCGAGCGTGACGATGCCCATGAACCCGCCGTACTCGTCGACCACGATGCTGATGTGAATCTTCTGCTTCTGCATCTCGCGCAGCAGGTCGCCGATCGCCTTCACCCACGGCACGAACACCGCCGGCCGCAGCAGGTCTTGCAGCACGATCAGCTCGGGCTCCTGCATCAGCGGCACGAGGTCTCTCACGTGCAGAATGCCGACGATGTGATCGATGTCACCCTTGTAGATGGGCAGGCGCGAGTGCCCCTGCTCGGCCAGCAGCCTCAAGACCTCTTGAGGCTTCGTCGCGATGTCGACGGCCACCACATCGGTGCGCGGCACCATGACGTCACGGCACGACTTGTCAGACAGCTCGAAGATCGACCGAATCATCTGCGGCGTGCCCTTGTCGAGCTTCTCTTTCGCGATGCGCTCGGTGAGCAGCTTCTCGAGCTCTTCGATCGGCGGCGCCGGCGATTGAAAGGTGATCTTGGCGCCGAGCGGCGACGCCACCACGTTCAGAATCGCCACCAGCCCGCGCATCAGTGGGTACAGCACCCGCACGCACGTCAGCGCCAGCCCCGACATCGACAGCGCCCACGCCTCGGGCTTCGCCGAGGCCCACGAGCGAAAGCTCACGTCGATCATGCTCGCCACCAGGCCCACCAGCAGCGCCGCCGAGATGGGCACCACCCACGGCACCCACGTCTCGTCAGCCCAGGCCCTCAAGGGGTACTCGAGCAGCTTCGGCGGCACCAGCGTCGCGATGCCCGCCGACGTGAACCCGCACAGCACCGCCCCGAACCGAAGGCTCGCCGTCGTCGCCTCGCGCTCGGTCTTGAGCCGCAGCACGCGCGGCCCCCGCCGCGGGTGCACCGCCACCAGCTCTTTCGCCTTCAGGTCCGAGGTTCCGTACAGCGCGGCTTCGCAGGCTGCCAGGAGCCCCCGCACCGCCAAGAGCCCCAGGCACACGGCCCACATCGCCCAGGTCGGCATTGACGCCTCTACTTAACATGCCGATCTGCGTGTGTGCGTGTAGGTGACCAGCGACACCCTGCTACAACGAAGAGCGCGAACACGCCCGCCGCCCCGTTGAACGCCACGTCGCGCAGGTCGTAGTAGCGCGACGGCAACAGCGCCTGAATGCCCTCGTCGACCCAGCCCGCCGCCAGCGTGAAGACGGCCGCCGCCGCATGGCGTTCGAAGCCCTGTAGCCGCTCGGGCGCCGCGAAGAACGCGAGCGCCGCCACCACGCCGTACTCGATGAAGTGCACCTTCTCTTCCGGGCTTTCCATCGGCCAGAGGGCTGCGGCGTAGGCGACGCCCGCGAGCCCCAGCGTCACCCACGTGCGCGCGTGGCCCAGGCGACCCAGGCGCCACAGCAGCACGACCAGCGCCACCACCGCCGCGGCGAACATGCACGCGACCGTCACCCTCAAGAGGTTCGCGTCGCGCAGCGCGTTCGACACCTGCCGAATCACGCCGAGCGTCGAGTAGATGACGAGCAGGTAGAGCGGCAGCGCGATGCGTGCGGCGCGGTTCACGTTCGGCCCTAGTGTATGGTGCCGCGCACGTGCTTTCGCTCACGCTCCTGCTGCTCCAAGCCGTGCTGCTGAACGCCATGCCGTACGACGGCATCCCCCTGGCCGCGCGCGAACGCTACGCCGATGCCGTGCGCAAGCTCGGCGCGCAGCAGTACGGCCCCGCGAACGACGTGCTCAACCAGCTGGCCGGCGAATACCCGCGCCTCGCCGAAATTTTTGCCTCCCGGTGTTCGGCCCAGCTCGGCCTGCAGCACTGGGCCGCCGCCGAGGCCGACTGCACGTACACCCTCGCGCTCAAGCGGCTGCCGACCGCGGTCTATGGGCTCGCCGTCGCCGAAGACGGGCAGGGCAAGTTCGGCCTCGCCATCGGCCACTACCGCCAGTACTCGGGGCTGCCCGACGCGACGGCGCAGCTGAAAGCCCATGCGCTCGCCCGCGCCGACGTGCTCGCGCAGCAGTCGAACGCGGTCGCGCCGCCGCCGCCTCCTCCTCCGGCGAAGAAGGTGGCCACGGCCGAGCCGCAACCGCAGCCCATCGAGGCGGTCGCCACGAAGCCGCCACCGGGAGGCGCAAAGGGCGAGTTCGTGCCCGGCATCCCCGACCCGGGCGAGGGGCTGCTCTACGTCTACCGCAACCTGGTGAACGGCATCGGCACCGGCACGACGCTGTTCGTCGACAACAAGCGCATCGGCGAGTTGTGGAATGACCATTACTTCGAGGTGCACCTCAAGCCCGGCAGGCACACCGTCACCGTGAAGGCGATGGTGCCGGCGGGTAGAAAAGAGCCCGAGCACTCGCTCGCAATCGAGGTCGAAGACGCCGTCGTCACCTACGTGAAGCTCGAGGCCACGGGCGGCCCGGGCGACGTCGCGTTCAAGCCCGTCGGCATCGGCAAAGAAGGGCGCAAAGAGATCCGCC
>JAEUJP010000523.1 GCA_016793725.1 Myxococcaceae bacterium | reverse complement strand
GGCGCTTCACGCGCTCCGACGGCCTGCGGCAGCTCGTCTTTCTCACCGTGCGCCGCGTGCCCGAAGGCCCCGCCGAGCGCGCGAAGCAGCTGCTCGAGCGCGCTGGCGCCGCCGGCACGGTCACCCTCGCCGGCACCACCGCGAGCGGCCCGCTCGAGGGCCCGCTCGCCGCCGCCTTCGCCATCGCGCCCACCGAGCCTTCGTGGGCCGGCGTGCTCGTGCTCGGCCCGAGCGCCGCCGACGTCGGCGCCGAAGCGGCCGCGCTCGCCGCCGCCTGCCAGAAGAACACCCCCTCGGTCGCAAACGGCCGCGTGTGGGACACCACGAGACGGTTCAGCGCCAGCATCCCCGCGGGGCACGAGACGACCGAGGTGCGCGGCGCCGGAGCCGTTCAGGCCCCCGGCTACACCATTCGCCTCTCGGCCGTTCAGCCGCTCGGCAACCGCTCGCTGAGAGACGCCGCCATCGAGTGGCTCTTGCCGAGCGGCGCCGTGCTCACCGGGACCTCGAGCGCCGCCGCCGCCCACGGCGCCTGGCCGGTCGCCATCGCCACCGGCGCCCTCGTGCAGGGCGGAGTCACCTACGTCATCGAGGTCGCCGCCGTCGACCTCGGGCAGGGTGAGGTCGCGGGCCTCGCGACCAGCTCGAGCAGCGCCGCCGTCAGCCACGCCCGCGCGACGCTGGCCGAGATGCTCGGCTCGGTGACCGTCGAGCCGAAGCCCACCCCCTGAGCACGGCAGCGGCGACGAGCAGCTCGCCCAGGCCCGCCGACGAGCACCTGCAGCCGACGCCGAGCTGCGGCCCGTGCGACACAGACTCGGCGCCGCCACACCCGGTGGTGTTGGGGCACTCGCCGAAGTCGATGACACACGGCCCGTCGAGGCAGCTGCACGACTGCCCCGTGCTCGAGCGCACGAAGCACGACGTGAGCGTGCCGCCGTCGTCACAGCTCGACGTGCGGGTGAACGACACCGCGTCGTCGCAGCTGCTCTTGCCACACGACGTGGTGACGTTGCCGGGGCACGCAGGGCCGAGGTCGGGGCAGGTCTGCGCGCGCGCGCCTGCGCCGACCGACAGCACCACGAGCGTGAGCGCCCACCGCACGCGGTACAGGGTAGCCTCGAGCGCGCACCCCATGAAATCACTCCATCGGTCGGACCTGTTCGGCTGGTCGCGCTTCGACGAGGCCCGCGACCTCGACTTCAACAGCGTCGTCTGGGTGCGCCCCGAGGGCAACGTGGTGTTCGACCCGCTCGAGCTGAGCCCACACGACGCCGCCCACCTCACGAAGCTCGGCGGGGCCGCCGCGGTGGTGCTCACGAACTCAGAGCACGTGCGCGCGGCGGCGGCGCTGCAGGCGGCGTTCGGAGCCAGGGTCTACGGGCCACGCGGCGAGCGCGAGAAGTTTCCCCTCGCGTGCGACCGGTGGCTGAGCCACGGCGAAGAGGTGGTGCCGGGTCTCGAGTCGTTCGAGCTCGATGGCTCGAAGACGCCCGGCGAGCTCGCCCTGCTGCTCGACGGCACCACGCTCATCACCGGCGACCTGATTCGCGCCCAGAGGGCCGGGCGCTTGAACCTGCTCCCCGACGCGAAGCTGAAAGACAAGGCGAAGGCGCTCGCGTCGGTGAAGGCCCTGCTCGAGGCGGCGCCGAAGCTCGACGCCGTGCTCGTGGGTGACGGCTGGCCCGTGTTTCGTGACGGGCGGGCACGGCTGCTCGAGCTCGTGGCTCAGGGAGCCTGAACTTCGGGCAAAAGCTCGCCGGCCGGGAGCTTCGCCACGTTGACGCGGTGCTCGAGGTAGCGCGCGAGCGCGAGCTCGACCTTCACCGGCAGGTCGGTGAACTTCACCTGCACGCGGTGGTCATCGCCGTCGTCGAGCACGCTCAGCACGCGCGCGCGCGCCTTGGTCTCGAAGCCCTCGGGCAGGCGAAAGTGAATGTCGACCTCGGCGGCGAGCGGGGGGTAGCGCGTCCACCACGAAGCGCCTCCGAGCGAGACCTCGCCGTCGTACACGGTGGGCACGCCGCTCTCGCCGGGGTCGACGACCCACAGCCGCAGCGGAGCGCGCGCCGAGGTGCGCCGCTCTTCGCCGACGCGGCGCTCGCGGTAGCGCTCGAGCGGCTCGGGCACCAGGTTCAGGTGCCGCCGGTCGATGTTGCTGCGGCGGTCGTCGCCCTTCACTTCAACACCTCGACGGGGCCGCCGTAGTAGCCGACCATCTCGAGCGGCGCGATGCCGAGCTCGTCACGCCGGTTCCACGCCCAGGCCTCTTCGCTGCTCTCGACCATGGCCGGCACCTCTTCGCCGAACGTGACGGTCTCGACCTGCTCGGGCGCGGCGCCCAGCGCCATGAGGTACTTGCGCGCGGCGTCGGCGCGGCGCTGGCCGAGGGCCAGGTTGTACTCTTCGGTGCCGCGCTCGTCGGCGTGGCCCGCGATGCGAATCTTCACGGCGGGGCGCGTGCGCAGCCCGAGCGCGACCTTCTCGAGCATCGTCTGATCTGCCTGCGTCAACATCGCGTCGTCGTAGCCGAAGTGCAGCGTGCAATCAGAGAGCAGCCTCTGAAAACCCTCGTCGGCCTGCTTCCTGGCGGCCGTGTCGCCCTCGTCGAGGTACGACGTCTTGACCTTCTTCGCGCATCCCGTTGCCGCCAGCAGCACCACCAGAACCAACGAACGGATCATCTTGAAGCTCCCTGAACGTGTGTGGGTTGACGTGGAACAGGGTGCCACAGGGTTGCAGCGCGTCTATTTTTCGGCCGGCGATTTCTGATCAGCGCGTGCCGAAAGCCCCCGAAGTTGCTACGCGCGCGGGCGGCTCGCTGATCAGAAACTTCCTGCGCTCCGGCGGGTTTGAGGGCACACGACGTGATGGTGGAAGACCCAGACGCTGCCCTCTTCTTGAAGGTGGCCCAAGGCGACGAGAGCGCGTTCGCGACGCTCTTCGACCGGCATCAGCAGAGCATCGTGCGCTTCGCGTACCGGTACGTCGGGAGCCGCGCGCGCGCCGAAGAGCTCGCTCAAGACATCTTCGTGAAGCTGTTCAAGAACGCGAAGAGCTACCGGCCCGACGCGAAGTTCAAGACGTTCATGTTCCGCGTCGCCACGAACCACTGCCTGAACGAGCTGCGCCGCCCGTTTCAGCACGCCGAGACCGCCATGAGCGAGCCGCCCGACACCCAAGAAGCGCCCGAGCGGCCCGATGCCGCCCTCGACGGCGTACGGCTCGAGCAGGCCGTGCACGCCGCGCTCGGCGGCATGAGCGAGCGCGAGCGCGCCGCCTTCTGCATGTGCCGCTTCGAGGGTCTACCCTACCGCGACATCGCCGAGGCGCTCGACGCCAGCGAGGCCGCCGTGAAGAGCCTGATTCACCGGGCGACGTTGCAGGTGATGAAGCAGGTCGAGCTTTTGAAAGCGGGCCTCCAGCCCGCGAGGAGTGAAGCATGAACCGAGATGAACTCGCCGCGAACCTGACCGCCTACATCGACGGTGAGCTGCCCGAGCTCGAAGCGAAGCGGCTCGAAGAGGCGCTGAAGGTCGACTCCGAGCTCGCCGCGCTCGAGCGCACCATGCGCGCGACGCTGAAGGCGGTCGAAGCGCTGCCGTCACCCGAGCCGTCGCAGGCGCTGCGCCGCGCGGTGCTGAGCCGGGTCGCCGAGAAGTCGGCGTTCCAGAAGCTCGCGGCCTACTTCACGCTGCCGCGCCTGGTGCCCGCAGTCGGCCTCGCTGCCGCCGCCGCCGTCGCGGTCGTGGTGTGGCAGCCGTGGGCAGAAGGCCGGCCGGGGCTCGACCCCGAGACGCTGTTCGTCGCGCAGAACATCGAGGTGCTCGAAGACCTCGACGTCATCGGGCTCGAGGGCTCCGATGACCTCGACATCGTCACGAGCCTGCACGAGCTGGAGGGCACGCCATGAAGCGCCTCGCCTTGTCGTTGCTGCTCGCCGTCGCTGCGTCTGCCTCGGCGCAGACGGCCGAAGACCGGTGGAACCAGCTGTCGGAGGCGCAGCGCACCGAGCTGCGCGCGAAGTGGAAGGAGTTCAAGGCGCTGCCGCCCGAAGAGCAGGAGCGCATTCGGGCGAACGCCGAGCGGTTTCGAAAGCTCCCCCCTGAAGACAAAGAGCGGGTGCGCGAGAACGTGCGCGCGTTTCGGGCGCTGCCGAAAGAAGAGCGGCAGGAGCTGCGCGAGCGGTGGAAGGAGCTCAAGAAGATGGACCCCGACGAGCGCCAGGAGCTGCGCCAGCGCATGCGGGCGTACCTCAAGTCGCACCCCGAGCAGCGTGAGCAGCTGCGCGAGAACCTGCGGCGGTGGCGGCGCATGTCGCCCGAGCAGCGGCAAGAGATGCGTGAGCGCATCAGAGAGAGGCGCCGACGGTGAGCGCCTTTCTGCTGCTGGCCTGGCTTCAGGCCGTCGACGGGGGCACGCCGCCAGCGAGGGTCTCGCCCGAAGACGCCGAGCTCTTGAAGAACCTGGAGCTGCTCGAGAGCCTCGACGAGGCGAGTGACTTCGAGCTGCTCGAAGAGCTGTCAGTCGAGCGGTGAGAGTCGCGTCAGCTGGGGCAGACGCGCCCGGCCGATGAGGCCCTACACGCAATCGAATTGCGGGTTCGAATCCCGCCGTCCCGTCACTTTCGGGACGTAGCCAAATGGTAAAGGCACCAGACCGTTAATCTGGCTCCAAAAGAGCTGCGGCTTTTTCACTCGGGCGCGTCACATTCTATTCGTCGGTGCTATGAGCCGGGCGCCTTGTCGCTGCTCGTACGCCGACTCAAAGTGATGGACATACCCGCCCTCGAGACGCTCGAGCGCGAGTCGGTAGCCCGCCACCCCGGCCGCGCGGGCTGGCTCGACACGTACCGGCGTCACATCGAGCGCTCGCTGACCGAAGAGCCCGAGGGGTTTCTGGTGGCCGAGCTGAACGCGACGGTGGTGGGCGGGGCCATCTGCCGCCAGCGCGGGCCGCACGCGCTGACGGGGCAGAAGCACGGCCAGCTCCTCGCGCTGACGGCGGCCCAAGCGTACGCGCGCTACAACGTAGCGCAGCGGCTGCTGCTCGAGTCGTCGGTCTACCTGAAGTCGCGCGGGTGCAGGTCGATGACGGTGTCGTGCCCGATCGACCTGGACCCGCAAGAGATCGAGGTCTTCAAGACGGCAGGCTTCTCGGTCGTCGCGTGGGAGCTCGAGCGGCAGCTCTGATCAGCTCGCTGAGCGAAGGCTCGACCTGACGCTTCTGCTCGAAGCAGGTGTGCACGACATCTGCCTTGCCCCAGCCCGTGCGAGGCAGGGGCCAATCGCCGTTCACCAGGGTCGCGGGGTCGGCCCACTGCAGCGTGCAGCACGAGCGCACGTTCACTATGAGGACGCCCTGAGGCAGCGCGTGCGTTCGCGAGTTCCCTCGCGGGCGTAGCGGAATTGGCCGCGTCGCCAGTAATAGGCGGAGCGGCCGCCTCTTCGTCGTGTTCGTTGGATGGCTTCATAGAAATGGACGGCGCCGCCGGTACGGTACGCGGCGCGGAGGCCAGCCATCCTACGGGCGTTCCGCATCGCCCAACGCTGCCCTGCGCGTTTCATGCG
>JAEUJP010000668.1 GCA_016793725.1 Myxococcaceae bacterium | reverse complement strand
GGCCCGTCTCGAGGCTCCGCGCCGGCTCGAGGCAGTGCCGCGGGTAGTGGCCCGCGAGGTGAACGACCGTGTCCGCGCCGAGCAGCGCCTCGTGCAGCTCATCGGGACGCTCGGCGTCGGCCGTGACCATGGGGACCTTGCGCTGCCGCAAGGCGAGCACGTTGGTGCGTGGGCGCCTCACGCAGCGCGGCTTCTCGCCCTGGGCGAGCAGCGCGTCGACGAAGTTCAGGCCGAGGAAGCCCGCGGCGCCGAGCACGGCCGTCGTCATGCAGGCGCTCCTGCCGAGAACCGCTCCGCGCACTCGCCGCGCCGCAGCTTCCCGCTCGTCGTCCGCGGCAGCATGCCCGCCTTCACCAGCTCGACGCGATCGGGCGTGACCCCCAGCGCGTCGGCGAGGTGCCCGCGCACCTTGCGCGCGACGTCGAACGGCTCGTCGCGCTTCAGCTCGACGACGACCACGAGCTCCTCGCCGCGCTGCTCCTCGTGCAGCACCGAGAACGCCGCGACGCCGTTCGGCGGGGTATCGACGACCTGCGCGACCTCGCGCTCGATGTCCGCCGGGTGGAACTTGCGGCCGGCCTTGATGACGAGCTCCTTGTCGCGGCCGGTGACGTGCAGCTGGCCCTGGGCGACGACGCCGCGGTCTCCGGTCTTCAGCCAGCCGCCGTCGAACGCCCGGGCCGTGGCCCTCGAGTCGCCTACGTACCCGTCCATCAAGCTCGGGCCCTTGACGATGATCTCACCCTCTTCATGCTCGAGAGCGCGCGTACCGTCGCCCCGGCGCACCGCCACCTTCGTGCCCTCGAGCGGCGTGCCCACCGCCGGCACCCACCGGCCCTCGAAGTGGAGATCGGCGTCGAGCTCGCCGGGGCGCGCGAAGCAGACGCCGAGCGTGTTCTCGGCCAGCCCATAGACCGGCAGCACGGTGCCGCGCCTCAGGCCTGCCGGCTCGAAGCGGCGCTCGAAGGCGTCGATGGTGCCGCGCAGCACCGGCTCCGAGCCGCTCAGCGCCGCGCGCAGCCAGCCGAGCGTCAGCCCCTCGCACGAGCCTCCGCGGCGGACCAACAGCTCGTAGCCGAAGTTCGGCGCGACGGTGAGCGACGCGCGCTCGCTGGACATGAGCTCGAGCCACCTCCGCGGGTGGAGCAGCACCTCGGTCGGTCTCAGAACGTGCACGGCAAAGCCCGCCGCCAGCGAGCTCATCAGCACGCCGACGAGGCCCATGTCGTGGAAGAAGGGCAGCCACGAGACGCCGACGTCGTCGGCGGTCAGGCCGAGCGCCCGGGCCATGCCGTGGGCCGACGACATCGCGGCGCGCTGCGAGATCTCGGCGCCGCGCGGCCGCCCGGTGCTGCCCGAGGTGAACTGAATGAACGCCGTGGTGCGCGCCTGCGGCTTCTGCACGAACGGGCCGCGAGACGCCTCGGAGACGACGTGGAGCGGCGCGGCCGTGCCGGGCGGCGCGCACACTGCGCGGGCCCTCGCCACGCGCAGCATCGCCTCGGCCCCCATCGGCAGCGAGGGCGCGCCGCCCGGTACGACGGGCCACGGCAGGGGCACGGCCGTGGCACCCAAGAGCTGGGCCCCGAAGAAGCCGCCCACGAAGTCGGGCGAGTTCGGCTGGAAGATACCGACCGCGTCGCCGGCACGCACGCCGGCCTGGAACAGCGCCGCCGCCCAGCCGCGCGCGAGAGAGAACGCGCCGGAGAAGGACAGCGCCTCCCGGCGTGCGCCGGTGTGAAACCACAGCCACGGCCGGTCGTCCCGCTCGCGGGCCTCGAGCGCGTGAGCCAGCACCTCGTGCTCGAGCGGCCGCTGCGGGCCGCCGTCGAGCGCCGCGGCGGTGGCGACCTCGGTGAGGTGACGCGGCTTCGACACGGCGGCCCTCACGACACCTGCGCGGACTTCTTCGCCGCCGGCGCGGGCTGCGCGGCGATGTCTGCCTGAGGGCGGGCCTTCGGCGGGGCGCACGCGGAGCGTGGAACGCACTGCAGGAGGCCGCCGTACTTGCGGTACTCCTCGAGGCGGCAGCTCCAGACGAGCTGGCCGTCGTGCACGGTCACGTCGGGGCAGCCGTCGCACATGTTCGCGCGGCCGTCGGCGAGCAGGTCGATCGGCTGGATGATCATGATCGTCTGGAAGTGCAGCTTCTTCCTCACGTCCAGCGGGTGCTCGAGCAGGTGCCGCGCGTACCTCTTTGCGATGTTGCGTACGCCCGGCTCGATTAGCCCCATCGCGAGCGCAGAGCGCCCGGCCTCGAGCGCGCCCTTCGGCGCGTACGCGACGTACTTGCCGGTCAGCGCGTGGTGGACGTTCTGCACGTACTCCATGAAACGGGGGCCGACGTAGCCGAGGGTCTTGCCCTTGAAGCCGAAGCGCCCGGTGTAGAGCCACTTCATGGAGGCGGGCTTCTCGGTGCCGCCCAGGTACGCGCTGGGACTGAAGTCGGGGAACCGCTCGCGGAGCTTGCGGACGACCTCGGCCGAGCTCAGGTCGACCCGCCCTTCGGCCTCCTCGACGCTGTACACGAGGTTGTCGGGCACGACCTCCTTGCCGTCTTTGAAGTACGCGAACTGGGGGCGCACCGCCGCGCGGTAGACGATGAAGACCATCACGTCGATGAGATCGATGTGGTCCTCCGCGAACTTCACGAGCTCCGGCACGTCTTTCAGCGTGTCCTCGTAGACCGTCGCGTTGAACGCGCACGACAGCCCGCCGACCCGGCCGACCATCTCGGCGTACTTCAGTCGCAGCTCGTTCAGCTCGAGCTCGTTCTTCTTCTTCCAGCCGGGCCGGCCCTGCTTCGAGTCGATGTGGAACGTGAGCCCGATGAGGCCGGCGTCCTTCAGCTCGCGCAGCTTGTCTTCCGTCAGCGCGAGGCCGTTCGTGTTGATGACCGGCTTGTGGCCGTCGGCCGCCACCATCTTCACGATCTCGGTGAGCTGCGGGTGCAGCAGCGGGTCGCCGCCCGCGATCGAGACGCTGTCGAAGTTGCGGAGGCGGTTGAAGACGTCGAGGTCCTTGCGCACCTCGGCGAGCGACTTGTGCTCCGCCGCGTTCTCCCGGTAGCAGCCCTCGCACGCGAGGTTGCACTGCGTGGTCGGCTCGAGCCACGACAGCACGTTGTCGGAGTCGGTCCACGGCAGCCGGTACAGCTTGCGGGCGTCGAGATCGGGCGCGATGTGCATGGGCGGGGAGTCTCACGCGGCAGTCGGCGCTACCTTGACCCAGGTCAACCGTCAGAAGCGGTAGCCCACGAACAGCGCCGGCGTCACCGCCACCGACACGCGCTGCGCGAACATCACCGGCACCTGCACCGCGAGCCCGAGGGCGAAGCCCTTGCCCAACGGCAGCCCGTAGCCCAAGAACGTGAAGAGCCCGATGTGGACGCCCCAGGTGCCGAAGGCGCGCGGGGCGATCAGCGGGCCGGTGCCGATGAATGCTCCCTTCCACGTCAGCACGACGAGCGGCATGGCGGCCGCGAGCGTGAACGCGCTGCCGCCGGGCGGCAGGCCGGTTGCCGTCTCGCCGAGCATGAGCGTGAGCTGAACCCGTACGAGCGGGTGTACCCAGTAGCCCGCGCCCAGCTGCTCGAAGAGCATCATGCGGTTCGCGGGC
>JAEUJP010000660.1 GCA_016793725.1 Myxococcaceae bacterium | reverse complement strand
GTTCGCGCTTCACGTCACAGGTCTGTCATGCGGCCCGGCGCGGCGCGGGCGCCCATGCGATGCTCTCGCGCATGCGCTGGGTGCTGACCCGCGAGCTCGAAGACGCGAAGCCGCTCGCCGACGAGCTGAAGCTCGACGTCGTGCCGTGCATCGAGCGCCACGACCTGCCGTGGCCCGCGTGGCCGAAGTCGCCGCTCGTGTTCGTGACCTCGGCGCACGTCGCGAAGCGGCTGCGCTGGCTGACGGTGGTGCCCGGCACGCGCATCGCCGCGCTCTTGCCGGTCACTGCCACGGTGCTCGCGCGCCCCGACATTTCCGCCGAAGGTGGCGCCGTCGCCCTCGCGCACGCCGCGGTGAAGTGGGCGGCAGGCAAGCCCCCGGTCGAGGTGCTGTACCCCACCAGCGACCAGGGCCTCGACCAGCCCGAGCAGCTCGAGGCGGTGAAGATTCTCGAGGGCATCGGCCGCGTGCACCGCCACGTCGTCTACGAGACGCGGGCGCCGCTGAACCTCGCCGAGTCGCTCGCGAGGCACCGCGGTGACGGCTTCGTCTTCTTCAGCCCCTCGGCGGTGCGGCACTTCATCGCTGCCGGCGGCGTCGCGGCGAAGGTCCTCTGCGTCGGCGAGAGCACGGCGAAGGCATGGCCGGGCCCGCCGCCGCCCTTGCTCGCGACGACCGAAACCGTGAAGAAGGTCATCAAGGAAAACGTATGAACCTGCCCGTTCGACTCCGCCGCCTGCGCGACAACGCCGCCACCCGAAAGCTGTTTCAAGAGACCACCGTCGGCATCGGCAACCTCTTGCAGCCGTACTTCGTGGTGCCCGAAAGAGACGTGAAGCGTGAGGCGAAGAAGGGCACCGCGCTGTACCAGGCGAGCGGGGCGCCGCTGTACGAAGAGGCGTCGGTGCTCGCGCGCGCGGGCTGCGGCGGGCTGATGTTGTTCGGGGTGCCGTCGTTCAAGCGCGACACGCCCGACCAGCTCGGCGAGCAGCTGGTGCCGTTGACCGACGCGGCGAAGCAGCTCAAGAAGCACACCCCCTCGCTGCCGCTGTTCGCCGACGTGTGTTTGTGCAGCTACACGACACACGGGCACTGCGGGCTCGTGAAAGACGGCGTCATCGAGAACGACGCGTCGGTGGCGGCGCTGTGCACGATGGCGGTCGAGCTCGCGCGCGCGGGCGTCGACTTCGTCTGCCCGTCAGACATGATGGACGGGCGCGTCGCCGCGATTCGACAGGCGCTCGATGTGGCGGGCTTCACGCGCGTCGGCATCGTCTCGTACGCGGTGAAGATGGCGTCGGCATTCTACGGGCCGTTTCGGGCCGCGGCCGACAGCGCGCCGCAGTTCGGCGACCGCACGACGTACCAGATGCCCGCGCACAACCGCCGCGAGGCGCGCCGCGAGTGGCAGCTCGACGAGGCCGAAGGGGCCGACGTGCTGCTCTTCAAACCGGCGCTGACGAACTTGGACCTGATTCGCGACGCGCGTGAGGGCTCAGACCTGCCGCTGTTCGCGTACCAGGTGTCGGGTGAGTACGCGATGGTGCGCGCGGCGGCCGATGCGGGCCTGCTCGACTTCGAGCGCGCCATCACCGAGCAGCTCGTGTCGATTCGGCGTGCCGGTGCAGACGTCGTCGTCAGCTACCACGCGCGGGCGCTCGCGGGGCTGTGACGTTCGGTCTACGACCGCGCCTCTTCGAGCTGCGGCACCTCGACGCCATCGACGCGCGTCACCGCGTCGGCGCAGGCACCTGACTGCGAATCACGTTGATGGTGTCGTTGCGCTTCTTCTGCAGCTGCTTGACGCGCTCGCCGCTGAGCAGCGTGTCGGGCCGGGTGAGGCCGTCGGGCGTCATCTCGATGTCGTCGTCGTTGCGCAGCACGAAGCTGTACTTCGCGCGGTCTTTCGTCAGCGCGAGCATCTCGACCTCTTCGGGCAGCGCGAGCACCGACACGTCGCCGTACTTCTGCTGACCGGCCTTCAAGAAGCCGGTGTGGGTGGTGGCGATGATCTTGCCCGTCGCGATCACCTGAATGTTCTGCAGCGACGTTCTCGCCACCTGCTCGCCCGACTCGGGGTCTTTTACGCTGATGATGAGGTCGACGTGGTCGCCGGGCTGCACCCAGCCGCCCACCGAGACGATGTCTTCGGCCTCGATGGTGTACGCGCGCGCCTTCTTGTTCACGAGCGGCGACAGCCGCGTCTTCGAGCGCTGGCTCTCGAACTGTGTCCACAACAGCGGGTCGCCGGCCTGCACCGGCACCATGATGCGCTGGTTCAGCACGTACGCGCTCGAGTCGGGCTTCACCACCGACGACGTCACCACGCTGTCGGGCACCTCACGTATCGACAGCATGCCGTAGTCGATGATCGACCCCTCGGCGATGTTCTGCGACGCCACCACGATGGGCACCAACGTCCACCCGCGGCGCACGTTGCGCTCGGTCGTGCGCACGTTGATGTACGTGATGAACCCGAAGAACACGAGCAGCACGCCCGCAATCGCGAACGGCGTCGCCCCACGAGTGAACGAGAACGGCTGCGGCTTCGCCGCCGCATCGCCGACTCGGGTCGTCTCGCGCTCGAGCGGCGACGCGCGCCAGTCTTGGCCCGGGTCGGCCCGCGGCGTCGCGCCCGCCGGCGCCGCCTTGTGCTCTCTCGCCAGAATCGACAGCGGCGTGCCGCGCGGAGCCGTCGCATCGTCTTCGACCGGCGGTGGCGGCTTGTGGGCCGGCACCTCCATCGTGCGCGGCTTGAGGCGCGTCGGTGGCGCGCGTGACGTGCCGAGGTCATCGGCGCCGTGCGCCGGCACCAGCGGCCGGCTCGCGCGGTCGATGCCCGCGGCCACCGGCAGGTCGGAAGCGGGAATCGTGCCGGGCTGCGCCGCGAACGGGTTCGACGCCGCGGCGACGGGCAGGTCGGTCGCGGGAATCGTGCCGGGCTGCGCGTCGAACGGGTTCTGGGCCGCCGCCACGGGCAGGTCGGTCGCGTGACGGGTCTTGTCTTCGGCGCTCGAGTCGGCCCCGCCGACCACGCGGGTCGGGTCTTCGACCAGCGGCTGCCCGATCGGCGTCGTCTGCGGCTCGTCTTCGGGCACCGGCGCCGGCCGCACCAGCTTCATCTCGGGCGACGTCTGCCGCCTGCCCTCGCCCGACCGCCGCTCGAGCGGGCTCGGCGCCTGAACCGGAGTCACCTCGGGCGCCGCGTGCTGCAGCGGCCCCGGCGCCTGAATCGGCGTCACCTCGGGCGCGCGCCCCGCGTTGTCGTACGCGGGCGGCGCCGTCAGCGCCGGCTCGAGCGCAGGCGCCGGTGCGCTGGGGTCGTACCGCAGCGGGGTCAGCTGGTTCTCGAGCGGCACCACCGCCGGGTGCGGCGTGCCCACCAGCGACCAGAGATACGCGTCGCCGATGGCGTTGACCGAGACGCCGCCGAGCTCTTGAACCAGCGCCGCGAGGCCCTGCTCGAGATCGCCGCGCACCTCGGCCGGCCCTGCGCCGGTCACCTCTGAAATTTCGGCGCCCGTGATGCCCTCGAGCAGCCGAAACGCCAGGCGCTCGCGGCGTGGCTCGGGCAGGTGCCGCAGGCGCGACAACACCTTCTTGCCCTCGGTCATCACCGCGCCGCCGCCGGGGAGCTCGAGCGTCGTGCCGGGCGTGTACGAGCGCTCTCGGCCACGCACCCGCGCCCGCTCGAGCAGCCAGGGCCCGAACGCCGCCGCGCTCGGCGCCTCGGCGAGGTGCGCGAGGGCGTCGTCGAGCACGAGGGCCGTCTGCTCGTTCGCGTGCTGCGTGGCGAGCTGACACGAGAGCACCGCGTGCACGAACGGCGTGAAGTAGCTGGCGAGCTCTTCGCGCGCGGTCACGTCGCCGCCGCGAGCGGCGTCGACCCACTCGACCCACATTGGCTGCTGCTCGGTGCTCACGTCGAGCGCGAGCTTAGGCAGATTCGAGGCGCGCACTTAAGAGCACCAAATTTTTAGGCGTCGCAAATTCGCTACAGCTCGAAACGTCGGGCCGCGTCGCACCCATGAAAAAATTCGACGGGCGCGCTGATCCGCGCGACAAGTATTTCCACGAATGGCCGACGTCATCGACCTCACACTCGTCGCAGATGCCCGGCGGTACCTCACCAAGATGCTCGACGCGCGAGGGCTGAACTACTTCCTCCGCACCGACGCACGGCGCCCGTTTCAGCTCGAGCCGACGAAGGTCGAGATGGTGGTGCGCACCGCCGCCCGATCGCGCGCTCGCGAGCGCCGACCGCACCATCGCGCCGTCGACTTCGCGCGCAAAGAGGTTCGACGCGAGCTCATCAAGCGTGTCGTCGCCGAGATGCTCGGCGCCGGTTTGTGAGAAGCTGAACGCCGCTTGGCGTTCCACCTCCTGACCGCCGAAGTCCAGGCCGCGATGAACAGCGCGTGGGCCTCTGCGACGCGGCTGAAGCACCCCGCGGTCACCGTCGAGCACCTGCTGCTCGCGCTGCTCGACGAGCCCACCTGCGTCGCGGCGCTGACCTCGCGCGGCGCACACGTGGGCCGCATGCGCGATCGCCTCGGGCGGCTGCTCGAGACCCGGGAGCGCGGCGAGGGCGAGCCCAAGCTCACCGTCGGCGTCGAGCGCGTGCTGCACCGCGCCGCGAACAAGGCCGAGCGCGAGCACCGCACCGGCGACGGCGCCGACCTGCTCGACGCCCTGCTGCGAGAAGAAGAGAGCGCCGCGTGGGCCGTGCTGCACGACGAGGGCGTCGGGCACAACGAGGCGATGACCGTGCGGCTGCAGCGGCCCGCCTTCGAGCTCGACGAGAACGGCTTCACGAAGCAGCGCGTGGCGCTGCAGCGCACCGGCGTCGAGGTCGTCGATCTCACCGTCGCGAACCCGACGAGCGTGGGCCTCTCGCCGACCGGCGTCGTGCTGCCGGCCGTCGACGTCTACGAGCCCGACTCGTTCGGCACGCAGGCGGCGCGCGACGCCGTCAGCCGCTTCACCGGCGTGCCCGCCGAGCGATTGCTGCTGAGCGCGAGCACCAGCGAGGCGTACGCGTGGCTGTTCAAGCTGCTCAACGGCGACGTGCTGGTGCCGGCGCCGTGCTACCCGCTGCTCGAGCACCTCGCCGAGCTCGAGCAGGTGCGCGTGCACCACTACCCGCTGCGCTACGAGGGCCGCTGGCACACCGACTCGCCGCTCATCGTCAACGCGGCGACGGCGCAGACGCGGGCCGTCGTCGCCGTGTCGCCGGGCAACCCGACGGGCACGTACCTGGGCGACTCCGAAGCGCACGCGCTCGCGCAGCTCTGCGCGGCGCGCGGCTGGGCGCTCATCATCGACGAGGTGTTCGCCGAGCCGTCACGCAGCTGCGCGCGCCACGAGTGGCCGTGTCTCACGTTCACGCTCGGGGGCCTCTCGAAGTCGTGCGGCCTGCCGCAGCTCAAGCTCGCGTGGTGTGGCGTGCACGGCCCCGGCGCCGAGGCGGCGCTCGAGCGGCTCGGGCTCATCGCCGACACGTATCTCTCGGTGTCGAGCCCGGTGCAGGCGGCGGCGGGTGAGCTGCTCGAGAAGCACGCGGCCGCGTTTCGCGCGCGTGTCGCCGAGCGCTGCGCAGTGAACCGCGCGCAGCTGCAGAGGGTTCTGCCGGCGACCTGGCAGCTGCTCGAATCTGAAGGCGGCTGGAGCGCCGTCATTCGTGTGCCCCAAGACCTCGACGAAGAGGCCCGCTGCCTCGCCGCGCTCGGCCGCGGCGTCGCGGTGCACCCGGGCTACTTCTACGACTTCCCCTCGGGCGCGCACCTCGTGCTGTCGCTGCTCGCGCCGCCCGACGTGTTCGCCGAAGGGGTCAGCCGCCTGACCCGTGAAGCGCGATGAAGATGCGGTAGGCGACCATGGCGACCGCCGCGCCCGCGACGAGCGAGCCGAGCCACTGACCGATGACGGCGGCGTTCGGCGTCTCGTTCGACCTCGGGCCGTCGTTCTCTTCGAGCGTGCCGGCCGCCTTCCAGCTGCCCGAGAGGGTGTGCTCCGAGAAGATGTCGAGCTGCGCGAGGGCGCGCGTGTCTTTCGCGTTCAGCGCCTGTGTGTACGCCTCGCGGGCCGCGAGAATTCGGGCGCACGCCTGGTCGACGTCGGCCTTCGAGCGGAAATAGAAGGTGAAGCCGCCGTCGAGCTGCAGCCGGCTGCCCGAGTACGCGCCGTTGCGCAGCACCGTCACGATGGTCGGCTTGCCCTGCCGGTCGAGCGGAAACAGCACCACCCAGCCCGGCGTGAGCTTCATCAGGTGTGACGTCAGCGCCCACTGCCCCTCTCGGTACGGCGGCGGGGGGAAGACGCGCGCGAGGGCGATGGCGGCGAGTGAGCAGAAGGCGACGAACGCGGCAGCGGCGAGGCCCCAGAACACCTCGATGTCGTGGTGCGGGTGAATGTGGTGGGCGTGCCGCCGCACGAGAAAGTCGAGCGCGTACGCCGCGCCGCCGAGGCCGCCGACGAGCGTGAGGTACTTGAACCAGCCGCCGCTCATGCCGGTGTCGGCGGCGACGACGGCGGGGTCTTTCGGGTTGTGGCTCAGCTCGACGAGCCGCTCGCGCAGCCGCTTCGGCAGGTCGTTGAATCTGACGCGCATGGTGGGGAGGGGCGGCTACACGAAGTCGTCGGGCCTCGCCATGAGCCACGCAAGCCAGGTGATGCCGAGCACGGTGCCCAGCGTGCGGCGGGCGGCGCGGCCAGACTGTGAGAGGCGGGCGACGGGGTTGTGGCCGAGCTGGTTGCGCAGGCGCTGCAGGTCCCACTCCGAGACGCCGCTTGCGGTGAGGCGAACGCCGCGCTCGTCGCGCCGGCCGACGAGGGTGGCGCGGGTATAGGCGCCGCGGCGCAGCGTGTCGGCGAAGTCGTTGAGCAGGCCCTGCGGCACGTTGCCGCGCACGACCAGCAACCTCCCGTCGCGCCACGACAGCCGAAACTGCTCACCGGCGCGCAGCACGAAGAGCACGGCGAGCAGGAAGACGGTCAACAGGGCTGCTTCGACCATGGGCAGAAGGCTTACCCGCGAGCGCGACGGCGTGTGAAGCCCGGTTCATGTTACGTGCCGAGGCATGGAGATTCTCTGGGGCACGCTCGACTTCGCGGTGAAGGGCTTCGTCGTGTTTCTCGTGGTGGCGGCGAGCGCGTTCGTGGTGTTCGGGCTGTCGCGGCGGCGACGCGGGCCGCTGCCCCGGCTCGAGGTGCGCGCGCTGAACCGGAGGTTCGAGCACCTGGGTGATGCGCTGCGCGCCGCGGTGATGAAGCCGAAGGAGCTCAAAGCGCTCGTGAAGGGCCGCACCAGGGCCGACGACGCGCAGAAACCGAAGGTCTACGTGCTCGACTTCGAGGGCGACATTCTCGCGACGCAGGTCGAGCGCCTGCGCGAAGAGGTGAGCGCGATCGCGGCGGTCGCGGGTGAAAACGACGAGGTGGTGGTGAAGATCGAGAGCCCGGGCGGCGGGGTGCCGCACTACGGCCTCGCCGCGGCCCAGCTCGTGCGCCTGCGAGACCGCAAGATCAAGGTCACCGCCTGCATCGATCGCGTCGCGGCCAGCGGGGGCTACCTGATGGCGTGCGTCGCCGACCAGGTGGTGGCGGCGCCGTTCGCGATCATCGGCTCCATCGGGGTGGTCGCGCAGATTCCCAACATTCACAAGCTGCTCAAGAAGCACGACGTCGACGTGCAAGAGATGACGGCCGGCGAGTTCAAGCGCACGCTCACGCTCGTCGGCGAGGTCACCGAGAAGAAGAAGCAGAAGGTGCAGGAACAGCTCGAAGAGACCCACCACCTCTTCAAAGACTTCGTGCACACCCATCGCCCGAAGCTCGACCTCGAGAAGGTCGCGACCGGCGAATATTGGCTCGGCCGCCGCGCGCTCGAGCTCGGGCTCGTCGACACGCTCAACACCAGCGACGACTACCTGATGGCGCGCACGAAAGACGCGCAGGTGTTTCGCGTGACCTACCGGTCTGACCAGCCGTGGAAAGACCGGCTCGGCCGCCTCGCGGCGAACGCGGCGCTCGAGTTTCTGACGCCGACGCGCAGCCTGTACTAGGCCGTACCGGGCCCGCCCCGCTGCTGCCGGTGCGCGACGCTGGCCAGCGCCTCGAGCGACGCACAGTCCCACAGCGCTTCGGTCGGCAGCACTGCGCCCAGCGCGTCTTCGAGCTCGCCGGCGATGCTCAGGAGCCTCACCGAGTCGAGCGCGAGGCGCGACACGTGCGCCTTCAGGTCGATGGCCGACTCGGGCACGCCGAGCTCTTCGGCGAAGCGCATCACCAACCACCGCTGAATTTCCGGCTCCGTCATCGAACGCTCCTCATGGTGTTCAACCCAGCACCGCCTGGGCGCCCCAGGTGAAGCCGGCGGCCGCCGAGGCCAGCACCGTCACCTCGCCCGGCTCGAGCTGCTCGAGCACCCGCTCGAGGCCGAGCAGGGTGTCGCATGCACCGACGTGCCCCCACTTCGCCATCGTCACCACCAGGCGCTCGCGCGGCAGCGTCAGCGCGTCGAGCAGCGCCGCCTGCAGGTCGCGCTTGGTCTGGTTGACGCACAGCCACCGCAGCGCCGGCAGGGCGCTGCCGCTCTGGTCGATGGCCTCGACGATGACGTCGCGGTAGCGGCTGATGAAGCGCGGCCCGAGCTCGCGCTGCACGCGCAGCGGGTCACCGACCTTCAGGCCACCTTCGCCCGTCGCGACCCGCGGCTGCCGGGTGCCGCCGTCTGGCACGCACATGAAGTCGTGCAGGCGCCCTTCGGTGACCGACGCGTACGCGCCGAGCCGCGCGCGAGGGTGCCCGCGCCGAACGAGGGCGGCCGCGGCGCCGTCGCCGAGGTGAAAGATGCCGAGCCCCCGGGCGTCGGTGTAGTCGAGGCTCGCCGCCGAACGTTCGGCGCTCACCACCAGCGCGCAGGTGCCCACTTGGCGCGTGGCGAGAAACATCGCCGCCTGCTGCAGGGCGAGGTTCACTCCGTTGCAGCCGTTGAGCACCTCGTAGGCGAACGCGTTCACGGCGCCGAGCTCGTGCTGGAGCCGCGTGGCCGGTGACCAGGCGCGATAGTCGAAGATGCCGCTCGCGTTGCAGAAGATGATGAGCGCGAGCTCTTCGGCGCGGGTGTTCGTCTGCTCGAGCGCCTGCCGCGCGACGCGCAGGCCCAGCTCCGATGGGTGCTCGTCGGGGCCCGCCACACGCTTTTCTTCGAGGCCGTAGAGCCGGTCGAGCGCGTTGGGCGCGACGCCAGCGCGCTCGCACATCTCGAGCGCGGTCAGCCGCTGCTCGGGCAGGTACGACGCGATCGCGACGATGCCGCTGCCGCGGTCAGACACGGTCATGCTCCTGCGCGCGGCGCGAGTCGGCTTCGCTCAGCGCCGTCACGTCGAGCGAGGCGTACTTCACGACGCCGAGCTGCTCGAACGCCGAGCGCACCTTGTTCGACCAGAGGCCGATGTCGCGCACGGTCGGCACGAGCCGTACGAACAGGGTGCGGTGAAAGAGGCGCGCCTCGGGGCTGGTCGCGTCGAGCTCGGGCAGCCCGAAGCGCCGGTGAACCTCGTTCTGCTCGTAGAGGCGGCCCTCCATGAGGCGGCAGGTCTCGAGCAGAAAGTCTTCGCGCTCCGAGCGCTCGGGCTCCGACAGCTCGGCGTAGAGCGAGCGCAGGGTGAGGCGGCCGAAGGCGATGTGGCGCGCCTCGTCTTCCATCACGTAGGCGCAGGCGGCTTTGAGCAGCGGGCTGACGTAGAGGTCACGGTAGATCGAGAACGACGCCATCGCGAGGCTCTCGATGACGACCTGCACGCCGAGAAACACGAAGTCCCAGTGGCGGCTGGCGAGCGCCATGGCGAGCAGCTTCTTCACCGACGGGTCGATCGGCGAGAGGTGCCCGACCTGCTCGGCGAGCAGCCGTGCGAAGACCTCGACGTGGCGCGCTTCGTCAATCACCTGCGTCGCGGCGAAGAGCTTGGTGGCGTGGTCGGGCACGACCTGAACCAGCTTCGAGGCGCAGATCATGGCGCCCTGCTCGCCGTGCAGAAACTGGCTCAGGTTCCAGCCCAGAAGCGCGCGGCGGTATTCGGCCTGCGCTCGGGGGGCGAGCCGCTGAAAGGCCAGCACCGCCGGCGATCGGCCGACCTCGCCCGCGCGCGTCAGGGGCCGCTCGAAGTCGATCGCCTGCGACCAGTCGATGCGGCGCTCGGCGTCCCACTGCTGGCGTTTGCCTTTCTGGTACAGGGCCTGAAGGGCGTCGAGGCCGCCGCCGTATTCCTGCGTGAGCGCGCAGTCGCCCGGCGAGGTGAGGCTCAACGCGCTCACGCGCGAGCCCCGAGCTCTGTCGGTGCAGGCAGGTTCTTGTATGGCTCGGGCGCGCGTGGCACGGCCACCGCGCGGTGTGCGCTCAGCTGCTCGAGGTGCGCCTTCGCCCAGCGGGCGAGTGGGCGCTCGTCGAGGCGCTCGGCGAGCTGCAAGAGGCTCTCGGCGGCCGACACGCCCAGCGGGTCGACGTCGAGCGAGCCGACATAGGCATCGCGCGCGGCCTCGAGCTGACCGAGCTCTTCGAGGCACTGGCCGAGCATGAACAGCGCCACTTCGCGGCCGGGCGGTGAGTAGCGCGCCGAGCGCCGGTAGGCGTCGGCGGCGAGCTCGAGCTCTTCGCGGTCGACGTAGACCTGGCCCAGGTGCAGCCAGGCGCGCGGGTCGTGGGCCGACAGCGTGGTGAGCGTGCGCGCGCGCTCGAGCGCGAGGTCTTTGTCGCCCAGCCACAGCGCCTCTTTGGTGCGGCTCTCGATGACCGGGTACAACATCTCGAGCGCGGCCGTGCGGTGCTCGGCGGTGTCGGTCGGCAGCGCGCGCGCGTGGCGCTCGGCGAGCTCCATCTCTTCGACGGTGCCCTGCCGGTCTTTGCGCATCTGCGGCACGAAGCCCCCGACGCGGTGGTAGCGGCTCATGACGAGCCCCTGCTCGAACGCGTCGAGCTCGTGAGCCGAGGTCTCGATCGCGCGCCGGTGCAGCGCCTGCCACCGCTCGACCGCGGCGACGTCGTTCTTGTGTTTCACGCTCTGCACGACCATCTGGTAGTGCGCGTCGACGCGCGCGATGCCCGGGGGCGCCTCGTTGGCGACCCGCTCGAACTCGCCGAGCGAGTAGGGCTGCCGCGGGTCGTCGAGCTGCAGCCGGTAGCGCGCGAGCGCACGCAGGTAGGCGAGCGAGGCGTCGTGCCCCGAGCGCGACGCGCGGGTCTCGACGTCGCGCGGCAACAGCTCGAGCAGGCAGTGCTGCAGGCACAGCTTGCCGAGCAGCCACGAGAGGCGCACCTGCTGGGCGGGCTCGAGGTCGGTGAAGGCGTCGACGCTCTCGACGAGCACGGCCCAGCGCGGGGTGCGCAGCGCGGGCGCGAGGTCGCGAGGTGCCGTCACGCGGTACATCGGCAGCGCGGTGTGCTGGAGCAGCTGCTCACGAAATGACGGGTTCAGGGCCGACTGAATGCGCGGGTACGGCCGGTTTTCGCCGAGCGCACGAATGGCAAAGTCGAGGCCGAGCACGTGAAACGGCGCGGCGGGGTCGGCGGGGCCCAGGTCGAGGTAGGGCCGGTACAGGTGCGCAGAGAACGAGGCGCGCGACAGCGGCAGGTGTGGGGTCATGGCGGGCTCTTTGAAGTGGGCAGAAGGAGCAGCGGCGAAGGCCCGGCGAGCGGCACCGGGCCTCCACCTGAACGGCTACGGCCTTAGAAGCAGACGGTGAGCGGCGTGGTGGTGGCCAGCGTCGCGAACGTCTTGATGCTCTTCTTCTTCTTCACGAGTTCCTCCTGGGTTGTACGGGCCCGACCCCACCCGCATGCCGCCTAGACGGCCGCCTCGAAGAAAGTCGCAGGCGCGACATTCGAAAGCGGGCGCGTCTTCACGTGGCGAAAAGGAGCCGCCATGCCGAAGTTCGGAGTCATCGACGCCGACTCACACGTTCTCGAGCCGCCCGACCTGTGGAAGAACTACATCGAGCCGCGGTTCCGGTCTGAAGCGCCCGAGCTGTACCGCGACGCCGAGGGCCGCGACTGCCTGCGCATTCAGGGGCGCATCTTCGGCCAGGGCGACAAGCCGATCGAGCGGGGCATCGGCCACCTCGGTGCGTTCGGCGCGGCGTGGGGCCACGGGCCACTGCACATCAAATATTCGCAGACGATCGAGGGGCACGACCCGCGGGCGCGGCTGCGCTTCATGGATGCCGAGCGCCACGACGTGACGTGCCTGTACCCGAGCATCGGCCTGATGTTGGGCGGCATCGCCGACCCCGAGCTGTCGGCCGCGTGCTGCCGGGCGTACAACCGTTGGCTCTTCGACTTCTGCCGCGAAGACCCGTCGCGTCTGTTGGGAGCGGCGATGGTGCCGTTCATCTCGGTCGAGAAGGCGATCGCCGAGCTGCGCTATGCGCGCAAGGAGCTGGGTTTCAAGACGGTGTTCTTGCGGCCGAACCCGCACGGCGGGCGCGTGTTGCACAGCCGCGAGAACGACCCGTTCTGGGCAGCGGTGCAGGAGCTCGACGTGTCGGTGGCGCTGCACTCGGGGAGCGCGTCGGACCTGCCGACGGTCGCGATGGATCGCTACGCAGACAACAGCATGACGCGCCACCTCGTCTCTCACACCGTCGAGATCGCGCTCGGCTGCCTGAGCCTCATCATGCGCGGTGTGTGCGAGCGGTTCCCGAAGGTGCGCTTCGCGCTGTTCGAGTCGGGCGGCGGCTGGGTCGCCGGCTGGCTCGACCGAATGGACAGGCACTTCGACAAGACGTTCTCGGACGCCGAGGTGAAGACGCGCCCCAGCGAGGTCTTTCGCCGGCAGTGTTGGGTCGCCTTCGACCCCGCCGAGGGCAGCCTGCACCACGTCGCCGAGTACATCGGCATCGAGCGCGTGCTGTTCGCGACCGACTACCCGCACCCCGACGGCGTGCCCGACGCGACCCGCTACATTCGCGAGAGCAAGACGCTGTCGCCGAGCGCGCAGCAGCGCATTCTGTACGACAACGCGGCTGCGTTCTTCGGGCTCTGAGCCATGAACCGCGCGGCACGCCAGGGCGCGCAGCGCCGCCACTATGCGCTCGCGTACGCCCAGAACGAGACGCGGCAGGCGCGCGGCTTCACGTGGGGCCGCGAGCCGAGCGCGCTGGTGGTCGAGCTGCTGGGGGCGCTCGGCATGCGCGCCGGCGCCCGGGCGCTCGACCTCGGGTGCGGTGACGGCCGCCACTGCGAGCTGTTGCGCGCGCGCGGCTTCGAGGTGGTGGGCGTCGACTTCACTCCGCAGGCGGTCGCGCTCTGCCGGCGCCGCTTCGCCGCTCGCGCGGGGGTGACCGTCGTGCAGCGCGACCTGACCGACCCGGGCGCGCTCGAAGGGCTCGGCGCCTTCGACGTCGCCGTCGACTACAGCGTGATGGACCACGTGCGTCGCGCCGAGCTGCCCGAGTACCGCCGCAACGTGCTCGGCGCGTTGGCTCCAGGCGGCGTGCTCGTGACGGTGCAGTTCGACCGGCACATCGCGGCGTTCGGCGCACGCGACTGGGTGCTGCGCCGCGGCCATTATTCGCGGGGGTTCACGCCGCGCGGCCTCGCCGGCGCCTGGCCCGAGCTCACGCTGCGCACCGCGCGCCGCCGCGTGCTCGACGACGCGCTCGCCGGTCTGCACTTCAACGCCGCGGTGCTCGAACGAAAGGTGCCGTCATGAACCTCGCAGCCCACAGCTTCGGCCCCGCGAAGAAGGTCTCGGCCTCGGGCCACAGCCGCTCGTTCGAAGAGACGTGGGCGTGGGTGAAGCCGAAGCTCAAGCGGGTGCCCATCTCGCGCGTGCTCGACGTGACGCCGCTCGACTACGTCGGGCTGCCCGTGTGGTCGGCGGTGACTCCGCTCGCCCGGGACCTCACGGTGCATGCGGGCAAGGGCCCGACGGCCGGCGCCGCGCGCCTGAGCGCCGTCATGGAGGGCATCGAGCGCGTCTCGGCCGAGACCGTGTCGCCGGGCTTCGAGACGCGTGGCAGCTTCACCGCGCTGGGCTCGCGCGCGGTCGACCCGCGCCTGTTCGACCTGCCGTTCGAGACGCGCTTCACGCCCGACGCGGTGTTCACGTGGGTGCCCGCATACTGTCTGCTTCGTGACGAGCAGCGGCTGGTGGCCCGCGACCTCGTGGCGACGCCTCCGAGCGAGGGCGTCTGCCACGGCGTCGAGACCAACGGGCTGGCGTCGGGCAACACGTTGACCGAGGCGACGCTGCATGCGCTCTACGAGGTGCTCGAGCGCGACGCGGTCTCGCTCGAGCACTTCATCGAGCGCCACGGCGACGCAGGGGTGCACCGCGCGCACCCGGTGAGGGTGATCGACCCCGGTACGCTGCCCGATGCGACGCGCGTGTGGGTCGAGCAGCTCGGGGGCAGCGGCGTCGAGGTTCGAGTGCAGGAGCTCACCTGCGATACGAACGTGCCGGTGTTCGCGGTGGTGCTCTACGACGCCGCGTTTCCCTCTGCCGACGGCGGCGTCGCGATGTTCGCAGGCTACGGGGCCGACCTCGACCCCGCACGTGCCGTCTTTCGCGCGGTGACCGAGGCGGTGCAGGCGCACAGCGTCGTGAACCTCGGGGCGCGCGACAGCTTCGAGGGGCTGCGCGAGGTGCCCGTGCCGGGGGCGATGCTCGAGCGACAGCTCGAGCTGCATCGCCCCGAGTCGCTGTTCCCGTTTCCCACCGCCGGGGCCCAGGTGTTCGACGAGCTCAAGGCCGAGCTCGACGCGGTGTGTGAGCAGTTGAGGCGGGCGGGGCTCGAGCGCTGCCTGGTGGCTGACCTCACCCGCGCCGATCTCGAGGTGCCGGTCGTGCGCGTGCTGGTGCCGGGCCTCGCCGGCCCGTATGGCGCGACGCAGCGCCGGCCGCCTGCGCGGCTGCTGCAGAGGTTGACATGAGCACGGCGCCGGTCGTCTTCGTCGGGCCGAGCGTGACCCCGGCCGAGGTGCTCGCGGTGTTGCCCGATGCGGTGGTGCGGCCGCCCATCTCTCGCGGCGACCTTCACCGCGCGCGCGCCGAGGGGCACGGCGAGTTTCTCATCATCGACGGGGTGTTCTCACAACGGCTCGCGGTGTCGCCGCGCGAGGTGGTCGACGTGCTGCGCGACGGCGCCGTGGTCTGGGGCGCGTCGAGCATGGGCGCGCTGCGCGCCGCCGACTGCGGCCCGGCAGGCATGGTGGGTCACGGGCTCGTCTACCGGTGGTACCGCGCCGGCCTGCTGGTGTCGGACGACGAGGTCGCCGTGGCGACCGACCCCGACCGGGGCTTCGCCTCGGTGTCGGTGGCGCTCATCAACATTCGGTTTGCGCTGAAGCGGGCTTGCCGGGCGGCGCTGCTCACGCGCGAAGAGCACGACACGCTGCTCGCGAGGGCCGCGGCGATGTTCTTCCCGCAGCGCACCTGGCGCGCGGTGCTGCTGCCGCTCGCCGAGCCGCGCCGCGCACGGCTGCAGGCGTTCTGCGAGGCGAACGACGTGAAGCGGCGTGACGCGCTGTCGGCGGCCCGTCGCTTCGCGCGCGCCCGCGTCGGGCTCGCCGAGGTGCGTGCGAGCCACGCCGACTTCGCGCGCGTGCGCTACCCGGGTCACGACCGCATGCTCGGCCGCTCGGAGCGCGAGGTCGAGCAGGGGCTCAAGCGCTGGCTGTTCGGCAGCGGGCGCTACCAGCGCTGGCTGTGGCCGCTGGTGCTCGCCGACGGTGGGCTGACGCGCGGGCTGTCGGCCGAGCCCGCCGAGCGCGCTGCGGGGCTGCGCGACCGGCTGCCCGAGGCCATCGGCCGGCTGCTCGAGCGGGAAGACGTGGGGGCCGTGCTGGTCGCCGAGCTCGAGTTCCTCGAGGAGCTCGACGCCGAGCTGATGCGCTGGCACGCGCACGAGGCGCTCGCGGCGAG
>JAEUJP010000514.1 GCA_016793725.1 Myxococcaceae bacterium | reverse complement strand
CGGAAACCGCCGCAGGTACTCGCGCGCGACGGCGCGCGCCGGCTCGTCTTCGAGGCACTCCATGGCGCTGCCGAGCGCCTCGGCGGCCGACGGCCCGTTCGGGCGCTCGCGGTATGCGCGCTCGTACCACTTCGCTGCGGTGGTGCGATCGTGCATCGAGCCTTCGAAGACGTGCCCCATGCCCATCGCGCCCTCGACCGCGGTCTGCGTGCCGGGGAACCGGTCGCGCGCCGCACCGTAGGCCTCGAGCGCGCGAGCGGGGTCTCTCGCCTCTCGGGCGACGTCGGCGAGCAGCAGCACGTCTTGCTGCACGAGCGAGCGCGACAGCGACGTGAAGCCTGCCGCCTCTGCGGCGCGCAGCGCGCCCGCGGCGTCACCCGTGTCGGCGAGGTAGCGCCACGTCGGCGTGCCGGCAGGGGGGGCGGGGGCCACGGCCGGGGCCGCCACCTTCGCGCGCGCCTTCGGGGGCCGAACGGCGACCGGCTCGGCCGGCGGCGGCTCGACGTCGAGCGCCTCGGGGCTGTCGAAGCGCTCGACACCCGAGACCCGGCGCCGCGACATGCCCGGGCCCTCGATCTCGACGGTGCCCTCTTCCATCTGCACGGCGAGGCCGGTGGAGTCGGGGTTCCACGAGAGCTCGAACTTCGTGCCGACGACGAACACGCGGTACGGGCCCGCGGTGAACACCCAGCTCGTCTTCTCGCGGTGAATGACCGAGACGTGCGCAGAGCCTCGCTCGAGGGTGGCGGCGGCGCCGTCGCGCGTCACGCCCGAGACGCGCAGCTGCGAGCCCTTGCGAACGATCACCTCGCTGCCGTCGCTGAAGTCGATGGGCTGATCGGCGACGCGCGCCGACACGAAGTCGGCCGAGCTGCCGGCCTTGCCGCGCACGCTGGCGGCGAGCACGGGGGTCGACTCGAGGCGAACGAAGAAGACACCTGCTGCGAGCATGGCCGCCACGGCGGCGCCCGCCGCGAACGCGACCCACACGCGGCGCTCGGGCACCCGCTTCTGGCCGACCTGCGCGTGAAAGCGGGCCTTGACCTTCGCCAGCATGCGCTCGTCGGCCGGCCGCGGCTCGAGCGCCTGGGCGACGCGCTGACCGAGCGCGGCGAGCTCGTTCTGTTCGGGTGTGTCGCTCATGACGACCTCGCTCGTTTGACCCACTCGCGCAGGTCACGTTCTTTTTCGACGAGGGCCGCAAAGCGGGCCTCGCCCCGCGCGATGCGGCGCTTCACGGTGGCGAGCGACACGTCGCACGCCTCGGCGATCTCGGTGAGCTCGAGGCCGTCGAACAGCCGCAAGCACAAGGGGATGCGGTCGTCGACCGGCAGGCTGTCGAGCAGCGCCTTCACCTTCTTCAGCATGAGGCGCTCTTCGATGGCGTCTTGCGTGGCCGGGTACGGAATTGCGCCGTCGTCGTCGTCGGTCTCGTCGAAGAGCGGCAACCACTTTCGCCAGCGGCGACGCTTGAGCGTCGAGCGGGCGGTGAAGACGGTGAGGCTGCGCACCCAGGCCTTGAGCGCGTCGGGGTTCTCGACGCGGTGCACGCCCTCGAGCGCGCGGGCGAACACCTCTTGCAGCAGATCTTCGACCTCGCGGTCGGGGCCCATCACCTTGCGCAAGACCGAGAGCACGTAGCCCGCGTAGCGGTCGTAGAACGCGAGCCAGGCGCCGCCGCCGTTCGCCTTCAGCCCCTCGAGGAGCCGCGCGTCGTCGCCGGCGAAGCCGACGCTGTGCTGAAGCGGCAATGTCGCGTGTCCGATCATCCCCAGTACTGGGGCCCAGTATCTCAAGGCCCCCGCCGCGGCTCACGCCGGGGGTTTTCGACACAGTTACCGCCGGTTGCGGCCGTGAGCCGTGGAAAATGGGTGCAGATACTTCGGCGACCATGACAAGAATTTTCGCGCTCGCTGTGGTGCTGTTCGCGGTGCCGGCCCTCGCGCAGCAGGGCGGGCCCGAGTGTCTCGACCCTGACTGCGGCGCTCCCAAAGAAGAGGGAGGCGGCGGCTGCGGGTGTGGCTGTGGCTGCGGCTGCAGCGTGTGGGTCGCGATGACCGACGACGGGCGAACGCTCTCGTACACCGACGACGCCGACGGCGACGGCAAGGCCGACCAGCTCGACAACTGCCCGTTCTCGTCGAACCGCGACCAGAGCGACCTCGACGGCGACGGCGTGGGCAACACGTGTGACAACTGCGCCGACGCGTCGAACCTGACGCAGCTCGACACCGACGGCGACGGGCGCGGTGACTCGTGCGACGCCGACGTCGACGGCGACGGGCTGGCGAACGAGGTCGACAACTGCGCGGGCGTGCCGAACGCCGACCAGTACCGCACGAACCTCTCGTCGACGTTCGGCGACGTGTGCAACGGCGACGACGATCTCGACGGCATCGTCGACGGGCAAGACAACTGCCCGCGCATCGCGAACCCGACGCAGGTGCTGCCGGCCGACCCGAGCCTGTGCAACGTCGACGTCGACGGCGACAACGTGGGCGACAACTTCGACAACTGCCCGGGCGCGCAGAACCCGAGCCAGACCGACACCGACCTCGACGGCATCGGCGACGTGTGTGATCTCGACCGCGACAACGACGGCATCATGAACGGGGCCGACAACTGCCAGCTGGTGCGCAACCGGGGCCAGGCCGACGACGACGGCGACGGGGTGGGCGACGGCTGCGACCCGCTGTTCTGCATGGTGATCAACCCGGCCGAGCCCGACAACTGCCTGAACCCGCGGCTGCCGTTCAAGGTGTCGGGCGGCGGGCAGATCGCGCTGAAGAAGGGCGAGAAATTTCGGCTGCCCCTGTTCGCGAACCGCGACGGCACGGCGATTCAGTACCAGTGGACGGTGGTGTCGCGGCCTCCCGGCTCGTCGGCGGCGATCGTGAACCCGAAGGGCTCGGTGTCGACGTCGCGGCACTACCAGTACGCGTACCTCGACGGCTCGGTGCCCTCGTTCACGGCCGACGCCGACGGTGACTACGTGCTGCAGCTGTCGGCGAAGCTCGTGTTCCCCGACCGCGCGTACCCGGAAGGGTCGACCTCGACGAGCGACCTGCGGCTGCGCGCCGAGCCGATGGCGGGGCCGGCCACGTGCTCGGTGAGCGCGGCGGGCGGCTCGCTGCTGGGCTTGTCGCTCGCGGCGCTCGCGCTCGTGCGGCGGCGCCGGAAGTAACGCAGCGAAGATCTGCGCAGTCTCATGAAGCCCCCGCTCGGCGCTCTCCGGCGGGGGCTTCTTCATTTTTCGGCAGCTGCCGAAAGCTCGCCACGCCACCGCGACGGGAAATGCGGTTCATCGAGAGTTGCGACTCGCAGACGCCCGGCCTGGCACGGGCAAACGACCTCGACACCGGCCCGGTCGGTCGCCACCTCGCTGAAGCTGTCGTGCCGCGATGGTGCGCACTCCACCGCTGCCCGCCCGCATTCACGAGCGGTGCGACGGGCAATTCCGAAGGCGACGCCGAGCCCGCGGGCTGTGTGCCGACGCGTCAGGGTTTACCGACCACCGTTCGACGAAGACCCTGACGCGTCGGGTGCGGCGGCGCTCGGCTCGCCCGAACGGCCTCGACGTCGAGGCGCCGCCGTTGCGCTGTCGCCGTCGTGGGGCGGCGCCCGCGAAGCTGCGCCCTGGCGTGGGTCAAGCAGCGTTGCGCAAGCTCGGCCGAACGGTGCGCTGGGTGCGCGCCCCGCCCTTCCACACGGTCAGCGAAAACTCGGGCGAAGAGTCGATCGCCATCGTGCGCTGCAGATCTTCGATCGTGGCGACCTGCGTGCCGTTGACCTGCAGCAGCAGATCTTGCTGCTGCAGCCCGGCGCTGTCGGCCGGTGAGCCGCGCCCCACCCCGACCACCCGAATGCCCTTCGGCTGGCCGACCTCGGCGGCGAGCTCGGGCTTGAGCGACTCGTTCTTCGCGGCGATGCCGAGGTAGCGCCTTCGCACCTCGCCGTGCCGCATCAGCAGCGCCGCGACCCAGGCGGCCGTCGTCGAAGGCACCGCGAACCCGATGCCCTGCGCGAACGGCAGCATCGCGGTGTTGATGCCGACGACCTGGCCGCGCACCGAGAGCAGCGGCCCACCCGAGTTGCCGGGGTTGATGGCGGCGTCGGTCTGAATGAGGCCGTCGAGCACGGCGCCGTCGCGGCCGGGCAGCCGGCGCTCGATGGCGCTCACCACGCCGAGCGTGACGCTGCGCTCGAACCCGTACGGGTGACCGAGCGCGACCACGACCTGGCCGACGCGCACCGCGCCCGCCTCGGCGAGCGGCAGCGGCGTGCCCGGCCGGCCCGTCTTCAGCACCGCGAGATCGGTGACCTCGTCGCGCCCGATGACGTCGGCCGTCGTCTCGTCGCCGTCGCTGAACCGCACGCGCATCGCGCTCTGCCGCTTGGTGACGTGCGCATTGGTGAGCGCGTAGCCGTCGGGCGTGAACACGAGCCCCGTGCCGTGCCCGCGCCGATCTTCGATGGCGATCACGCCGGGCGCCGCGCGCTGCACGAGCTGCTCGAGCTCGTCAGAGAACAGCTCGAGCGGGCTCACGGCTTCGCTCCGAGGGTCACCTGCACGGTGTCGACCTTGCCGTTGCGAAACACCTTCGCGGCGAACGTCTGGCCGACGCGGTCTTGCCGCATCCACAAATAGAAGTCTTCGAGTGACTTCACGGTGTCGTCGCCGAGGTGCAGCACGGTGTCGCCGTAGGCGATGCCGGCCTTGTCACCGGGGCCACCCTTCTCGACGCCGACGACGAGCAGGCCCAAGTCTTCACCGGTCTGCTTCTGTACGTCGTCGGGCAGGCGAACGGGCTGCAGCGAGAGGCCGACCCAGCTGCGCCGAACCTGGCCGTGCTGCTCGAGCTGGGCGACGACGCGGCGAACGGTGGGCACGGGAATCGTGAGCGACGAGCCGCGCACCAGGCCCGTCGAGGTGATGCCGAGCACCTTGCCGTCAGCGGCGACGAGCGCCCCACCCGACCAGCCGGGCTGGTGGGCCGCGTCGGTCTCGAGGTACCGGTCGAGCTCACCGCCGCGCTGCGTGCGCCAGGGCTTGTTGCCACGCGCCTGAATGATGCCGCTGGTGGCGCGCACGGTCTCGCCGGGCCGCGCGAGCAGCAGGGCGGGCTGGCCGACCTTCACCCTCTCGCCGTCGTCGAACGTGGCGGGCGAGAGCACGGCCTCGACCTCGAGCAGGGCGAGATCGGTGCCAGGGTCGCGCCCCTTGAGCTTCGCCTTGTGCTCGACGCCGTCGAGGCCGACGACGAGGTCGCCGTCGCGATCGACGGCGTGGGCGACGGTGACGACGCGGTTGGGGCCCCAGACGACTCCGCTGCTGGGGCGGGTGCGCCGGCCTTCGACGCGAACGATGCTCTTACCGGTTGCTTCGACGATGTCTGAAAAGTCCATGCACGAAGGGTACGGAGCCCCCCGGCCGGAAAAATCACCCGATCAGGCAGGGGTGGTCGCGGCGCGGGTGCGCTGGTGGAGCACCCGGTGCACGAGCATGCCGACCGTCATCGCGCCGACGAACACGAGCGCGTTCGGCGAGACGCCGCCGGCGGCGACGAACGCGGGGCCCGGGCAGTAGCCGGCGAGGCCCCAGCCGAGACCGAAGATGGCGGCGCCCGCCAGCAGCTGGCCGTCGATGACCTTCGAGGCGGGGCGCGGCTGGAAGCCGGGCATGAACAGCGGGGCCTTGCGGCGGGCGATGAGGCGCAGGGCGACGGCGTGCACGCCGATCGCGCCGATCATGACGAACGCGAGGCTCGCGTCCCACTGGCCCGTCACGTCGAGAAAGCCCTGCACCTTGGCGGGCTGGGCCATGCCGCTCAGGCCGAGGCCGGCGGCGAAGAGGGCGCCGGCGGCGAGGGCGACGAGGTTCGACTTCATGACAGGGCCCTCCAGGCGAAGACGGCGAGGGCGCCGGTCAACATGAAGGTGACGGTGGCGACGATGCTGCGCAGCTCGAGGCGGCTGTTGCCGCACACGCCGTGGCCGCTGGTGCAGCCTCCGCCGAGGCGGGTGCCGTAGCCGACGAGCAGGCCGGCAGCGACGGTGAGGCCGAGCGGCGCGGTCGGGCCTTCGCCGAACGCCTGCGGCAAGAAAGCGCGCATGAGCAGCCCGGTGCCGATGAGACCGGCGAAGAACCAGATGCGGAAGCCGCGGTCGCTCGAGGGGCGGAGCACGCCGGCCCACAGGCCCGAGATGCCGGCGGCGCGGCCGTGGGTGAGCAACACGAGTGAGATGGCGAGCCCGATGAGCAGGCCGCCGAGGAGCGCAGGGGCGGGAGTGAAGTGGTACATGGCGCGCCCTCCGTTATAACGGAGGAGCCGCCCAAAACTCAAAATCGGCGGACGACGTCAGAGATCGATGATGCCGAGGCGGGCGGCGCGCACCACTGCCTCGACGCGCTTCTGGGCGCCCATCTTCTGCAGAATCGAGTTCACGTGGAACTTGGCGGTGTGGTCAGAGATGTCGAGGCGCGAGGCGATCTCTTTGTTCGAGAGGCCCTCGGCGAGCAGGGCGAGCACCTCTTGTTCGCGGGGCGTCAGCTCGTCGCGGTCTTGCTGCGGGGCCTCTGCCGGCGCCGCGGTGTGGCGCTGCGGCGAGGTCGGCACGAGGCGCTCGACGAACGAGCGGTCGAAGACGGCGAGGCCCTGGTGAAGCGCGCTGGCGGCTGCGAGCACGAGCTCTGCGGGGCTGTCTCGGTGCAGGGCACCGCTCGCCCCCGCCGCGATCGCGGGAAGGGTGTCGTCGCTGGCGGTGAGCGCGAGCACCGGGGTGTCGATCGTGAGCGACCGAATGGCCTCGTAGGCGAAGGCGGGGCTCTGCGTGGTGTCGACGATGAGCACGTCGGCCCGCGCCACCCTCGCCGCCACGTCGAGCGACGCCTCGGCCCGCGACACCTGCGCGACGTCGGGCCTTATGCTCAGAGACTCGGTGAGCTGTTCGCTGCCGTTCACCACGACTCGAATTGCGACTGCTCGAACCGGTAGGCCTCGCATGGTTCTGTACCGGTAACGCTTTGCGGGGAGCCCGCCACGTTAAGAAACGTGTCGCACGAGTCCCACGGGGACGATGACGTGTACCCGAACGAGCCCGGGAACGAAGACGTCGACGGGCACGGCACCTCTCGGGTGCCGGTGCGGGTGCGGGTGCGATCACGGTCACCGCGTCTCACGTCGACGCACACGTCACCGCGAGCTCGTCGTCAACGAACCCGAACCCGCACCCGCACCCGAGAGGCGGCGCTTCCCGTCGTCGTCCTCGCCCTCGTCGTCGTCCTCGTCGTCGTCCTCGTCCTCGTCGTCCTCCTCGTCCTCGTCGTCGTCCTCGTCGTCGTCCCCGTCATCGGGTACGACGACGAAGCAGATGCCCACCGTCACATTCGCGCTGAACCGGGGCGGCCCCAAGAACCTCGCGCTCGAGCTGACCCTCACCGAGGTCATCGTGAAGCTCGACGGCGAAGAACAGACGCGCTTCACCCCACAGCAGCTGCAAGCCGGCCACACGTTCACGCTCAAAGACGGCACGACGCTGAGGGCACAGCGAAAGCTGATCCCCGCCGAGCTGACGGTCGAACGAGACGGCGTGCGGCTCGAGGGCGGCGGGCCCGACCCCGACTCCATTCTCGAGCAGGTGTGGAAGCAGACGACGGGCTGGGCGGTCGTGTTCGTGCTCTGGGCGGGCTATTCGCTGAAAGAGAGCACGACGTTCAGCCTCGCGGCAGGCGCCGCGCTCGGCATGGCGGCAGCGTTGGGCGCGATGGCGTACCTCGCGAAGAAGCGCTGGCTCCCGTCGATCGGCATCACCGCGCTGCTCTTCACGGCCTACCTCGCCTGGTTCGCCGCGGAGCGCAGCGTGTGCACCGCCCTGCCCTTCGTCATCTTCCCGCTCTGGTACGCGTGGGCGTGGCGGGTCGTCAGCCGATCAGCTCCACGTGGAGCTCTTTCGTCAACGCCTTGAGCCCCGACCGCGGCACCACCAACGTCAGCTGCAGCGACGACGCGTGGGCGCCGTGCACCTCGAGGCCGAGACGCTTCGCGACCGAGAGCGCCCGCCGCATCACCGACCAGTCGGCGTTGAGCCCCGTGCCGACGCACGACACCGTGCCGAGATCGTCACGGCACACGAGCCCCAGCTTCGCGACCTCGACCTTCAGCGCCTCGGGCCCGTGAACGTCTTGCAGCGGCACCACGATCATGCCGCTCGCCCCGTCGAGCACGAGCGTGCGGCCTTTCAGGGCCCGCGCATCGAGCCACTCGAGCGCCGCAGCCACCGCCCCGCTCAGCACCCACACGTCGCCCTCGCTCGTGACGCCGCGCACGCGCCCGCCGCCTGCCGCCACCGAAGCGCGAATCGCAGTGCCGGTGCCCGCGGTGTGCGTGCTCTTCGCGTGAATCACGATGCCCTTCTCGCGCGCGTGCTCGACCGCCTGGGCGTTCAGCACCTTGGCGCCGGCGGCGGCCAGCTCTTGCATCTCTTCGTGCGTCAGCTCTTCGAGCTTCTTCGCCGACGGCACGACGCGCGGGTCGGCGCTGAAGACGCCGTCGACGTCTGAGTAGATCTCGCAGTCGGCCCCGAGCGCCGCGGCCAGCGCGACCGCAGACGTGTCTGAACCACCACGCCCCAGCGTGGTCACCTCTTTCGCGCGCGACACGCCCTGGTACCCCGCGACGATCACCACCTTGCCCTTCGCGAGCTCTTCTTCGATGCGCATCGGCTTCACCTCGACGATGCGCGCCTGCGCGTGGCTCTCGTCGGTGATGATGCCGCTCTGCGAGCCCGTGAAGCTGATGGCGGGCACCCCCTGCTCTTGCAGCGCCATCGAGAGCAGCGCCATCGAGATGCGCTCGCCGCACGTCAGCAGCATGTCGAGCTCGCGCCGTGGTGGGTCGTGCGACACCTTGCGGGCCAATTGCAGCAGCTCGTCGGTCGTGTCGCCCATGGCGCTCACCACCACCACCACCTCGGCGCCCGAGTCGCGCCGCGCCTTCACCTTCGCCGCGACTTTGCGAATCTTTTCGACGTCGGCGACCGAGCTGCCGCCGTACTTCTGCACCACACGATTCATGCGCCCGCTTCTACTTGCAGCGGGAATGCCAGTCACGAGTCCCGGTTGACTCGCAGATCTCGCTCCCTATAGTCGCGCGCCGCTCATGCCGATGATCGAAGTCACCAACCTCACCAAGCGCTATCGCGACCGCCTCGCGATCGACCACCTGAACTTCACCGTCGAGAAGGGCGAAATTCTCGGCTTCCTGGGGCCGAACGGCGCCGGCAAGTCGACGACGATGAAGATCCTCACCGGGTTCCTGCCGCCCTCCGAGGGCAAGGCGAAGATCGACGGCTTCGACGTCTTCGAGCAGCCCCTCGAGGTGAAGAAGCGCATCGGTTACCTGCCCGAGACGCCGCCGCTCTACCCCGAGATGACGGTGCGCGCGTACCTGCGCTTCGTCGGGCGGCTCAAGGCGCTGGGCGGCGACAACCTGAAGGCCGAGATCGACCGCGTGACGAAGGCGACCGGTACCGCGACCGAGCTCGACCGGCTCATCGGCGCGCTGTCGAAGGGCTACCAGCACCGCGTGGGGCTCGCGCAGGCGATGTTGGGCTCGCCGGCGCTCATGATCCTCGACGAGCCGACCGAGGGCCTCGACCCGAAGCAGCGCGCCGGCGTGCTCGAGCTCATCAAGTCGCTCGCGGGCAAGCAGACGATCGTGCTGTCGACGCACATTCTGGCCGAGGTGAAGGCGATCGCGCAGAAGGTGCTCATCATCAACCGCGGCAAGGTCGCGGCCTACGACAGCATCGACAAGCTGTCAGAGGGCGGCGGCCTCGAAGAGACGTTCATCAAGCTGACGTCGGCCTGAGGGAAACGAAATGCGAAACGCACTCGCCATCGCACGCAAAGAGCTCGGCATCTACTTCACCACCCCACTGGCGTGGATCATCTTCACCGCGATGGGCTTTCTATCGTCGCTGTTCTTCGTCGGCATTCTCGGCGGCTTCAAGCAGGTGCAGGAGCTCGCCCGCCAGGTCACCTGGGCGAAGCTGCCGCCCGACTATGCGCTGTTCAAGAACCTCACCGACGGTGTCATCGTTCAGCTGCTCGGCACGGTGCTGATCATCACGCTGTTCGTCGCGCCGTTTCTCTCGATGCGGCTGTTCGCCGAAGAGCGGCGGCAGAAGACGTTCGAGCTGCTCATGACGTGCCCGGTGCGGCCGATCGAGATCGTGCTCGGCAAGTACCTCGCGGCGCTCGGCATCATCAGCGCGACGCTCGGCATCACGCTCATCTACCCGTTCATTCTGGCGCTGTTCGGCTCGTCGGAGTCGGGCAGCGCGCTCGAGTGGTCGACGGTGACGCTCGGCTACCTGTCGATGTTGCTGTTGGGCGCGACGGTGATGGCGATCGGCATGTTCATCTCGTCGCTCACCGAGTCGCAGATGGTGGCGGCGTTCTTCACGTTCGTGGTGGCGCTCGCGTGGTTCGCGCTCGGCATGGTGGCGCAGCAGGTCGACGAGCCGGTGCGCTCGGTGATCACGTACCTGAGCTTCGACAGCCAGCTGCGCAACATGATGAAGGGCGTCTTCGACCCCAAGGCGCTCGTCTTCTTCGTCACGATCATCGTGCTGCAGATCGTGCTCACTCACCGCGCCGTCGACGCGCAGAGGTGGACGTGAAGACCCTCGGCAAGGTGTTGGGCGGCATCGGGGTGGTGCTGCTCGTGTCGGCGCCGTTCACCTGGTACGTGCTGCGCGCCGCGCCGTACGCGGCGACGTACGCGGGCCTCAAGATCGCGCTCGGCATCATCATGGTCGCGTACTGGGTGTTTCGCGGCCGCGACGCGGGCGACGAGCGCGCGTTCTTCTTCTACGTGTCGTCGGGCCTCATCGGTGTCGCGGTCGTGGTGCTCGGCGCGGGCGTGAACTTCATCGCGAACAAGCGCATGAAGACCTACGACTGGACGACGAAGAAGATCTACTCGCTCGCTCCGCAGACGCTGCAGACGCTGAAAGATCTGAAGGAGCCCGTGAAGGCCTACGGCTTCATGGACAGCAAGCACCAGGCGTACGACGTGCTGAAGAACCTGTTTGACCGCTATGCGAGCGAGTCCGACAACTTCACGTACGACTTCAAAGACCCGAAGAAGTCGATCGAGCTGAACGCGAAGTACAACATCAAAGAGGGTCAGACGACCGTCATCATCACGAAGGGCAAGGGCGCGACCGAGTCGCACACCGCGCTCTCGATCATCTCTGAGCAGGAGCTCACGAACGCCCTCGTGAAGCTCGGCTCGAGCGGCACGCAGAAGGTCTACTTTCTCGCGGGGCACGGCGAGTGGCCGCTGGTGGGCTCGCAGGCGGCGCCCGGGCTCGACCCGGCGCCTGCGCTGAGCGAGCTGAAAGAGAGCCTGGGGCAAGAGGGCTACGCGGTCGAGGCGCTCGACCTGGCGCAGGCGGGCAACGAGATACCGAAAGACGCGGCGGTGCTGGTGATCGCGCACGCGTCGTCGCAGTACACGAAGGGTGAGAGTGCGACGATCGAGAAGTACCTGGGCCAGGGTGGGCGGCTCATCTACTTCGCCGACTGGGACGCCGAGTCGGGCCTCGAGCCGCTGCTCGCGAAGTACGGCGTGCAGGTCGAGCAGGGCGTGGTCGCCGATGCGCTGAACATGAACGACCCGTTTTCGGCGGTCGGCTTCCCCTCGGAGCACGAGATCGGCGCGGTGCTGAAGCAGCTGAACGCGAACCTGCTGTTTCAGACGGCGCGGGGGCTGACGCCGCTGCGAGAAGGTACGGCGCCGGGGGTGATGGCGACGCCGGTGATGACGTCGAGCCCGAAGTCGTGGGTCGAGACGACCCCCGAGAACCCCGACCCGAGCGACGGCGAGCGGCTCGGGGCGATACCGCTGATCGTGGCG
>JAEUJP010000640.1 GCA_016793725.1 Myxococcaceae bacterium | reverse complement strand
TGCGCGGCGTCGTCTCGATGCCGCACGGCTGGGGTCACGGCCGCGACGGCGTGCAGCTGAAGGTCGCGGCTGCTCACGCCGGCGCCAGCATCAACGACGTCACCGACGCGGCCGTCATCGACGGCCTGTCGGGCAACGCTGGCTTCTGCGGCGTGAGCGTCTCGGTCTCTGCGAGTGAGCGCACGCGAACCGCGTCGGCGATGACGACCTTGCTCTCGCCCGTCCACCGCGAGAGCACCACGCGGTTCCACCCGGCCGAGAAGTCGAACGTACCGACCGTACGCCACGCGCCGCCGTTCACCGTCTGGTTCACCGTCGCCGTGCCCACCTTCGCACCGCTCGCGTTGAACGCCACGAAGGGCGCCGCGGTCGAGCGGTTGGTGCCCGCCGTCCACCACGCGTCGATGGTCTTGCGCGCCGGAGCGTCGAGCTTGAACCAGAACGACGCACCGTCCGACACCGCCGCGGTGTTCGCGTAGAAGTAGCCCGTGCCGTAGTAGCCCGCCGTCGCCGACGTGCTCACCCAGTTCGCCGAGACCTCGATGCGCGCCTTCGACTGATCGTTGCGCGAGTTGTTGCTGTCGATGATGAGCCCGCCCGTCGGCGTCGGCGTCGGCGTCGGGGTCGGCGTCGGCGTCGAGCTGTTGCAGAACGCGTTCACCTTGTTGATGTACGTCGTCCACGGCCAGTTCGGGCCCGGGTCGGTGCGGTTCGCCGGCTGCAGCTTGCCGTGACCCACGATGTGAAAGCGGTCGCGAATGATGCCGCGGTCTTTCGTGATGTTGCAGGTCAGCCGCGCCGACGCGTCGATCTGCGCCGTCGGGAAAGACGACTGCGACGCGAAGCCCGCGTGCTCGATGCCGATCGTGAAGTTGTTGCTCGACGTGCCGTTGCGCGAGCAGTCGGTGTTGCCGTTCAGCGCGCAGTTGTACGAGGCCGCGATGTGCCACGCACGGTCGCTCTCGCGCACCAGCTGCGAAATTTCGGTGCCCGTCGACACCACGTAGTGGGCGCTGGCGCCGGCGCGGGTGTTGCGCAGCCAGCTCCAGCAGCCGCTGTACGCACCTTCGCAGGTGTGAATGATGACCATCTTCGGCGCGACACCGCCGCGCGAGTTGAAGTTCGGCGACGGGCGCCACAGCGCCGGCGCGTAGTCGGGGCCCGCCGACAGCCGCTGCTCGGCCGTCGCGATGTCGCCCACCTGCTCGGCCAGCTTGAACGCCCTCGGCGCCGTCGCCAGCTTCTGGCTCGGGGCACCGACGCCCAGCTTCAACGTGCCGAACACTTCGCTGCGCGCGAACTCGGCGCTGGCTTCGGGCTCGTCCATGCGCGCGTAGTCTTCGAGCACCTGCGACCACGCCTCGGCGTCGGCGCGGTCGATGTTGCGCGCGCGCGCCAGCGAGTCGAGGTACGCCGCCGCCGCGAGCACGTTCGCCGCCGCGTTCGTCTTCGCCTCGTCTTCGGTCACGCCCGCGAGCTGCGCGCCCTGCGTCAGCGCGTCGCCCCACAGCGCCATCAGGCCGAACCGCGCCGGCTGGCCTTCGTGGTCGGGCTCGCCCTGCACCATCTCGTAGCGCGTCTCGGCCCACGACAGCGACTTGAGCAGCGCCGCCGGCACGCCGTAGCGCTCGCCTGCCGCGTCGAATTCTTTGTCGTAGGTCGGCGCCACACGCAGCGCCGACTCTTGCGTGAAGGCCGTCGCGGCCTCCGAGTCTTCCGAGCCATCATCGATGAAGAGGTCGTTCGCTCCGCAGCCGGCGAGACAGAGTGAAACAACCAGGTTTCGCGCGTTCATTTTTTCGCCCTCGGTGAAACGCGCGCGACTCACTTGCCGCGCGCTCGTTCGGCCGGGCGATAAGGCACGCCGCGTTCCAAACCTTCGCGAAGGGTTTTCTAGAGGCACGCACAGTGTGCGTGTTGCGCTGATCGACCCCAAACCGGACAGCGCACACGGCGTGTGGACGCCGCACTGGCGCACGAAGTCTGTCAGCGCGCTTTCACGTACGAGCTGTGCCGACATGCGCACAGACGCATGAAGGTTTCACTCTGCGGGTGAATCACAGACCGCCGAGGTGCCCGTACGACACGTACTCGTCGTAGCCATAGACGGTGACGCCGGCGCCGGCGCCGCTCGTCGACACCACCTCGACGGTGTGCGCGCCGGGGGTCACCGGGTAGTTGGTGGCCGAGAAGGTGCCGACGGGGGTGAAGCCGGGCACGACGACGCCGTCGACGCGAACCTCGGTGACGGCGCCGGTCTGGTACGCGATGCCGAGCCAGCTCGAGCGGAAGCCGGGCGGTGAGTAGATGGTGTAGCGCGAGCGCCAGCGCTCGACGGGCGGCACCATGATGAGCGACGGGTCGCCTTCGACGGCCTCGGTCGCGGCGCCGGTGTTGTTGCCCGAGCCGGGCAAGAGCTGCGCGAGGTGCACCGGCGCGTCGGCCGTCAGCGAGAAGCTGGTGTTGCTGCCGAACTCCATCACGGCGCCGGCGGGCAGGCGGCAGTTGTTGCCCGCGAGCGTGCCGGTCGTGCACCGGTTCGGCGCCGACACCAGCGCGGCCTGCGGCGCCGGCGTCATCGTGATGAGCGTGCCCATCGGGCACACGGCGGGCGAGCACGTCGCCACCACCTTCCACCGGTCGGGCGCGACGTTCGCCGTCGTGCCGTTGCGCAGCCGTACCGGCGCGCTGCGCACCGCAGCGAAGCGGGTGCCGAGCAGGTTGTTCGGCAAGAGCTGCTCTTCGATGTGGTCGCACGCGAGCCGGTCGAACGGAGCGAGACCACACGCCGAGCCGCCGAACACCGCGACCGGCTTGTCGGCGTTCACCTGCGTGCCAGACAGGTCGTTGTCGACGCGGCAGATGACCGCCATCGAGTTGAACGGCGACGGCGCGCACAAGATGGTGTTGCCCTGCCCGAGGTGCGTCGAGGCGACCTGCAGCACGTCGTACTGGTTCAGCGTGAAGCTGCGCGTCTGCCCCTTCGCCATCGCGGCGACCTGGGTGCCGGCATCGCTCGCCTTCGTGACCGCGCTCGAGAGCAGCGTCACCTGCGTGTTGTCTTGCGTCGCGATGACCTGGAGGTACCCGTTGACCTCACCGGTGATGGCGCTGCCCTGCGACGACGCGAACACGTGCACCTCTTGCGAGACGCCGACGTACTGCGTGCCGAGCAGGTGCGCCGGCAGCACGAGCGAGCTGTCGGTGGTGAACGCCTCGTAGCTGCAGCGGCGGCCACCGTCGGCGGCTGCGCGGCAGGTGCCTCCGCCGACCTGGTTGAAGAGGCACGTGACGGAGTCGAAGTCGGCGGCCTCGTCGCACCCACAGTCCATCGTGCCGTCGGCCGCGGTGCACGCCTTCGTCTGCTTGCGCGCGGCGACCGGGTTGAACTGGAAGAGCGACATCGGCACGTCAGAGGTCACGCGGTAGCCGTAGCGCGCGAGGCCGCTCGCGCACACGAACTGGCTCGGCGAGAGCGATTGCCACGGCACGTGAATGACGGTGACGCCGCGCGACGCCGAGCTGCGCGGCGGCAGCGCGACGCTCGCGACGGTCTGGGCGCCTCCGCCGAAGTGGCGCTGCACGTTCACGAAGCCCTGCGTGTCGCTCAGGTTCACCGCGACGAAGGCGAAGTCGCTCGGCGTCGTGCCCTGCCCCGACTGCACGCCGCCGAGAAAGAGGCGGTCGATGGCGTTGTCTTGCGTCGAGCCCCAGAAGTCACAGCCGACCGTCGTGCCCGCCGCCGCCGTGTCGCCGCAGCCGTTGATGCACTGGCCCTGATGGCAGCCGCCCGACGTGCTGCACGTCGTGTCGGTCGGGGCGCCCGCCGCCGAGCAGGTGCGCAGCGTCGACGCGCTCACGCAGTAGGTCGTGTTCGGCGTGCACGTGCCGCTCGCGCCGCCCGCGGTGGCCCCGCCCGCAGTGTTGCCACCCGCCGTCGCGGTGCCGCCCGCCGTGCTTCCGCCTGCCGTGTTGCCGCCCGCCGAGCTCCCACCCGCGGCGTTCCCACCGGCCGTGCTTCCGCCCGCCGTCGCGGCACCACCTGCCGTGTTGGTTCCACCGGCCGTGCCGGTGCCTCCCGCCGTCGCCGCACCACCTGCCGTGTTGGTTCCACCGGCCGTGCCGGTGCCTCCCGCCGTGCCGGTGCCTCCCGCCGTGCCGGTGCCTCCTGCCGCGCCGTCGCCGCCGGCCGTGCCGCTCACTCCGCCCGCCGCGCCCGAGGGCACGCAGTTGCCGGTCTGGCAGATTTGCGCCGACGAGCACGCGATGCACGCGCCGCCGCGCAGGCCGCAGAACGCCTCGCTCTGCCCGAGCTGGCAGACGCGATCGGCGTCGCAACAGCCCATACACGTCGTCGAATCACACGTCTTCGGGGGCGAGCCCGAGCACGAGGTTGAGCCCACGATGACCGCGGCTGCAGCGACGACCCCCAAGATGTGGCGCATGGCGCGCGGCTATACGGGGTCTGGCGCTGCGCTTCAAATCGATGCTCGTTCGGTTGCTGCTGCTGGCAGCTTCACCGGGCGGTAACGTCGGCGGCGCGGCTTCGTTACCGTTCGGTACGAAACAGGTCTGATCGCCGCCGAGAAGTGTGGCCCTTCGGTTGCACACCGGCAGCCCTCTCCATGCCTGCACCGACTCCTCCCCCTCCTCCGAATGGAAATGGACATGGTTCGTCCAAAAAGCGCTCCGGCAACGGTAACGGCACCGGAAACGGTGATGGTCTGAGGCCCTCGCCTCGACGTTCGCCGCCTGCGAAGCCGAGCCGCCCGAGCGACGCGATGAGCGCGCGCTTCATCTCAGAGGCGTCGCTGCTCCCGCTGCTCGAGGCCCTGCGCTCGTCGGAGCGCGGCGACTTCACCGTGCGCCTGCCGAGCACCGGCAACGGCGATCTTCTCGACGCGCTCTCGCACGCGTACAACGTCAACGCGCAGCTCAACGAGTCGCTCACCAAAGAGATGGTGCGCGTCGAGCAGGTCGTCGGCCGCGAAGGCCGCATGGCCGAGCGCGCCTCGCTCGGCAACGTGAAGGGCAACTGGGCGACGGTCATCGACTCGATGAACGCGCTCGTCGGCGACCTCGTGCACCCCACGACCGAAGTCGCCCGCGTGCTGTCGGCCGTCGCCACCGGCGACCTGACGCAGAAGATGGCGCTGCAGATCGAAGGGCAGCCGGTCAAAGGCGAGTTCCTCCGCATCGGCACGACCGTGAACAGCATGGTCGAGCAGCTCGCCGGCTTCGCGTCTGAAGTGACGCGCGTCGCGAAAGAGGTCGGCACCGACGGCAAGCTGGGCGGCCAGGCGCAGGTGCCGGGCGTGAGCGGCACGTGGAAAGACCTCACCGACAACGTGAACGTGCTCGCCGGCAACCTGACGAACCAGGTGCGCAACATCGCCGAGGTGACGACGGCGGTCGCGAAGGGCGACCTCTCGAAGAAGATCACGGTCGACGCGCGCGGCGAGGTTCTCGAGCTGAAGAACACCATCAACACGATGGTCGATCAGCTGAACTCGTTCGGCGCCGAAGTGGCCCGCGTCGCCAAAGAGGTCGGCACCGAAGGCAAGCTCGGTGGTCAGGCCGAAGTGCGCGGCGTGAGCGGCGTGTGGAAAGACCTCACCGACAACGTGAACTTCATGGCCACGAACCTGACGACCCAGGTGCGCGGCATCGTGAAGGTCGTGACGGCGGTCGCGAACGGCGACCTCTCGCAGCGCCTCGTCGGCGTCGAAGCGAAGGGCGAGATCGCGGCCCTCGCCGACACGCTCAACAACATGACCAAGACGCTCGGCATCTTCGCCGAGCAGGTGACCAACGTCGCGCGCACGGTCGGCGTCGACGGCCGCCTCGGCGCTCAGGCGGTGGTGCCCGGAGTGAGCGGCACGTGGAAAGACCTCACCGACAACGTGAACCTGCTCGCGAACAACCTCACCGAGCAGGTGCGCAACATCGCCGACGTCTCGACGGCCGTCGCGAACGGCGACCTGTCGAAGAAGATCACGGTCGACGCGAAGGGCGAGGTCGCGGGCCTCAAAGACACCATCAACCAGATGGTCGAGCAGCTGCGCGCGTTCTCGTCTGAGGTGACGCGCGTCGCGAAAGACGTCGGCACCGAAGGCAAGCTCGGCGGCCAGGCCGAGGTGCGCGGCGTCAGCGGCACGTGGAAAGACCTCACCGACAACGTCAACTCGATGGCGTCGAACCTCACGAACCAGGTTCGCAACATCGCGCTGGTCACGACGGCCGTCGCGAACGGCGACCTGACGAAGAAGATCACGGTCGACGTGAAGGGCGAGATGCTCGAGCTGAAGAGCACCATCAACACGATGGTCGATCAGCTCCGCGCGTTCGCGTCTGAAGTGTCGCGCGTCGCGAAAGAGGTCGGCACCGAAGGCAAGCTCGGCGGCCAGGCGCAGGTGCCCGGCGTCAGCGGCACGTGGAAAGACCTCACCGACAACGTGAACGGCCTCGCCGGCAACCTCACCGACCAGGTGCGCAACATCGCGAAGGTGACGACGGCGGTCGCGAACGGCGACCTGAGCCAGAAGATCTCGGTCGACGTGAAGGGCGAAATTCTCGAGCTGAAGAACACCATCAACACGATGGTCGATCAGCTCCGCGCGTTCGCCTCTGAAGTGACCCGCGTCGCGAAAGAGGTCGGCAGCGAAGGCAAGCTCGGCGGTCAGGCCCAGGTGCCCGGAGTGAGCGGCACGTGGAAAGACCTCACCGACAACGTGAACTTCATGGCGTCGAACCTCACCAGCCAGGTGCGCAACATCGCGCAGGTGACGACGGCGGTCGCGCGAGGCGACCTCTCGAAGAAGATCACGGTCGACCCGAAGGGCGAAATTCTCGAGCTGAAGAACACCATCAACACGATGGTCGATCAGCTGAACTCGTTCGCCTCCGAGGTCGCGCGCGTCGCCAAAGAGGTCGGCACCGAGGGCAAGCTCGGCGGCCAGGCCGAGGTGCAGGGCGTCGACGGCGTGTGGAAGAACCTCACCGACAACGTGAACCACATGGCGCGCAACCTGACCACGCAGGTGCGCGGCATCGTGCGCGTCGTGACCGCGGTCGCGAACGGCGACCTGCGGCAGAAGCTGCAGATCGACGCGAAGGGTGAGGTCGCCGCGCTCGCCGAGACCATCAACGGCATGACCGACACGCTGTCGACGTTCGCCGAACAGGTGAGCACGGTCGCGCGCGAGGTCGGCGTCGAGGGCAAGCTGGGCGGCCAGGCGCGGGTGCCCGGCGTCGCCGGCACGTGGAAAGACCTGACCGACAACGTGAACTTCATGGCCTCGAACCTGACCAACCAGGTGCGCGGCATCGTGAAGGTGGTGACCGCGGTCGCGAACGGCGACCTGACGCAGAAGCTGATCGGCGTCGACGCGAAGGGCGAGATCGCCGCGCTCGCCGACACCATCAACAACATGACGACGACGCTGTCGACGTTCGCCGACCAGGTGACGACGGTCGCGTCGGAGGTCGGCATCGAAGGCAAGCTCGGCGGCCAGGCGAAGGTGCCGGGCGCGATGGGCACGTGGCGGCAGCTGACCGACAACGTGAACCAGCTCGCCGGCAACCTGACCACGCAGGTGCGCGCGATCAGCGACGTCGCGTCTGCGGTGACGAAGGGTGACCTGACGCGCAGCATCTCGGTCGACGCGCTGGGTGAGGTGGCGAGCCTCAAAGACACCATCAACCAGATGATCACGAACCTGCGTGAGACGACGCAGAAGAACACCGAACAAGACTGGCTGAAGACGAACCTCGCGAAGTTCTCGGGCATGATGCAGGGCCAGAAGAGCCTCGACGCGGTGTCGCGGCTCATCATGAGCGAGCTCACGCCGCTGGTGTCGGCGCACTACGGCGCGTTCTTCTTGATGGACGCGGTGGGCAGCACGCAGGTGCTGAAGCTGACGGCGAGCTACGCGTACAAAGAGCGCAAGCACCTGTCGAACCGGTTCGCGCTGGGCGAGGGCATCGTCGGGCAGTGCGCGCTCGAGAAGAAGTCGATTCTGCTGACGCGCGTGCCGTCAGACCACGTGCAGATCGTGACGGGCCTCGGCGAGAGCGCGCCGCTGAACATCATCACGCTGCCGGTCGTGTTCGAGGGCCAGGTGAAGGCGGTCATCGAGCTGGCCTCGTTTCACGCGTTCAGCGCGATTCACCAGATCTTCCTGGACCAGCTGATGGAAAGCATCGGCGTGGTGCTCAACATGATCATGGCGAACATGCGCACCGAAGAGCTCCTGCAGCAGTCGCAGGGCCTCACGCAAGAGCTCCAGAGCCAGTCGAAAGAGCTCACCCAGCAGCAAGAAGAGCTCAAGAAGTCGAACACCGAGCTCGAGAAGCAGAAGCTGCTGCTCGAAGAGAAGGCGACGCTGCTCGAAGAGCAGAACAACAAGGTCGAGGTGAAGAACAAAGAGGTCGAGCTGGCGCGCGCGAGCCTGGAAGAGAAGGCAGAGCAGCTCCAGCTGATCTCGAAGTACAAGAGCGAGTTCCTCGCGAACATGTCGCACGAGCTGCGCACGCCGCTGAACTCGCTGCTCATTCTCGCGAAGCTGCTCGCCGAGAACAAAGACGCGAACCTCACCCCGAAGCAGATCGAGTACGCGCAGACGATTCACGCGTCGGGCGGCGATCTGCTCTCGCTCATCAACGAGATTCTCGACCTGTCGAAGGTCGAGGCCGGCAAGATGCAGGTCGAGCCGCGGCACCTGCGCCTCAAAGAGGTGCAGGGCGCGATGGAAAGGCAATTCCGCGCGGTCGCCGACGAGAAGAAGCTCGACTTCAACGTACAGCTCGCTGCGGGCCTGCCTGCGAACAACACCATCTTCACCGACCCTCAGCGCCTCCAGCAGATTCTCAAGAACCTGCTCTCGAACGCGTTCAAGTTCACCGAGAAGGGCAACGTCACCTTGAGCGTGAAGCTGGCCGAGCGGCGCAAGGGGCTCGAGCACGAGGCGCTGCAGAGGGCGCAGCACGTGTTCGCGTTCGAGGTGTCGGACACGGGCATCGGCATCGCGAAGAACAAGCAGCGCCTCATCTTCGAGGCGTTTCAGCAGGCCGACGGCAGCACCGCGCGCAAGTACGGCGGCACGGGCCTCGGCCTCAGCATCAGCCGCGAGATCGCGCGGCTGCTGGGCGGCGAAATTCACGTCGAGAGCGCTCCGGGCCAGGGCAGCACGTTCACCCTGTACCTGCCCGACGTGTTCGCGGGCCCGAAGGCCGAGACGGGCGACGGCGACGCCGCCCCGCTCCACCACTATCGCTCGACGTTGCCGCCGCCTCCGCCGACCCCGCCCGAGTCGCACGCTCAGGCCCACGCCGCCGAAGAGATGGTGCAGCCAGGCGCGAACCTGCTGACGTCGGTGCCCGAGCCGCTGCACACGCGGGTCTCGACCGAGATTCACGACGACCGCGAGCACATTCGTGAAGGTGACCGCGTGCTGCTGGTCATCGAAGACGACGTGAAGTTCGCGAAGATTCTGCTCGGCATGGCGCGCGAGAGCGGCTTCAAGGTGGTCGTCGCGACGCGCGGCGACACCGGCCTCGCGCTGGCGAACGAGATCAAGCCCGACGCCATCACGCTCGACATTCAGCTGCCCGTGATGGACGGGCTGACGATTCTCGACCGGCTGAAGCGCAGCCCGCGCACGCGGCACATACCCGTGCACGTCATCTCGGTCGTCGACCGCGAGCACCACGGCGCGACGCTCAACGCGTTCGCGTACCTCGAGAAGCCGGTGACGAAAGAGGCGCTCGAGGGCGCGCTGACGCACATCTCGCAGTTTCTCGACCGGTCAGCGCGGCTGCTGCTGCTCGTCGAAGACGACGACGCCCAGGCGACGGGCATTCGGGCGCTGTTCGGCGAGGGCGACGACGTGAAGGTGACCGTCGCCCGCAACGCGAAAGACGCGCTGGCGCAGCTCGACAGAGAGACGTTCGACTGCGCGGTGCTCGACCTCTTGCTGCCCGACGCCGACGGCATCGGGCTGCTCGAAGAGATCAAACGGCAGGAAAAGCACAAAGACCTGCCGGTGGTCATCTACACGGGCCGAGACCTGTCGCCGCAAGAAGAGACGCGGCTCAAGCGCTACGCGGCGTCGGTCATCACGAAAAACGGGCGCAACTCGCCCGACGCGCTCTTGCACGATGCGTCGCTGTTCTTGCATCGCGTGCACGAGAAGCTGCCCGAGCGGGTGCAGCGCGCGGTCACGCGCGCGATGGACGCCGACGCAGACCTGGCGAGCCGGCGCGTGCTGGTGGTCGACGACGACGTTCGCAACATCTTCGCGATCTCGAGCGTGCTCGAGAGCCACAAGATGAGCGTGGCCTACGCGAACAACGGCAAGAAGGCGCTCGAAGCGCTCGACAGCGGCGAGACGTTCGACGTGGTGCTGATGGACGTGATGATGCCCGAGATGGACGGGTACGAGACGATTCGCGCGATTCGCGCGAACCCGAAGCACTCGGAGCTGCCCATCATCGCGGTGACGGCCAAGGCGCTGAAAGACGACCGCGACCGGTGCATCACTGCGGGTGCGTCTGACTACCTGCCGAAGCCGGTCGACTCGGACCAGCTCATCGCGCTGCTGAAGGTCTGGATGAGGAGCTAGGAGCCCCATGTCGCGAACCATCGACTTCTCGCCGTTGGCGACACCGGCCGAGACGCAGAAGAAAGACGTGCCGGCCTCGGTGCTGATCGTCGACGACCGCATGGCGAACCTCATCGCGCTCGAGGCGGTGCTGGCTCCGCTGAGGGTCGACGTGGTGAAGGCGACGAGCGGCGAAGAAGCGCTGTGGAAGCTGCTCGACCGCGAGTTCGCGCTGGTGCTGCTCGACGTGCAGATGCCGGGCATGGACGGTTTTCGCGTCGCTTCGCTCGTGCGCGAGCGACCGTCGACGCGGGCGCTGCCCATCATCTTCCTCACCGCGCTGTCGCGTGAGCCCGAGAACATCTTCAAGGGCTACGAGCACGGCGCGGTCGACTACCTGGTGAAGCCGTTCGACGCGAACGTGCTGCGCTCGAAGGTGTCGGTGTTCGTCGAGCTGTACCGCAAGACGAAGCTGGTCGAGCAGCAGGGCGAGCTGCTCAGGCTGCAAGAGCGCGCCGAGCTCGAGCTCGAGAGCGAGCGAAGGTTTCGCCGGGTCATCGAGGCGGTGCCGGTGTGCATCTGGGCGATGCGCACGAGCGGCGACTGCTACTACGCGAACAAGAAGGCGTGGTCGTGCTTCCCCGCGGGGGCGACGCAGCTGACGGGCTTTCTCGACGCGCTGCACCCCGAAGACCGGCCGAACGCCGAGTCGATGTGGAACGCGGCGCGCCCGACGTTCGAGGCGTTCGAGCTCGAGTGCCGCCTGCGCAACCGGGCCGACACGTGGCGCTGGCACTCGCTGGGCGGCGTGCCGAAGTACGACGATGCGGGCCTGGTCGCGGGGTGGATCGTGAGCGCCGCCGACATCGACCGCAGCCGGCGGGCCGAAGAGTCGCTGCTCTTGAAGGAGCACGAGCTGCAGGTGGCGAACAAGGTGAAAGACGCCTTTCTCGCGGCGGCGTCGCACGAGCTGCGGTCGCCGCTGGCCGCGGCGAAGGCGCAGGTGGGCCTGGCGCTGCGCAAGCTGAACAAGAACACGGCCGAGTTCCCGGGCAAGGCGTTCGCCGTCATCGACCGGCAGATCGACCGCATGACGAGGCAGGTCGACGACATGCTCGACGCGACGCGCATTCAGCACCAGCGGCTGGCGCTCGAGCCGAAGACGTTCGACGTGGCCGAGCTGGTGCGCGAGGTGCACGAGCGGGTCGACGGCAGCTCCGATCGGCACGTCTTCAAGTGTGTGGTGAGCGACGGGCTGGTGCTGAACGCCGACCGCGATCGGCTCGACCAGGTGCTGACGAACCTGCTGACGAACGCGGTGCGCTACTCACCCGAGGGCGGCGAAATTCTGCTGGGCGCCGAGCCGACGGTGGGCAGCGTGCACCTGTATGTGAAAGACCACGGCATCGGCATACCCAAAGAGAAGCAGCAGAAGATCTTCGAGCGCTTCGGTCAGGCGCACGGCGCGAGCTACGGCGGCCTCGGGCTGGGTCTCACCATCGTCGAGGGCATCGTGCAGCAGCACGGCGGCAAGGTGTGGGTCGAGTCTGAGCCCGGCCGGGGCAGCACGTTTCACGTGCAGCTGCCGAGCCCCGAGAAGACGGAAGAGGCCGGGCAGAAGGCAGTGTAGCGCCGCCGGGCGGCGCTCGCCGGCCGCCTTCGTGCACACCGTTCGGTAACGCGCGGGCGTTGTCATGGCGCGAGCGCCGCCGCGCGGTGAGCCTTGGCGACCCATGTTCGGTCACTGCTCGCGGCGTGCGCTCCTCGAATCGGTACCCCTGCTCACGCTCGCGGCCTGCACGCGCGGGCTGCGCTCTGACGACGGCGGGCCGAAGGGCCAGCTCGCGCGCCGCAAGCTCGGCAGCACGGGCGTCGACGTCAGCATCATCGGGCTGGGCGGGTGGCACCTCGGCGCGGTGAGCGACGCCGAGACGGCGACACGCATGGTGCACCGCGCGCTCGACCACGGGCTCGACTTCTTCGACAACTGCTGGGACTACCACGACGGCGAGAGCGAGCGCCGGCTCGGCAACGCGCTGTGGGCGAAGCGCGACCGTGCGTTCGTGATGACCAAGATCGACGGCCAGACGAAGGGCGCGGCGACGCAGCAGCTCGAGCAGTCGCTGCAGCGCCTGCGCACCGACGTCATCGACCTGGTGCAGCTGCACGAGATGATTCGCCCCGAAGACCCGGCGCGCGTGTTCGCCGCTGGCGGCTCGGTCGAGGCGCTGCTCGACGCGAAGAAGGCCGGCAAGGTTCGCTTCATCGGCTTCACCGGGCACAAAGACCCGTCGATTCACCTCGCCGTGCTCGACGCGGCCGCGAAGGCCGGCGTGCGCTTCGACACCGTGCAGCTGCCGCTCAACGTGCTCGACCACCACTTCAAGAGCTTCGAGCGCACGGTGCTGCCGCGGCTCAAGGCCGAGGGCATCGGCGTGCTCGGCATGAAGCCGCTGGCGTCGGGCGCCATCGTTCAGGCGAAGGTGGTCAGCGCCGAAGACTGCCTGCGCTACGCGATGAGCACCGGCGCCGACGTCACCATCACCGGGTGCGACAGCGAAGAGCTTCTCGAGCAGGCGCTGCGCGTGGGCTCGAGCTTCGAGCCGATGAACGAGGTCGAGATGGGCTCGATGCGCCAGAGGTCGGCGCAGGCCTCGAAAGACGGCGTGCTCGAGCGGTTCAAGACGACGAAGCAGTTCGACGGCACGGTGCAGCACCCCGAGTGGTTGGGGCTGCAGGGCTGAACGTCACGGCCCATATGTGGCGACGTCGCTGCGCCCGCCCACCGACATCAGGTCGCTGTTGCCCAGGTAGTTGCACACCGGGTTCGCGTTGCACGTCGCTCGTGTGCTGCCGTACGCGGCGACACACGCCGCGTCCCACGCCGACTTGCAGCAGTTCGGCATCGACTGACAGATGATCGCCACGCAGCAGTCGGAGCTGCTGATGAGCGGCCCGCCCACGACGGTCGGGCGGTGCGCCCAGCAGTTGCCGGTGTCGCCCTCTGCGTTCGACGCCTGCGGCACCATCGGGCCACGCGAGAAGCCGGGCGCCGGAGGGAACAGCGCGTCGAGGTACCAGCTGCGCAGCAGGCACTTGTACTCGTGCTTCGCCGCGTTCACCTGGTACATCACCTCGTGCGCGTCTTGAATGCCGTCGCCGAGGTGCTGCGTGACGAGCGATTGCGACACGAGCTGAACCGGCAGCGTCGCCACCGAGCGCCCGCGCGGGTTCGTGTTGAAGCCGCTCAGGTCGAGGTCTGACGTCGTCGGTCGAAAGCCGTGAAAGTCGACCCCGAGCGGGTACATCGTGCCGACGTCGTCGCGCGGCCCGTGGGCAACGGTGCGGTCGTCGAAGAGCGCGGCGGTGTCGAGCGCTCCGAAGGGGAAGACCGGCGAGAAGTTCTGCACGGCGAGCCCCAGGCCCGCGGTGAAGTCGGCGGCCTTCGCGATGGGCGGCTCGATGTAGTGGTCGACGAGCCCCTGAATCGAGAGCAGGTACTGGCGTGGCGTCGAAGCTCCGGTGCCTCGCACCAGACGCGGCGCCGTGAGCGTCGCGTTGTAGACCGGGCTGTCGCCGGCCTCGAGCACCTGCTGTGCGGTGTTCACCTGCGCGCTGCCCTCACCATCGACGTGGGCGCGCAGCACGGCGCCGAGCTCGGCGATGTCGCGCATGGTGAAGATGTGATGGCCGAACAGCACGTCGCCCGGCTTCGGGTCGACCTTGTAGACGATGTTGTTGATGTAGCTGCCGTTGTGGCCGGCGAAGACGGCGAGGCCGAACTCGTCGTTCATGGCGAACGCCATGGGCCCGACCTGCGCGCCGACCGAGTGCCCGATGAGCGCGACGCGGCGCTGGTCGAAGGTGTCGGTCATGACGCCGGTCGAGACGGCGGGGCAAGCGCCGCCCGGGACGTCGCATGCGATGCTGGCGGGGCAGCTCGAGGCGTCGAAGTCGAACGCGCCCGAACCGCTCTTGAGCAGCCCGGGAACGAGCGCGAGCTCGAGGGCGGCCTGGCGCAGGTTGTCGCGCATGGCGCTCAGGTTCAGGGCGTTGAAGATCTGATCGTTCTCACGTGCGATGGGCCACGCACCGCCGTTGCGCACCGAGCTCATCGGGTCGTCGATCATGATGCCCGCGAAGCCCGCTCGCGCCAGCTCGGCCGCCGGCCCGAGGCCCGGTCGATTCGGCAGCGTGTGTGAGCACGGGCCCCCACCGAAGATCCACGGGAAGCCGGTCTCACAGCTCGACGTGCCCGCCTCATCGGTCGCGAAGTGTGAGCCCGTCTGCGCGCGCCTGTCCATCAGCGGTCGGTCGCCGCCGCCGCCCGAACGCGCGAACACCGCCACCGGGTAGCCCCCCGCGGGCTTCGGCTTGCGCGGCACCGTCACCCAGATGCGGGCGTTCGAGTCCATGTTCTGGAACCGCGGTGTGCTGCTGCCCGGGTCGTAGTCGAACCAACCCTCGTGCCGTACGTACGAGCGCGGGTCGAACGCCGTCGAGATCATGCAGATCGGGTCGGCGAGACACGCCGCCTCGGCCGCCGTGTTGTTCGTCGGGTACGGCCGCGTGCCCGACTGGTAGTTCGGCAGGCTGATGCGCCCCCGGTACACACAGTAGTCGGGCATCACGCCCGCGACACCCGTTGGAGTGAACGCCGCCGGGTACCCCTCGGTGTCGAGCGTGAGCCCCGTCACCGTCGGCACGTGGCTCGTGAGCGCGTCGGCCATCGCGTTGCGCACCGCGATTGTCGGGTCTGCCGTACGAAACACGGTGAGCCCCACCATCGACGACAACAGCGAGGTGCCCGTGGGCAGCGAGGCGATCGCGTCGAGCGCAGCCATGTACGTGTTGCACGCCGCGCCCGGCGGCATGCCGTGCCCTCCGGGGCCGCG
>JAEUJP010000627.1 GCA_016793725.1 Myxococcaceae bacterium | reverse complement strand
GGTGAACTGCGCGGCGATGGTCGAAGAGCTGCTCTTGTCTGAGCTGTTCGGTCACGAGAAGGGCGCGTTCACCGGCGCGATTCGCGAGCGCAAGGGCCGCTTCGAGCTCGCCGACGGGGGCACGCTCTTTCTCGACGAGATCGGCGACATCTCGCCGAAGTGCCAGGTCGCGCTGCTGCGCGTGCTGCAAGAGCGCGAGCTCGAGCGCGTGGGCGGCACCAAGACCATCAAGGTCGACGTTCGCGTCATCTGCGCGACGAACCGCGATCTCGAGGCGCTCATCAGCCAAGGCCGGTTCCGCGCCGACCTCTACTACCGGCTGAAGGGCGTGATGCTCGAGCTGCCTTCGCTGCGCGAGCGCCCCGAAGATCTCGCCTCGCTGTGCCAGCACTTCCTCGAGCGCGTCGCGAAAGAGCGCAGCGAGCCGGTGAAGCGCCTGTCGACCGCGTCGCTCGAGCTGCTCGCCCGCCACACCTGGCCCGGCAACGTGCGCGAGCTCGAGAACGTGCTCTCGGCGGCGGCCATCTTCGCCGAGGGCGACACCATCGAGCCCGAGGCGTTCGGCCACGTGTCCGAGCTGCGCGCGCTGCTCGACGGCCAGCCCGTGACGCCCGTTCAGGTTTCCACCCCTGCGCCGAAGGTGGTGTCGGCAGCGACCCCGGCGGCCGCCCCGGTCGCGGTGGCTGCCACGGTTCTGCCGGTCGCCGCGCCGGTCGCGCCCGCTGTGACGCCGGCGCCTGATGGAAACATCGATTACTTCGAGCTCGCGAGGGCTCGAGGCATCTCGCTCAAAGAGCTTCGCCACGAGGTCGAGATGCAGTGCATCGGGCGCGCGCTGAAAGAAGCGGGTGGAAACATCAGCGAGGCCGCACGTTTGTTGCGAATGAAACGGTCTCGCTTGTCACAAATCGTCAACGCCGAAGGTGAGCTGAAGGAGGTGGCCCATGGCGACGAAGAGTGAGAAGCAGCAGGCATCGGGGTTGCAAAAGAAGGTGACCAGTATGCGGCTCGCGTGGATGACTGTCGGTTTGTTGGCGATGTTGGGCTTCTCGGCCTGCGGTGTGGGCGTCGAAGGCGAAGACCTCGAGGGCCAGCTCGCAGCCGACCGTGGCAGCGCAAAGAGCGAGCAGCAGCTCACGGGGCGTGAAGGCTGCCCCACGGGCGATGTCGTCGAGGGCCTGTCTGAGACCTATGGCGCGATGCCCGACAGCCCCGGCATCAAGAGCCTGCCCAGCGACCCGGTGCCGTGGCGCATGCCGTCGACCGACGATGACGGCGAACGGCGACCCGGCACTGCGGGTGGCCCGCCGCCGCCGTTTCGCACGCCGGGCACGTACTAACTCTTCGGGGTCGGCAGCGTCAGCCGAAACCGCGCGCCCCTCTCGGAGTCGAGCAGCACGAGCCTGCCCGAGTGCTCCTGCGCGATGCGCGCGGCGATCGCGAGGCCCAGGCCCGTGCCGCCCGACTTGGTCGTGACGTAGGGCTCGAAGATGCGTGAGCGCTGATCGGCGGGCACGCCGGGGCCTTGATCGCGCACCTCGAGCCACGCGCTCGTCGCGTCGCGCGCGACGTTTACGGTCACCTCGCCGCCGGTCTCGCTCATCGACTCTTCGGCGTTCTTCACGAGGTTCACCAGCACCTGGGTGAGCTGGTCGCGATCGGCGTCGACGAAGACGCCGGGCTGCAGATCGGCGCGGTACGTGATCTTGCCCGGCGCGTAGAGCTGCAGCACCTGGGTCGCGAGCTCGGCCAGATCGAAGCGCTGTGGCTTCGGGCGGGGCAGGCGGGCGAACTGGCTGAACTCGTCGACCGTGCGCTTGAGCCGCTCGACCTCTTCGAGCACGGCGCCGGCGCTCTCTTGGAACATGGTGTTGAAGCGCGGGTCATTGCGGCGGCCGAGCGCGATGAGCGTCTCGAGCGACATCTTGATGGGGGTGAGCGGGTTCTTGATCTCGTGGGCGAGGCGGCGCGCGACCTCTTGCCAGGCGGCGATGCGCTCGCTCTGCACGAGCTTCTCGGTGGTGGCCTGCAGGTCTTTCGTCATGCGGTTGAACGTGTCGATGAGCGTGCGCAGCTCGCCGGCCGCGGGCAGCTGCACCTTCACGTCGAGCTCGCCGCCGGCGATGCGGCGCGAGGCGTCGGTGAGCGCCTCGAGCGGGCGGGTGATGCGGCGGCTGACGGCGACGCCGATGAGCAGGGCGAGGGCGAGGCCGAGCGACGCAAAGGCGAGAAAGGCGCGCAGCACCTCGGCCTCGGTCGCGAGCATCTCGGCGCGCGAGAACGACAGCCGGGCCTCGGCGACGGGTGGGAACTCGAGCGTGCGCACCGACGCGCTCGCGGGCCGGGTGCCGGCCCGGGCGATGCGCTCTTTGCCGGCCATGATCTCGACCTGCGCGCCGGTGAGCCGCTCGAGCTCGGTGGCGAAGGCCTCGTCGAGCAGCACGCCGCCGACGGCCCAGAGGCGGGCGTCGCCGTAGTCGACCGGGCGCGCGGTGACGAGGGCGGGCGCGGTGCGCAGGCCGCTCGCGTCAGAGAGCTCGACCATCACCGCCGCGAGGGTCTCGGGCGGCTGCTTCGTGACCGCGAGCAGCGTGTCGTCGATGTCGCCGAGGTGCGCGGGCAGGTGGCCAGACGAGAGCGTGCGGCCCGTGCTGTCGAGCAGCGAGAGCACCTGCAGCCCGCGCGGCACCATCAGGCGCGCGGCGGCGGTGGTGAGCGTGGCGGGCGGGGGCAGGTGTTTGGGGTCGGCGTCGCGCGCGACGTCTTCGAGCTCGCGGCTCTGGGCGAGCTCGTCCATCGCGGCCTTTGCGTCGGCCTGCTTGCGCTGCGCGGTGGCCTCGGCGGCGAGCATGACGCGGTCGAGGCGCTGGCGCTCTTGCCCGGTGAGCAGCGCGGTGAGGTTCTTCAGCGCGAACGGCACGACGGTGGCGACCTGCACGAGCGAGAGCGCGAGAAAGGCGAGCGACAGCGTGGTGCGCAGCCTCACTCGGCACCCAGGAAGACGTCGTCGAGCTTCGGCAGGCCCCAGGCGTCGAGCTTGAGGTTGAACACCTGGGGCCCGACGGCGAGCGAGAGGCCCTGCACGTAGAGGGGCAGGGCGTTGAGCGAAGGGCCCAAGCTGACGAGCAGCTCCTTCGCCTTCTCGTCGCGGGCGTCGTCGTCGAGGGCGCCGAGCGCGGGCAGGTGCTTCGCGGCGAGGTCGGTGGCGCGCGCGGTCTCGAGCACGAGCGCGAGCGCGCTCGACGCGCGGGGCGGCAGCAGGCTCGAGAACAACATGAGCTCGTAGTCACCCTTCGCCCAGCGGGCGCGCAGCTCGCGGCGGGGCAGCGGCTTCAGGGCGACGCGATAGCCGAGCGGGTTCAGGCGCACCTGCAGGCGGGCGGCGACGGCGCGCTGATCGTCGAGCGAGGCGTCGTAGAGCAGGGTGACCTCGCGCACGGGCGAGAGGGGCGCGGGCTTCGTCTGCGGGGTGCCGGGCAAGAGCGGGGCGGCGGGCGGGCGCACGAAGAAGCGCACCAGGTCGGTGCGGTCGACCGAGGTCTCGAACGCGGCGCGGAAGCCGGCGCCGAGAGACGGCGAGAAGAGCAGGGCTGTGGCGAACGGCAGCTGCACCTTCTCGAGCTCGGGCTTCGGCAACAGGCCGACGGCGAGGTGGGCCTTGCGCTGCGAGAAGAGCCGCTCGGCGCCGCGGTCGTCGGTCGAGGTGACGATGATCTCGTCGAGGTAGGGGCGGCCGGCGGCGTACGCGCCGTCGGCGGTGTAGCGGCCCGCGGTGGGCGAGAGCTTGAAGGGCCCGGCGTTGGGGAGCGCGAGGGCGGGGTGGCACAGCGCGCTGTCGAGGTCGGGCCACGCGTAGGCGAGCTTCAGCTCGACGGCGTTGCCCGAGACGAGCACCTGCGAGACGGGGGCGAGCAGCGCGCGGTACGGCGAGGGCTCGTTCTGCACGCGCTTCAGGTGGGCGACGACGTCTAGCGCCTTCACCGAGGCGGGCACCTCGATGCGCACGGTGGTCGGGCTCGGGCGCGAGACGGTGAAGGGGGCGAGGCAGAGGGCGCGGTGGGTGAGGGCGAGCAGCGAGGCCTCGGCGGGCGTGTCGGCGTAGAGGCCGTCGGCCTCGGCGGGCTTGCCCGAGAGGGCGACCTGCAGGGCGCCGCCGTAGCGGGCGCGAGAGCCGGCGAAGGCGGGGAGCGCGAGGAGGCAGAAGAGGAAAAAAGGGGACAGGCTACTTTTTTGCGCAACGCGTTCGGGGCGGCGGGGACCTTTGAGGCCTGGCGCCTTCGATGGCGAGGTTGCGCAAAAAAGTAGCCTGTCCCCTTTTTTCATCGCGACGCCCTCATGACGAGCAGCTCGCCCGTGCCGTCGTTCAGCCACACGCCGAGAATCACCTCTTCGTTTTTGTCGCCGTCGAGATCGGCGCCGAGCGCCGTCAGCACCCGGCCGCGCGGCGTGGCACCGGCCCACAGCGGCGCGGCCTCGCCGATCGAACCACCGCGCGCCTGCCGCGCGTGGGCGGCAGACAGCGTCAGCGCCTTCACCTCATCGCCGTCGGCGGCGTCCCGCGGCGAGCT
>JAEUJP010000618.1 GCA_016793725.1 Myxococcaceae bacterium | reverse complement strand
GCCGTGTGACTGGGCGGCCTGCAGCGAGACCGGGTCTATTCGCCCTCTGTGCGGCTGATCGCCGCACCGCTCGCTGCAGGCCGCCGTGTATCCTTGAGGGCGGTTGGGTCACGTCCCCTACATCGACGAGCTGGCGATCATCGCGGCGGTGGCGGTGGCCGTCACGGTGGTGCTCGCCCGGTTTCGCCTGCCGACGGTCGCGGGGCTGCTGCTCGCCGGCGCGCTGCTCGGCCCGTACGGCTTCGGGCTCGCGAGCCAGGCCGGCGTCATCGAGGTGCTCGCCGAGGTCGGCGTGGTGCTGCTGCTCTTCACCATCGGCCTCGAGTTTTCGCTCGCGCGGCTGAAGAACATCTTCGGGCAGGTCGCGGTCGGCGGCGTGCTGCAGGTCGGGGTGACGACGCTCGCGGGCATCGGTGTGGCGATGGCGTTCGGCCAGAGTGTTCGTGTGGGCGTCTTCTACGGCTTCGTGTTCGCGCTCTCGAGCACGGCGATCGTGCTGCGCGCGCTGACCGAGCGTGGCGAGCTCGACGCTCCGCACGGGCGCTTCATCGTCGGCACCCTCATCTTTCAAGATCTGTGTGTCGTGCCGATGGTGCTGATCGTGCCGTTTCTCGCGAGCGAGGGCATGGCGCAGACCGACGTGGCGCTCGCGATCGGCGTCGCGATCAGCAAGGCCGCCGCGGTGGTCGTCGGCACCGTCGTCGTGGCGCGCCTCATCGTGCCGCGGGTGCTGGCCCGCGTCGATCAGAGCCGCAGCCGCGAGGTGTTCTTGCTGGCGATTCTCTCGATCTGCATCGGGGCGGCGTGGCTGACGTCGCTCGCGGGGTTGTCGCTCGCCCTCGGCGCGTTTCTGGGCGGCATGCTGGTGGCCGACACCGAATACGGGCACCGGGCGATGGGTGACGTGCTGCCGCTGCGCGACGCGTTCGTGAGCGTGTTCTTCGTGTCGCTGGGCATGCTCTTCGACCCGAAGGTGGTGCTGGCGCAGCCGCTGCTCGTGGGCGGGCTGCTCGCCGGGTTCGTGCTGGCGAAGGGGCTGCTCGCGACGATGTCGGCGGCGGCGATGCGCTTCCCTCCGCGGGTGGCGTGGCTCGCGGGCGTGGGCCTCGCGCAGTTCGGCGAGTTCGGGTTCGTGCTGGCGCGGCTCGGCGAGTCGAAGGGGGTGGTCGACGCCGAGGCGGTGAAGGCGCTCCTGGCGGCGGGCATCATCAGCATGTTCCTCACGCCGATGATGGTGCGGGTGGCGCCGCACATTCGTGCGGGCGAGCGGCTGCTGGCGCCGCTCGAGCGGCTGATCGGCGTGCGGGCGCAAGACGACGCGCACGACGGCACCGAGACGCTGGCGCAGCACGTGGTGATCGTGGGCTACGGGCTCGCGGGCAAGATGGCGGCGCGCAGCCTGAAGGCGTGCAACGTGAGGCACGTGGTGCTCGAGCTGAACGCCGAGACGGTGCGCACGGCGCGCGCGGCGGGGCTGCCGCTGTACTACGGCGATGCGACGAGCGAAGAGGCGCTGAAGCACGTTCACCTCGATGCGGCGGTGGCGCTGGTGCTGCTGATGAACGACGCGCAGGCGGCGAAGCGGGTGGTCGACACGGCGCGGCGGGTGGCGCCCGACGTGCCGGTGCTGATGCGCGCGCGGTATCTGCTCGAGCGCGCGCCGCTGATGCAGATCGGCGCGCGCGACGTGGTGGCCGAAGAGGTCGAGGGGGCGGTCGAGATGATCGCGAGGCTCCTGAGGTGGATCGAGGTGCCCCGCAACGTCATCGAGGAGCGCATCAAAGACGTGCGCAACGAGACGCAGTCGAGCGACCGCAAGCAGACGCTGCCGCGCACGGCGCTGGGCGGCACGAAGGCGCTCGGCGAGATGAAGATCGAGAGCTTTCTGGTGCGCGAGGGCATGGTGTGCGCCGGCGCGTCGGCGGTTCAGCTGCAGCTGCGGCGCAACACCGGAGCGCTCGTGGTGGGCGTGCAGCGCGGCGAGAAGCTGCTCGATGAGCCCGACCCGACCGCCGCGTTTCAGGCGGGCGACGTGGTGTTTCTCGTCGGCACGTCGGACTCGGTGAAGAAGGCGATGGAAGCGATGAGCGCGCTCACCGGCGCCACATGAGCCCGGCGAAGAAGAGCCAGCAGCCGACGGCAGCCCGCCTCTACTCGACCAACTTGAGCCAGCCGTGAGTGTCGGGCTTCGACCCGCGCTGAATGCCGGTGAGCTCGTCGTAGAGCGCCTTCGCGATGGGGCCGGGCTGACCGCCGTTGATCATGACCTTCTTGCCCTCGAAGTTGAGCTCGCCGACGGGCGAGACGACGGCGGCGGTGCCGCTGCCGAACACCTCTTTCGCCGTGCCGGCCTCGAGCTCACTGCGCGTGATGGGGCGCTCGACGACCTTGATGCCCTTGTCGCGCGCGAGCGTCATGAGGCTGTCGCGGGTGACGCCGGCGAGAATCGAGTCTGAGAGGGGCGGGGTGACCAGCTCGTCACCGATCACCGCGAAGAGGTTCATCGTGCCGACCTCTTCGACGAAGGCGTGCTCTTTCGCGTCCATCCACAGCACCTGGCTGTAGCCCTCTTTTTTCGCTTCGGCGGCCGAGTAGAGGCTGGTCGCGTAGTTCGCCGCGGCCTTGGCCGCGCCGATGCCCCCCGGCGCAGCGCGCGTCAGCTTGAGCTCGACCTTGATGCGCACGGGCTCGAGGCCGCTGGCGTTCGAGTAGTACGCGCCGACGGGTGAGGCGATCACGTAGAAGAGGTAACGCGTCGACGGCCGCACGCCGAGGTAGCCCTCGGTGGCGATGAGGTTGGGCCGCAGGTAGAGCGACGTGCCGAGCGCCGACGGCACCCAGTCGCGATCGAGCGCGACGAGCGCGTGGAAGATCTCGACCGCCTTCGCCGGGTCGGGCGCCTGCATGCACAGGCGCGGCGCGCCCTTCGCCATGCGCTTCGCGTTGGCGTCGGCGCGAAACAGCCGCACCTTGCCGTCTTCGCCGCGAAACGCCTTGAGGCCTTCGAACATCGCCTGGCCGTAGTGCAGGGCGCCGGCGGCGGGGTCGATCGAGAGCGGGCCGAAGGGCACGAGCTGGGGCTCGGCCCATTTGCCGTCGACACACTCACAGGTGGCCATGTGGTCTGAGAAAAATTTGCCGAAGCCCAGCTTCTTGACGTCAGGCTGGGGCTTCGGGCTCGAGGTGCGCGTGATGCGAATGGCCATGTCTGCGCCCCATAAATCAGATCGTCAGTTGGGCATCAACGCAGCGTCGAGGCAGGACGAAAAAAAGACTGCGTGTCGTCCAACGGCAGGACCTCCGGCCGATTACCGGAAGATGGGTGTTCGAATCGCCCCGCGCGGACTGAAGGCCTCGTTTGCCGTCTGGTGAAGGGGTGCAGTGGCAGTGGCCGGCCTGGCGTAGGTGGTCCGCGCGTTCGCCTGAAGAGCGAAAGGACTCTGTTCGATTCAGAGGGCCGGCATGACATCTGGGCTCGTAGTTCATTGGGAGAACGCCGGCTTCGCACGTCGGAGATGAGGGTTCGATTCCCTCCGGGTCCACAACACAGTCAGGGGCTGACCGGCACGGTCGGCGGCAGCGGCCGCGCGGTCGCGCCGGTGAGCACGAGGTCGGTGACGAGCAGGCGCGCCGCGTCGGGCACCTCACAGTGGCCGACCTGCGAGCCCCACAGGCCGTTGAACGTCTGGTTCGTGGCGAGCGAGAAGTCGAAGTCGCTGCAGCGCTGGGCCGAGGCGCACGCGAGGCGCACGCCGCGATAGGGCCCGAGCGGCACGCCCGACGAGCAGTCGCCCGCAGGCGTCTGCGAGTGGCGAAAGTTCAGCGCCGCGTCGATCGCAGCCGGCGCCGACACCGAAAACACGAGCGGCTGGTACGCGTCGAGCAGCACGAGGCGAACGAAGAGGGCCGCGTGATCGATGCGCACATCGGCCGCGAGCTTCGACGCCAGCTTGCCGGCGTTGATGCCGCCCCACGAGAAGCCGATGAGGTTCAGCTCGGTGGGGCCATCGGCGATTGTGAACGCGCCGTCGAGGTTCGTGTCGAGGGCTGCGAAGACGGGCTGAATGACGGCGTCGCCGTTCGTCGCGGGGAAGGTCGACCACGTCGCGTTGCTGCCGCTGCGCACGAGGGTCGCGCCGCCCGCCGCGAGCGCGGCGCACAGCTCGGTGAAGCCCGTGTTGCTCGGGCTCGACTCGTCGACCGCGCCGGTGAGGCACGCGACGACGGTGCGCGGCGGCTGCACGGTGGAGCCTCCGCCCGCGGCGCCGCCTCCCGCGGTGTTGCCTCCTGCGGTGTTGCCTCCTGCGGTGGCACCGCCGCCGGCCTGACCGCCGCCAGCGCTGGCGCCGCCTCCTGCGGTGCCGCCTCCGGCCGTAGCCCCGCCGCCGGCCGTGTTTCCCCCTCCGCTCGAGCCCCCGCCGGCTGTGGCGCCGCCACCGGCCGCGCTGCCGCCGCCCGCGGTCGCGCCACCCCCGGGGTGGGCGGCGATCAATTCAGCGGGGCCGCACCCCACGAGCACCAGCGAGACACAGACGGCAATTCGTTCGATGCGCACGTTGACGGCAGGTAGCAAGCGCCCGCAGGCCCGAACAATGACCGCCCGCGCCCGCGGCAGTGGCGGCGTGCGCCACGCGCGTCAGACCTGCGAACGCCGCACGTGAGCGGTGCATCTGCCGCCGAAGCTCAATCGGTCGAGCACTCGTTTCGTAAACGAGAGGAAGTCGGTTCGATCCCGACCGCCGGCACTGCAGTGGGTTTCACGCGTTGCTCCCGTAGCTCAGCTGGAACGAGAGCGCTTCCCTCCGAAGGAAGAGGCCGTTGGTTCGACTCCAACCGGGAGCGCTAAGTGGCTCAGGCCTTCTTCAGCACCTGCGCCTCGATCACCTCGGCGCCCTCGGCCTCGGCCGGGCCGATGACCTCGGTGAGCGCGCGGTGCGCGGCGCGCAGCTCGTGCGCGAACTTCACGACGCGCTGCTGCACCTGCAGGGGCATGTCTTCGGTGTATTGCAGGTACCAGCGCAGATCTGACAGCAGCTCGTAGAAGGCGTTCACGGCCTTCTGCTCGTGCGGCTCGATCGCCGCGAGCTCGCCGAAGCTGATCGTCGAGAACCACGAGTGCACCACCTCGAGCAGCGGCGAACGATCGCGCAGGCGCGAGAACAGCCGCACCATCTCGGTCTGCCGCGTCGCGAGCCGCTTCATCACCGCCGCCGTGTCGACGGCGATCAGGTGCCGCACCCGCTCGGCGGCGTCACGGTTCGGTTTTTTCTTCCGCGGCATCGCGCTTTCGAAACTTACCGTTCAGGAACCCGCGCGTCTCGCGTCAGCAAGCGCCTGAAAGGAGGTACCACCCTTGGACACGCTGGTGCTGAACGCCACCTACGAGCCGCTCTGCCGCATCAGCTGGCAGCGCGCCATCACGCTGCTCTTCAACGGCAAGGTCGAGGTCGTCGACGAGTACGAAGACAAGACGGTTCGCTCGGTGACGTTCGAGCTGAAGATGCCTTCGGTGGTTCGCTTCCTGCGGCTGCTCAAGCGCCGCAAGCCGGTGGTGCGCTTCAGCCGCGAGAACGTCTACGCCCGTGATGGCGGCAAGTGCCAGTACTGCACGCGCCCCGTCTCGCGCGCCGAGGCCACGTACGATCACGTGACGCCGCGCCGTCTCGGCGGTGTGACGTCGTGGGACAACATCGTGATTGCGTGCGTCGCGTGCAACCAGAAGAAGGGTGGTCGCAC
>JAEUJP010000615.1 GCA_016793725.1 Myxococcaceae bacterium | reverse complement strand
GCACCGACGAATAATTGTCGGGCACGCGGTACTGCAGCGCCTTCTCGAGCGCGAGCCCCGAGTCCATACCCAGCGCCGCCATCGACAGCGCCTGCACGCGCAACAGGTCGGCCTCGCGAGGCTGCAGCGCGAGCCCCTTCTGCGCCGCAGCGAGCGCGTCGGCGTCGCGGCCCGCGCTGCCGAGCGACACCGCGAGCAGGCGCCACGCCTCGAGATCGTCGGGCACCTTCTTCGCGCACTTCTCGAGCTCGACGCTCGCCTCGGCCCAGCGCCACACGTTCGCGAGCGCGAGCCCCTTGAGCCGGTCGATCGCGGGGTGACCGGGCGCGAGCTTCTCGGCCTGCGCGCACCACGCGAGCGCTTCTGCGGTGCGGCCCTGGCGGCCGTCGAGCGCGCACAGGCCGGCGAGCACGCGCGCCCGAGAGCGATCGTCGGGCGCCGCCTCGAGCGCGGCCTGCAACGGCACGCGCGCCTCGTCGGCGTACTCTTGCAGGGCGCCGGTGAGCGCGAGGCCGTAAAAGTACAGCCGCTCCCACAGGGGTGACGGCGACACGTCTTTTCGCCCGACGGTGTGGCGCGCCGAAGCGACCTCGATGATCGGCTGCTCGACACAGGGGTCGAGCGCCACACCGTTCAGCCTCTTCGACGCCGCGCCGAACGCCTGGCCGAGCGCGGTCTGCGACTCGGCGCACGCCGAGCGGCGCAGCGTCTCGTTGCGACTCTTGTGCAAGAGGCGCACGCCGATGTTCACCGGCTGCACGGCGTCGGCAGGCACGTCGAGCAGATAGCGCGCCGCCTGAACGCCGCGCGGCTCGACCGTACGGTTCCACACCGGGGTCACGAACCGGTGCGTCTCGCGGAGCTTCAGCGGCGTGCCGGTCTTGTCGAGCACCTCGCTCCGCAGCGCGTGCGAGTCGTCGAGCGCCAGCACGCGGCCGCGCGCATCGGTCACCTTCACCTCGAGCCGCGTGTCCTGCGCGTCCATCACCCCGCTGGGGAAGCGGTGGCCCACCGTCAGGTTGCGAATCACCACGTCGAACTGGAGCCGCTTGCCGTCGAGCCTGACGCCCGGCGCCACGTCGACGCTCGCGACCCCGCGCAGGAACCTGCGGTACCGCTCGATCTGCGCGGCGTCACCCTGCATCGCCGCGAGCCACGAGTGGCCACCCAGAAACCGGTGCGACGCGATCTTGCCGTCTCGCTTGCCGCTCACGTCGTCGGCAGCGGGCTCGCGCGCCATGTGGCAGTCGCGGCACTCGGCCTTCGCGACCTCGGCGTCGATGCGGCTCGCGCTGCTCTTTCCGAACTCGCTGCGCGACCAGGGGGTGTAATCGTCCATACCGAAGAACGCGCTCGCGTTGCCGGTGCTCTCGTCGAGAAACGAGCGGTGGCAGCTGCCGCACAGCTCGGCGGTGCGCAGGCCCTTGGTCGCGACGCGGGCGCGGTGCTTCGCGAGCGAACCCTCGGGGTCATCGTGGGTGGGTATGGGGAAGTCGCGCGTGTCGACCGCGTAGCTGCCGTTGCCGTCGGGCCGCGTGCTGACGACGCCGTGGCAGGTCTGGCAGGTGATCGCGGCGTGACCGCGGGGGTCTTCGGGCTTCACCTCGGGCACGTCCATCGCTCCCTCGGTGAGCAGCGCGATGTCGTGGCACGACGCACACATGCGGCTCGCCTTCGTGCCGACTTCCATGCGCAGGCGATCGACGCTCAGCCGGTAGACCGGGTTGTTGAACGACGCGAACGCGTGCGCGCTCGTGCGCCACTGCGCCACGGCGTCGGGGTGGCAGCCGCCGCACGTCATGACGTCGCGCAGCTCGGCGCCGTGCATCTGCCCGTCGCCGGCGAGCTCGAGCTGGCCGGGGTTGAACGGGCCTCGCGACTCGGGGAGCACGGGGGCGGCACAGAGTAAGAGGAGTGTGAGCATGTGGCGCGACGCGGTCGTATCACGCTACACACGCGCCCCGCCTGCTCCTCGCCTTACTCCTCGCTGCCGCCGACGCCGGGTCAATGGCCGCTCCGCTCGAGCTGGGGCCCGAGGTGCGCGCGCTGTACGACGTGGTGAACTGCCTGCCCGATGCGGGCGCTCCGGCGGCGTACTGCAAGCGGGTCGAGCCGCGCTTCAAGCGCTTCAGAGAGCACTGGGGCACGAAGGGCACGGCGTTCTTGAAGGCGCTGCAGCCCGAGGGCCTGCCGAAAGAGCTCGTCTACCCGTTCGCCGGCGGCGACCTGATGATGGGGCTCGCGACGTACCCCGAAGCCGAGGTGGTGACGACGCTGTCGCTCGAGCTCGCCGGCGACCCGCGGCGCCTCAAAGGTCTCGACGCCGCGCGGCTCACGAAGAGCCTCGACGCGATCGCCGAAGCGGCCGCATCGACCTTGAGCTCGAACGACTCGAAGAGCGTGAACCTGTCGAAAATTCAGCAGGGCGACCTGCCGGGCCAGCTCGCCATGCACCTGATGGGGCTCGCGCTGAACGGCCGCGCGCCGGTCGCTGCGCGCTGCTTTCGCGTCGAGCCCGACGGGGCCTTGCACTACTACACGAGGGAAGAGGTCGACGCGCTCGAGGGCAAGACCGCCGAGAAGCTGAAGTCGAACTGGCTGCCGCCCGACTTCTCGCCGGTGTTCGCGAACGTCGAGGTCGAGCACGTACCGGTGAACGAGCCCGCCGCGAAGCCGCGCACGTGGCGGCACATCGCCGCGAACCTCTCGAACCCGGGTAACGAGGCCGCGCCGGGCGTGCTGAAGCACCTGGCCGCGAAGGGCAGGGTGGCGGCGATGACGAAGGCGGCGAGCTACCTGTTGTGGCGCGAAGACTTCGGGCTGACGCGGCAGTACCTCGTCGAGCACGCGCGCTTCATGATCTCTGACTCGACCGGCGTGCCGCTGCGCTTCTGGCCGAAGACCTGCACGATTCAGACGTACGGGGCGTTCGACCAGACGTTCTTGCGCACCGGGCCCACGCTGCAGGGTGAGCTCAAAGACGAGTTCGCGAAGCAGCCGCGCCGCGCGCTGCCGATTCGGTTCGGCTACCCCGACGGCAGCCCCGAGAAGAAGAGCCACCTCTTCACCGTCGACTGCCCCCCATGACCATTCGCGGAGTCATCTTCGATCTCGACGGCACGCTGCTCGACTCCATCGGTGACATCGGCGGCGCGATGAACGACACGTTGCTCGCGCGCGGCTGGCCGGTGCACCCGCTGGCGGCGTACCTGGGGTTCGTGGGCGAGGGGGTCGAGCAGCTCGCGCGCAAGGCCGCCCCCGCCGGGGTCGACATCGCCTCGGTCGTCGACCAGTACCGCGCCCGCTACGCCCAGCGCATGGAGCAAGAGACGAAGCCCTACGCCGGCATCGCCGAGCTGCTCGACGGGCTGCACGCGCGCGGGGTCTCGATGGCGGTGCTCTCGAACAAGCGCGACGACTTCACCGTCGAGCTCGTGAAGCGGCAGCTCTCGAAGTGGCCGTTCGCCGGCGTGCGCGGCGAGCGTCACGGCGTGCCGCGCAAGCCCGACCCGATGGCCGCGCTCGAGCTCGCCGCGGTCTTGAAGCTCGAGCCAGCCGAGGTCGCGTTCGTCGGCGACACGCCCATCGACGTGAAGACCGCGCTCGCCGCGGGCATGCTGCCCGTCGCGGTCGCGTGGGGCTTTCGCACCCGGCAAGAGCTCACCGACGCCGGAGCGCGACACGTCGTGTCACGGCCAGACGAGCTGCTTTCACTGCTGGTAGGCTGACCGCCCCTCAAGCCGGAGCTGTTCTTTGCGCCGCGGTCTGGCCCTCACCTTCTGCCTCTTCTCTTCTCTCGCGCTCGCCGCCGATGCGGGAGCGCTGCACAAGAAGGCGAAGAGCCGCATGAAGAGCCTCGACTTCGACGCCGCGCTGCCGCTGCTCGAGCAGCTGAAGGGCGACGGCTCGCTGCCGGCCGCGCAGAAGGCCGAGGTGCTCGTCGACCTCGGCATCACGCACGTGAACCTGGGCCAGGTCGAAGAGGCGAAGCGCAACTTCGACGAGGCGCTCGGCTTCAACGAGGGCGCGAAGCCTCCGTCGTCGGCGAGCCCGAAGGTGCAGCGCGTGTTCGAAGAGGCGCGCGACGCGAGGCAGCTCAAGCTGAGCCCGCCGCCGCCGACGCCGGCCCCTGCTGAGCCGCCGCCTCGTCCTCAGAAGGCGAAGCTCGTGCCGGAGCCCACGTTCGAGCCGCCGATTGGAATCACCGACCCGCCGATGCCGAAGCCCCGCATGGTGGTGCTGCCGGCGATTCTGGCTGCGGCCGGCGTCGCGTCGATCGCCGCGGGTGCCTTTCTGGCGGTCGAGACGCAGAACCTCGCGGCGCGGCTGCAGGGCTCGCTGCACCCGTCGGCCGAGGTCATGTCGATTCAGTCGCGCCGCTCGACATTCGGCACGCTCGCGTACGTGGGCTACGGTCTCGGTGCCGCGCTGCTGATCGCCGCAGCGGTGCTGTTCGTCTTCAGCGGGGGCAATTGAACGTGTCGCAGAAGCTCACCCTCATGCTGCTGCTGCTCGCCGCCTGCCCTTCGATGGGGCCGGTCACCATTCCCTGCCGGAGCAACGCGCAGTGCCCCAGCGGCTCGGGCTGCAACCTCGAGGGCGTGTGCGAAAAGGGGCACGCGGGCACGAGCGGCGCGACACTCGCGATCTCGCCGCAGACCGCGAACGTCATGGCGGGCGCCACGGTGCAGTTCACGGCGCTGCTCGACGACGCGGCGGCGGGGGCCGACTGGTCGGTCGAGGGCGAGGGCAGCATCGACGCCGACGGCCTGTACACGGCGCCGGCCGCGGTGCCGGCGATGCCGGTGGTGACGGTGAAGGCGGTGAGCCGCGACGTGCCGGGTGCGCAGGCGACGGCGCTGGTGAGCGTGCGCGCGCTCTTGCCGGTGCCGGTGCTGACGGGCATCACGCCCGACCAGGTCGCCGCAGGGGCGGGCGACACGATGTTGACGGCGACGGGCTCTGACTTCTTGCCCACGACCGAGCTGAGGCTCGACGGCGTGCGGCTCGACACGCGCTACACGTCGGCGACTCAAGTCGACGCCACGATCCCCTCTTCGCAGCTCGTGACCGGCCGGCTCGCGACGGTGGTCGCGGTGACGCCGGGCCTGGGCGGCACCTCGGCGGGCGCGTCGCTGCAGGTGACGAACCCCCAGGCGGCGCTCGGCGCCATCAACCCGACGAGCGGGCTCGCGGGCTCGCAGGCGACGAACCTGGTGTTGAGCGGCTCGGGCTTCGTGACCGGCGCGGTGGTGACGGCGAACGGCGTCGAGCTGCAGACGACGGCGGTGCTGGCGACGCAGATCAACGCGGTGCTGTCGCCTGCGGTGCTCTCGCGCTCGGGGCTGCTCACCATCGCGGTGCGAAACCCCGCGCCGGGCGGCGGTGGGGTAGGCGATCAGATCTTCCGCGTCGACCCCGTCATTCGCACCGTGGGCGGCGGCTACACGGGCGACACGGGCCTGGCGCAGGCCGCGACGCTCTCGCGCGTCACCTACCTGGCGACGCACCCGACGACGGGCGAGCTCTACTACTCGGAGCCCGAGCGCCACCGCGTCATGAAGATCGACGTCAGCGGCCGCACGCGCCTCGTCGCCGGCGGGCGGGGCTGCACGTTTTCGGGCGACGCCGGGCCCGCGGCCCAGGCCGGCCTGTGCACGCCGCGCGGCCTCGCGTTCGACGCGCTCGGCAACCTGTACATCGCCGACTCGGGCAGCGCGCGCATTCGCCGCGTCGACACCACGGGCACGATCACCACGTACGCGGGCACCGGCAGCTGCACCTACAGCGGCGAGGGCGTGATGACGTCGGTGTCGGTCGGCGACACCTACGACCTGAAGTTCTCGGCGTCGGG
>JAEUJP010000607.1 GCA_016793725.1 Myxococcaceae bacterium | reverse complement strand
CGGCGTCGACGGCGCGAAGTCGCCGGTCGATCTGTTCGAAGACACGCTCGAGGACGCGCTCCGCGGCGACGAAGACAGCGAGGCCTTCGACGGCCCGCTCCTCGAGACGATGAAGCGCTTCCGGGGGCTGCTGTCACACGGGGTCGAGTCGGTCGAGATCAAGAATGGGCGCGTGCTGCAGGTCGACGCGCGAGCCGTGCAGAATGTCGTGCGCCTCGCGGACCAGGAGCACGCCTCGCGGCGGGTGCGAATTGCGGGGCGCCTCGAGACGATTCGCCACAGTGACTGTCGGTTCGTGCTGATTCTCCCCGGTGGAGCTCAGGTGGCTGGCACGGCCGCAGAGCTGGGCGTCGAGGCGCTCCGAGGCGCGTTCGGGAAGAGCGTCGTCATTCAGGGCGTCGCCGACTTCAGACCCTCGGGGAACGTGCTTCGCATCAACGCCGAGAAGGTCGAAGAGGCAAACGAGGCCGAAGTGAAGGTCTTCGGTACACTTCCACGGCCGCTCTCGACGGCAGCAGCTGTGAGTCGCACGACGTCGAAGGGCGGCTTCGAGGCGATCTTCGGTCAATGGCCCGGAGACGAGAGCGACGAGAGGCTCGTCGCACAGCTCCGCGAGCTGTCGTGAGTACGAGGGAGCCCGGCTGGTTCGCTGACACGAACATCGTGCTGCATGTGCTCCGGGGTTCACCACTCGGGCGACACGTGATCGATGTTCTGCAGTCGAAGCCCGATTCATGGGCACAGCAACCGCCCTGACGACCGTGCTGAGGTATTAGGCCCGGCGCTCGGCGACCGCGATCGCCTGAACGAACAGGTCTCTCGGCCCGAAGTCGTAGCTCTTCAGCTCGAGGCCGCCGGCCGCAAACGCGGCGCGCGCCTCTTCTTTGTCACCGACGCGCGAAGGCTCGGGCGGGTGGAGCTGCACGCCCTTGTGCATCACGTCGTTCAGCACGAAGTGCAGCGAGTCGAGCACCATGGCGCTGGTCGCCAGCTTGTGCGGCCAGAACACGACGACCTTGCCGCCGGGCTTGGTCACGCGGCCCATCTCGGCGAACAGGCGGGGCAGCTGCTCTTGATCGAAGTGCTCGACGACGCCGAGGTTGTACGCGCCGTCGAACGTCTTGTCGGGAAACGGCAGCTTGAAGATGTCGGCGTGGCGAACCGCCTTCGCCTTCGGGTTCTCACGCGAGTAGCGCTGCAGCGCCTCGGGCGAGATGTCGACGGCGGTGATGTCGACGAACTCGTGCAGCTTCGTGTCGACCTGGCCCGAGCCGCAGCCCGCGTGCAGCAGCTGCGAGCCCGGCGTGAACTCGCGCCTGATGGTGCGCGTGAGGTTCGCCTTGATGAACGCGTTTCGGTACAGCGCCGCGACCACGTCGTAGGCCAGCGCGCCGGGCTTGCTCTTCTTTTCCCAGTACGCGTCCCAGTTCTGCGGGTCGTGGAGCTTCGGGTCGAGCGCCTCGAGCTCGCGGCCCAGGCGGAACTGCGCCGGGTTCGCCATGCGGGCGAGGTAGAGCTTGCCGAGCTGCTCGATGCTGCGGCGCACCTCGACCATCGACATCTTCGAGTTGCCGTAGGTGCGCGCAGGCAGAACGATGGGCACCTCGATGACCCGCATCTCGTTCTGCACCATGATGAACATCGACTGGAAGAAGAACGCGTAGCCCTTCTCGGTCACCAGGTTGAAGAACTGGCGGGGAATGCGGTCGAGCCGGTACACGCGAAACGCGCCGGTCGCGTCGGCGGTGACGCCGAGCGTCTTCTGCGTGACGAGGTGGCCCAGGTGGGTGAGACCGCGGCGGGCGAGGCTCCAGCCGGGCAGCGAGTCGGGGTTCTGGAAGCGCGAGCCGGCGACCACGTCGGCCTCGTCAGAGGCCTCGAGCAGGCGCGCGATGTCTGACGGGGAGTGGGTGAAGTCACAGTCCATCGTGACCAGCACGCGGTACTTCTTGTCGTACGCGTAGGCGATGCCCTCGAGGTGGGCCGAGCCGATGCCCAGCTTGCCGGTGCGGTGCAGCACCGTGATGCGGGGGTTCTTCTTCGCGAGCTCGTCGAGCACGTCGCCCGTGCCGTCGGGCGAGTTGTCGTCCATGAAGACGATGTCTGCGTCGAGGGGCAGACCGAGCAGCTCTTCGGCCATCTTGGTGACGTTTTCCCGCTCGTCGTAGGTCGGGATGAAGATCAGCAGGTCCCTTTTCTTCGAAGCCATGTAGGGACCTGTACCCGGACACCGCGCCCAATTCAACCCGGGGGCCGCCTCAACGGGCCCAGGCGGCGGGGGGCTCTTCCAGCAGCTTTTCGACCAGGCCTTCGAAGCTGACGGTGGGGCTCCAGCCGGTGGCCTCGCGCAGGCGGCGGCTGTCGCCGACCAGCCGGCCCGTCGAGCGGGTCAGCCGGCCGGGCGCCTCGTGCACGAACTCCCGGTAGTCGAGCCCCAGCTTGCCGAACGCCACGCGGCACAGGTCTTCGACCGAGTGGGTCTCGCCGCTCGCGATGACGTAGTCGTTGCCTGCCTTCGCCTCGACGATGCGAATCATCGCGTCGGTGGTGTCGGGCGCCCAGCACCAGTCGACCGTCGCCGACAGCGAGCCGAGCTCGAGGCGGTACGGCTTGCCGGCATCTTTCGCGGCGCGCGCGGCACGAGCGCCGAGCACGACACGCCGGGTGAGGAACTTGTCGGGCCGCAGCTGCGACTCGTGGTTGTAGAGAATGCCCACCGACGCGTGCAGCCCGCGCGTGCGCCG
>JAEUJP010000601.1 GCA_016793725.1 Myxococcaceae bacterium | reverse complement strand
CTTCGCGGCCATCACGGCCAAAGAAGCGATGCAGCAGATACACCATGGCCCACAGGTGCCGGCCTTCTTCGACGTTCACCTGAAATAGGTTGCGCATGTCGTACAGCGACGGGCAGCTGTGGCCCAGCATGCGCTGCTGCTCGACGCTCGCCGGCTCGGTGTCGCCTTGCGTGACGATCAGGCGGCGCAGCGTGTTGCGGTGCTCGCCCGGCACGTCTTGCCACACGGGCTCGCCCATCACGTCGCCGAAGCCGATCTTCCGGTCGGTGACCTGGTCGGCGAGAAAGATGCCCCAGCGGTAGTCGGGCATCTTCACGTAGTCGTAGTGCGCCCAGCCGTCGACGTTCGAGCTGATCGCCGTGCGAAGGTACACGTCGCGCTGCTGAAACCCCTCGGGGCCCATCGACTGCCACCACTCGAGGAAGTTCGGCTGCCACTGCTCGAGCGCGCGCTGGAGCTTCTTGTCTTCGCTCAGGTTGACGTTGTTGGGGATCTTCTCGTTCGAGATGGTGCTCATTTCTTACGTCCTCCTCATGTCGAAGACCGGGCGAACACCCGCCTGGCCGTACAGCGTCAGCGCGCCCTTTTCACCGACCGCGTTCGGGCGCTGGAAGATCCAGTTTTGCCAGGCCGTGAGCCGCCCGAAGATCTTGGTCTCGAGCGTCTCGGGCCCCGCGAAGCGCAGGTTGGCCTCCATGCCGGTGAGCGCATCGGGGCTCAGCGACGCGCGCTCTTCGATCGCGACGCGAATTTCGTCGTCCCAGTCGAGCTCGTCGGGCGTGAACGTGACCAGGCCCGCTGCCAGCGCCGCGCCCGCGTCGAAGGGCCCGGGGTGCGCCAGAATCTCTTTCACGCGGCCCGGCGTGCCGAGCATGCGCGTCTCGAGGCGCGACAGCCCGTTCGGCATCGGCAAGAGCCCCGCGTTCAGCGGCCCCAGCTCGATCGCGCACGGCTGGCTCGCGTCGTCGAGCATGTAGCTGCGGTCAGACGCCAGCGCGAGCTCGGCCAGCGAGCCCGCGAAGCACGAGCCCGGCTCGACGATCGCGTACATCGTCTTCGCCGTGACGTCGGCCCGCTTCAGCACCCGCTTCACCAGGTGCAGCGTCTCGCGCCCGAGCCAGTGGCCCTTCTGCTCGGCGAGGAACTTGTCCCACGCCAGCACCTTCTTCGGGTCGCCCTTCGTCTTGATGAGCACCGTGCCGATGTCGAGGTGGTTGATGCGCAGGCGCAAGAGCGCGTCATCGAGCTCGCGGTACGCCCTGAGCGACCACGACTCGTTGTCGATGCCGCTCGCGTCGGCCGGCGGCGCGGCTTCAGGCCCCCGAATCGTCAGCTCGGCGAGCCGGTTCGAGGGCTGCAGCTTCAAGCTCACGTACTTGTACTCGGCGCCGCTCGCCGACACCTTCGGCGCGACCGAGGCGAGCTCGAGCCCCTTGCCGTCTTTCGGGCGGTCGCTCTGCGCCGCCAGCGCCTTCGCGCGCTCGGCCACCACCTGCGCGAACTTCGAGCGCGGCACCACCTGGTCGACCAGCCGCCACTCGACCGCGCGCTTGCCCTTGATGCCCTCGGCCGTCGTGCAGAAGAAGTCGGCCTGGTCTTTGCGAACCTTGCGCTTGTCGACCACGCGGGTGAGGCCGCCCGTGCCGGGCAGCACGCCGAGCAGCGGCACCTCGGGCAACGAGACCGCCGAGTTGCCGTCGTCGATGAGTAGAATTTCGTCGCACGCCAGCGCGAGCTCGTAGCCGCCGCCCGCCGCCGTGCCGTTCAGCGCGCACAGCGACTTGAGCCCGCTCGAGGCGCTCGCGTCTTCGAGGCCGATGCGCGTCTCGTTCGTGTACTTGCAGAAGTTCACCTTGAACGGGTGGCTCGACGAGCCGAGCATGAAGATGTTCGCGCCGGCGCAGAAGATGCGGTCTTTCAGCGACGTGACCACCAGGCACCGCACCTCGGGGTGCTCGAAGCGCAGGCGCAAGATCGCGTCGTTCAGCTCGATGTCGACCCCCAGGTCGTAGCTGTTCTGCTTCAGCACGTAGTCGGCTGAGCGAAGGCCACCTTCTTCGAGCACGTCCATCGACAGCGTCGCGATGTCGCCCTCGATCTTCAGCTTCCAGTGCTTGTACTTCGAGGGGTGCGTCTCGAACGAGGGCAGCTCTTCGTGAACGTTGTCTTTACCCATGCATCAGCTCTTGACACGGCAGTATGGTGCTGGTCAACGCTTTGAGCATGCACTATATTGCCTGTCGATGGGCCTGCTCGAAGACGTCGGCCGAAGGGTGCGAGAGCGCCGCAGAGCGCGCGAGATGACGCTCAAAGAGCTCGCGAAGGGGGCCGGCCTGTCGGAGCGCTTCGTGTCGGACCTCGAGGCCGGCCGCGCCAACATCTCGGTGCTGAACCTCGCCGAGGTCGCGAGCGCGCTCGAGCTGCCGATGGGGGCGTTCTTCGAGGCGGCCGCGGCGGGCGTGGTGTCGCTGCTCGGTCTGCGCGGCGCGGGCAAGAGCACGGTGGGCCGGGCGCTGGCGGCGAAGCTGGGCGTGCCGTTCTTCGAGCTCGACGCGCTGGTCGAGCAGGAGGCGGGCATGCGGCTGCCCGAGCTGTTCGCGATTCACGGCGAAGACTATTTCCGCCGGCTCGAGCTGCAGGTGTTGAAGCGGTTTCTCGATGCGCACGACGAGGCGGTGCTGGCGACGGGCGGCGGGCTGGTGACGTCGGCCGAGTCGTTTCGCCTGCTGCTCGAGCGCACACGCACGGTGTGGCTCAAGGCGAAGCCCTCGGAGCACTGGGAGCGGGTGGTCGGGCAGGGTGATCTGCGGCCGATGCAGAACCGGCCGCGCGCGCGGGCCGAGCTGAACCGGCGGCTGAAAGAGCGTGAGCCCCTGTACGCGCAGGCCGAGCGGGTGGTGAGCACGTCGGGGCGCACGGTGGGCGACGTGGTGGGCGAGCTGTTGAGGTAAGAGGGCGGCATGGCGAACGCCCCTCCGACGGAGCAGCTGACGAGGCCTGCCCTTGCCGCCACCGGTCGCTGGCGGCTCGTCGTGATCTCCGAAGAAGGTACGTCGTCGCACTCGCTGCCCGAGGCGGGGAGCGTGGTGATCGGCCGCGAAGAGGGCGTCGACATCAAGCTGCTCGACAGCTCGGCGTCGCGGCAGCACGCGCGGCTGCACCTGGGGGCCGAGCCGCGGCTCGAAGACCTGGGCTCCAGCAACGGCACCATCGTGCGGGGCAAGCAGTACAAGAAGCAGACGGTCGAGCTGGGGGCGGGCGACAGCATCGAGCTGGGCAAGACGATCGCGGTGCTGCAGCCCGACCTGCCGACCGACGGCCGCCCGTGGACGTTGCTCTCTCACGCGCACTTCGTCGATGAGGTGAACGGGGCGCGGGCGCCGTTCGGTGTCTTGAGGCTCGCGGTGCAGGCCGCGGCGGGCGTGGCGCAGGCGGTGCTGTCGAAAGAGCTGGGCGAGCACGACGTGGTGGCCTCGTTCGGGCCGGGCATGTTCGAGGTGCTGGCCCGGGCGAAAGACGCGGCCGAGACGAAGTCGCTCGGTGAGAGGCTGTCGGCGAAGCTGGTGGCGGCGGGGGCGCGGGTTCGGCTGGGCCATGCGTCGGCGCCGGCCGACGGCAAGACGGCCGACGATCTCATCGTGGCGTGCTCGCGGCCGGCTGCGGCGGCGTCGCCGGGGTTCGTGCTGCGCGACGACGCGATGGCTGCGCTGTACCGGCTGGTCGACCGCATCGCGCCGAGCACGCTGAGCGTGCTGGTGCTGGGCGAGACGGGCGCGGGCAAAGAGGTGCTGGCCGGCGAGATTCACAAGCGCAGCAAGCGCAACGGCAAGCCGTTCTTGCGGCTCAACTGCGCGGCGCTGCACGAGCAGCTGCTCGAGAGCGAGCTGTTCGGGCACGTGAAGGGCGCGTTCACCGGGGCCGACCGCCACCGCGAGGGCCTGCTCGAGTCGGCCAACGAGGGCACCGTGTTTCTCGACGAGATCGGCGAGATCTCGGCGGCGGTGCAGGCGAAGCTCTTGCGCGTGCTCGAAGAGCGCAAGGTGACGCCCGTCGGCAGCAATGACGCGCGCCCGATCGACGTGCGCTTCGTGTTCGCGACGAACCGCGATCTCGAGGCCGAGGTGGCGCGCGGGGCCTTTCGGTCAGACCTGTTCTTTCGCGTGAACGGCATCTCGCTCGTGATCCCTCCGCTGCGCGACCGGGCCGCCGAGATCGAGCCGCTGGCGCGCGCGTTCATCGCCGAGGCGTGCGCGAAAGACGGGCGGCCGGTGCCCGAGCTGTCGCCCGAAGGCGTCGCGACGCTGAAGGCCTGGCCGTGGCCGGGCAACGTGCGCGAGCTGAAGAGCGTGATCGACCGCGCGGTGCTGTTCTCGGGTGAGGGCACGATGAGCGGCGAGGCGATCGCGCAGGCGATCGGGGTGAAGGGCGCGGCGGGGGCGTCGGCTCCATCGGGGCTGCGTGAAGAGCGAGAGGCGGCCGAGAAGCGCGCGGTGCTCGAGGCGCTCGAGAAGGCCGACGGCAACCAGACGAAGGCGGCCGAGCTGCTCGGCGTGTCGCGGCGCACGCTGGTGACCCGGCTGCAGCAGTACGGCATGACGAAGGCGCGGAAGAAGTGACGGGCAAAAGGCCCTGACCCGGTCTGCATGGCCCGGCAGGGCCGAGCGCAAGGTCAGGGGTGATCGGCTACGCTCACCCGTTCATGAACGTCAAAGGGGTGGCGTTTCACGCGCGGCGCTCGCTGGTGACCGAAGAGAAGGGCGCTGCAGCCTGGGAAAAGTACTTCGCCGAGCTCTGCGAAAAAGAGCCGCTCTTTCGCCAGCCGATCTTGCCCATCACGGCGCTGCCCATTCAGCCATTCTTGCGCGCGCTCGACCTGCTCGTCGCGACCGTCTACGGCGGCGACCCGAAGACCTGGTGGCACTTCGGCGTCACCGCCGGCAAGCAGGCGCTGACCACCGGTCAGCTCAAGGGGCTGTTCAAGCCGGGCGAGTCTCGCAAGCTGCTCGCGTTCGCCCCGAAGATCTGGGCCGGCTACTTCGACTTCGGCGCGCTGACCACCGCCGACTCGGGGCCCGACACCGTCGATCTGCGCATCACCGGCGCGCCCACGCACCCGTACTTCGAGGGCGCCGTCGTCGGCTTCGCATCGGGCGCCATCGAGCTGCTCGGCGCCCCAAAGCCGCTGCCCGACCGCCTGAGCGGCTTCGCGACCGGCTCGGCCGAGGTGCTGTACCGGTTCAAGCAGCTATAGGCTCTGGCGCCGTTGACCGCAGAGTTCCAGGGCACCGCGCGCTATCGCGTCAGCCGCCGTCTCGGCGCCGGCGGCATGGGCGTCGTCTACGAGGCCACCGATCTCGAGCGCGGCGGCCAGCGCATCGCGCTCAAGCTGCTCAAGCTGCAAGACCCCGCCTCACTGATGCGCCTCAAGCGCGAGTTTCGCGCGCTCGTCGACGTCACGCACACGAACCTCGTTCAGCTCTACGAGCTGGTCGTCGAGCACGAGACGTGGTTCTTCACGCTCGAGCACGTCGACGGCGTCGATTTTCTCGAGCACGTGCGCCCCGGCGTCGCAGCGCCCGCGCAGCGCGACCTGCCCACCGCGCCGGTCGACCAGACCCTGCGCACACCGGCCGGTGCGGCGCGAGGCGCCGTCGATGTCGACAAGCTGCGGCCGGCCCTCGCACAGCTGGTCTCGGGTGTGGCGGCGCTCCACGCGGCCGGGCGGCTGCACCGCGATCTGAAGCCCTCGAACGTGCTCGTGACGCCGCAGGGGCACGTGAAGATCCTCGACTTCGGGCTGGTCGCCGAGCTCGCCGGCCACGACGCCGCGGCCGACACGCAGGGCCACGAGCTCGTCGGCACCGCCGCGTACATGGCCCCCGAGCAGGCGGGCGCCGCGGCCGTCGGGCCCGCCGCCGACTGGTACGCCGTCGGCGTCGTGCTCTTTCAGGCGCTGACGGGCACGCTGCCGTTCGACGGCGCCTCGATGCAGGTGCTGATCGACAAGCAGCGGCAGCCGGCCCCGCCGGTCAAAGATCGTGCGCCGCACGCCCCCGACGATCTCGCGCGCCTCGCCGACGCGCTGCTCGCGCGCGCCCCCGAAGCACGCCCCGACGCCGCCGCGGTGCTCGCGGCCGTCGGCGTCGCGCCCGCGCTCAGAGCCGCCCCCGACACCACGTTCGTGGGCCGCGCCGAGCACCTCGAGACGCTGCGCCGAGAGCTCGCCCGTGCGAGGGCCGGCGAGCCGCGCGTCGTGCAGATCACCGGCAGCTCGGGCATCGGTAAGTCTGCGCTGGCCCGCCGGTTCCTCGACGAGGCCTCCGACGCCGGCGTGCTGGTGCTCGCCGGTCGCTGCTACGAGCGCGAGAGCGTGCCGTACAAGGCGCTCGACAGCGCCATCGACGTGCTCGCCCGCCGCCTGATCGGCATGGAGCCTTCGCGCGTCGACGCGGTGCTGCCCCGCGACGCCAGCGTGCTCGCGCGCATGTTCCCCGTGCTGGGCCGCGTGCCCGCCTTCGCGAACGCGCCGCAGCGCGAGGTGAGAGAGGCCGTCGAGCAGCGCCGCCGCGCCGTCGCCGCGCTGCGCGAGCTGCTCGCCCGCATGACCGATCGCAGCCCGGTCATCGCGTTCATCGACGACGTGCAATGGGGCGACGACGACAGCGCCCAGGTGCTCGCCGAGCTGCTCACGCCGCCCGACGCGCCGAGCGTGCTCTGGGTGCTCTCGGCGCGTGAGCTCGGCCCGGCAGCGCGCGGCATGCCGGGCAAGCCGACCTTCATCGAGCTCGAGGCCCTGCCGGCGCACGAAGCCCGCGTGCTCGCCGAGGCGGCGCTCGGCTCGGCTGCACCCGAGGCCGTCGACCGCCTCGCGAAAGAGTCGGGCGGCAACCCGTTCTTGCTGCAGCAGCTCGCGGCGCACCCGCAAGGGTCTGACGAAGGCCTCGACGGCGTGGTGCGCGCACGCGTCGGCGGTCTCGATGCGCCGGCGCGGGCGCTGCTCGAGATCGTCGCCGTCGCCGGGCACCCGGTCGACGAGCGCGTCGCGGTGCGCGCGGCGCAGCTGCAGCCCGCCGAGTGGGGCTGTGCGCTCACGCTCAAGGCCGCACACCTGATGAAGGGCTCGCCCGGCGAGCTCGCCGAGCGCTTCGAGGCCTGGCACGACCGCATTCGCGAGACGCTCGTCGCGTCGCTGCCCGCGGCGCGCCAGGCCGAGCTCCACGCCCGGCTCGCCGACGCGCTGCAGGAGCTGCAGCCCGAGGCCCTCGACGCCGTGGCCATGCACCTTCATGCGGCGGGGCAGACCGAGCGCGCGGCGGTCGCGATGATCGCCGCGGCCGGCAGCGCCGCCGACAAGCTCGCCTTCGATCGGGCGGCGCAGCTGTACCTCGACGCGCTGGAGCAGCTCCCGAACGGCGACGTGCGCCGCAGGGCGGTGGCGACGCGGGCCGCCGACTCGCTGGCGGCGTCGGGGCGGGGCGCGGTGGCCGCGCGGGTCTATCAGCGCGCGCTGAACGAGCCCGGTGAACGGGCGGTCACGGCCGGCGAGGAGCTCGAGCTCAACCGCCGCGCCGGCGAGCAGCTCTTGCGCAGCGGTCACGTCGACGAGGGCCTCGCGGCGATCGACGAGGTGTGCCGCGCCGCGGGCATGACGCTGGCGAAGAGCCCATGGCGGGCCGCCGGGGCGTGGCTGTTTCGGCGGGCGCACCTGGCGCTGCGCGGCCTCGACTTCAAGGAGCGGGCTGCGAGCGAGGTGCCGGCCGCGAAGCTGCAGCAGATCGACGTGTGCTCGTCGGTGTCGATCGGCCTGTCGATGGTCGACACGATTCGGGCGGCGAGCTTTCAGACGCGGCAGCTGCTGCTCGCGCTCGAGGCGGGCGAGCCGTACCGGGTGGCGCGGGCGCTGGGGCTCGAGGCGGCGTTCGTGGCGACGGGCGGGCGCTCGCGAGAGGCGCGGGTGAGCCAGCTGCTGGGCGAGGCGCGCAAGCTGGCCGAGCGGGTGGGCGACGGGCGGCTCCACGGCACGATCGACCTGTGTGCGGCGGTCGCGCAGTTTCTCGTCGGGCGGTGGCGCGAGTCGCTCGGCTCATCGGGGCAGGCCGAGCAGTGGTTCAAAGAGCTCGGCAACGCCGTGACCTGGGAAGCGGCGAACGCGCGCCTCTTTTCGGTCTGGAGCCTGTTCTACATGGGTGAGATCGCCGAGCTGATGAGGCGGGTGCCGGCGCTGAAGCGCGAGGCCGAGCACCGCGGCGATCTCTACGCGGCGACGTCGCTCGAGCTGGGGCTGTCGAACGTAGCGACGGTGGCGGCCGGCGAGCCGGGCAGGGCGCGCGACGACGTTCGGGCGGCGATGGCGCGCTGGGGCCGCTCGAGCTTTCACTTTCAGCACTACTGGGCGGTGCTGAGCGAGGGCATGATCGATCTCTACGAGGGCAAGCCCCGAGACGCGTTCGATCGCATCGGCGAAGCGTGGCCGGCGATGAAGCGCGCGTACCTCTTGCGTACGCAGAACGTGCGCATCGAGGCCGAGTTCTTGCGGGCCCGCTCGGCCGTGGCGTGCGGCGAGCACGAGGCCGCGATCACCGGCGCCGAAGCGCTCGAAGCCGAGGGCGTGCCGTGGGCCGACGCGTTCGCGGCGGCGACGCGCGGGCTGGTGGCGGCCGGGCGCAAGAGCCCCGACGCTGCGGTGACGCTGCTGCAGGAGGCGATCCTGGGCTTCGAAGCGGCCGACATGCGGCTGTTCGCGGCGGCCACCCGGCTGCGGCTCGGCGAGATCGCGAGCGGCTCCCTGGCGGTGGCGTCGACCCGCGCCGGCGATGCGTGGATGTTGGCGCAGGGCATCAAGTCGCCGGCGGCGCTGGCGCAGATGTTGATGCCCGCGCCCGGCTAGTTCGGGCACGCGTTGCCGGCGACCACGCAGCGGCCGAACGCGCAGGGCGTGAACGGGGGCGCGTTGCACCCCGTCGGCCCGCAGAGGCACGAGCCGACGTTGCCGTTCGTGCAGCACAGCTCGTAGGTGGTGCCCATGCCGCCGCCTGCGGTGGCTCCGCCGCCGGCCGTCGCTCCGCCGCCTGCCGTCGCACCACCGCCTGCCGTCGCACCACCGCCTGCCGTCGCGCCACCGCCTGCGGTCGCGGCGCCGCCTGCGGTTGCCCCGCCGGCTGTTGCACCGCCCGCAGTCGAGCCGCCTGCGAAGCCGCTGCCGCCGGCGCGACCGCCCGCGGTACCACTGCCACCGGCGTTGGCACTGCCACCGGCGTTGGCATTGCCACCGCCAGCGCCCGAGTTGCAGCTGCCGCTGGTGGTGCAGGTGTTCATGGCGCACGCGGTGATCGCCTGCATGCACATCGACTCGTCGAGGCACTCGCAGGTGTCGATGAGGCCGTCACTGCAGCAGACGAACCACGAGCGCCCGAACCCCGGCTCATAGAGAGGGTCGAAGCACCGCACGGCGAGGAAGACCATCAGGCCCAGGCGAAGGAGCTTCACGTGTGCTTTCGACAACCGTGCCCCGTGTCGAGGGACGTCGGTGGGGTATACCGCACGTCCCACAGTTGGCGGGGCGCGTGTCGAAACTCACGAAGCATGAAATCGAAGGGCTCTACGCACGGTACGCCCCGGTCGTACACCGGCGCGCGCGGTCGATCGTCGGCCGCGACG
>JAEUJP010000592.1 GCA_016793725.1 Myxococcaceae bacterium | reverse complement strand
GCGAGGTGCCGCGCGCGCCGCCGCCGCCGCCCTCGACGAGCTCGGCCGAATGCAGCGCGAGGGGGCCGTGCACGGCAGTGTCGCCGGCGAGCTCGAGGCCGTCTTTCAGAAGCGCCGCGACGACGCGAACGCCGCGGCGGGCGCCCTGCACGTCGAGAAGGAAGACCTCATCGCGGCCGAGCGCCGCGCCGCGCTGCGCCGCACGCTCGCGGCAGAGAAGGCGGCGCTGCTCGACGCGCACCGCGACGGGCGCCTGAGCACCGAGGTGCTCGATGAGCTCCTCGCCGACGTCGACGCACGGCTGCTCGAGGTGACCCTGAAAGACGGTCACTGACGGCCCCTCGCGGTGGGGCCGCTGCCGGCGATGGGCGCGAGCCGGGTGAGCGCGAGCAGGGCCGGTATCGCCTGCTGCTGCGTCACGAGCTCCATGTGGCCGACGTCGGAGCGCACGACCACCACCCGCGCGTCGCCCCCAGGCCCCAGCTCGCCCGGCGAGGGAATTGCGTCGAGCTCGCGCCGGTCTGCGTAGCGCGCCGCGAAACGCTCGACGCGCGCCGAGGTCTCTCTGCCGACCAGCATCAGCCGCCGCCGCCGATGCCCCGAGCGCTTGAGCCACCCGTCGAGCGCCCGCTCGCCGCCGTACAGCCCGTCGAGCAGCACGACCGTGTCGAGCAGGCCCGAGCCGAGCCAGCGCTCGACCGTGCGAAAGCCCCCGCTGTGCGCGAGCGCGACCCGCCGGCCTTCGGGCACCGTGAAGTCGGGGTGGCGCGACACGGCCTCGAGCAGCGCCGGCAGGTCGCCCCACACCACCGGCTCTGCGCCGCTCGCCGGCGCCTCGGGCACGATGAAGAGCGCGTTGCGGCCGCTCGCGTCGAACTGGTCGGTGAGGTGGTGGTGGCGGCACGCGGCGGCGAGGTCGGTGTAGTAGCCGTGCACGTAGAGCAGCACGCCCGCGGTCTTCGGGTCGTAGCCCGGCGGTTGGTACACGTGCACCGGCCCGCGCGACGTCGGGAGCACCTCGTGCAGGCCCGCAGCCTCGACCGACACGGTGACGCGGGCCACCCCCGCCGTGGGCGCGGGCGGCTCGGTCAGGCGGTGCGCGGCGGCGACCACACCCAGCGCGAGCAGCGCGCCGAGCGCGCCCATCGAGAGTGAGGCTCGAGATGGCATCGTGAGGTGCTGCGACCCCAGGCAAGCGCCGCGCCAGTCACGTGCGCCGGGCGCGGGCGGGCCCCGTGCCTCGCAAGCCGCGACCCTCGCGGCGCAAACCGCAACCCGCGCCTGGTCGATTCGTTTGAGCTCAAACGACCTGGGCGGCTACACTTCAGCAGTGTCACTCCATCGGGGTCACGAGCACGCTGGCGCGCGCCTGCCGGGCGACGACCTCGGCGATCGACGGCCCCTGCCCGGGAGGGTGACCGACGCGCGCGCCGACGACGAGCACGTCGCTCGCGTAGCGCCGCTCGCCGTCGAGAATCGCCTCGACCGCGTCGCCGTGCTGCCCCACCACCACGGCGGCGCCCGGCGCGACGTCGCGCGCGACCGAGCTCAGGTGCGCCGAGCACGAGGTGATCGCGAACACCTCTTCGGCGGCGGCCTGCTCGGTGCTCGGGTGCGCAGCACCGGCGCGCGGCGCGAGGTTGTGCAGCACGAAGAGCGGTGCCTCGAGCCACGTGGCGAGCTGCCGGGCCTTGCGAAGCACGGGGTACCTTCGGTGCACGAGGGCGGTGGTGCCGAGCACGCTGCCGGCGGGCCACGCCGCGCGCGCGACGAGCACCGATACGCGCGCTCTCACGGCGATGCTCGCGGCCCGGCGGGCGGCGTCGGGGGAGTCACCCAGCACCACGAGCCCGGCACGCAGCCTCGAGACCGAGGCGCACACCTCGCGCACCACGTCGCCGCCGCTCACCTTGACGCGCTCGCGGCCGAGCGACGCGGGCAGCAGGTCGCGCAGGTCGCGGCGGAGCTCGCGCTCGGCCTCGAACTGCTCGATGGGTGTAGGCAGGGCGGTGGGCACGACGCGCAGAAGGTGCAAGGGGGCCCTGGCCGCTGCGCCCAGCACGATGGCGCGCTCGAGCGCGACGCGCGCCGGCTCACCGGGCGGGTCGAGCGCGATCAAGAGGGGAGCTCCCATGGGGCCCTCGCCGCGCTGCGAGCTTCGCGCCAGCGCCAGACCCCCGAGGGCGAGCGCGTCGCAAAAAAACACGCGCGTTGCAGCACGCAACGTTACCCACGCACCATGCAACGGCTGGCGCGCGAGCTCTGGGGTACGGGCCCGGCCGGCGACTGGCTCGGGGCTTGCGAGGCGCCGCGCGATGCGTGAGGTGCAGCCGGCGAGAGGGGCCGTCACTCCGAGCCTGCTCGGCGCGGTGACCGCGCTCTGCCTCTTGCTGGGCGGCGTGGTCGCGGGCGCGCTCGAGCTCATCGAGAGCGACCGCAGGCAGCTGGCCGACAAGTTCGCGGCCGAGCGGCTCGCACACGCCGACGAGGCGGTCGAGCTGACGCGCCGAGACCTCGAGGGCGTGGCGGTCGTGCTGCGCCTCGCGTCGGAGCTCGTCGAGGGCCCCGAGGCCGACGCCGAGACGGGCCGCGAGCTGCGCGCGCTGCTGGCGGCGAGCGAACACTTTCAGCACCTCGCCGTCTTCGAGCCCGACGGGGCGGCGCGACTCTCGGTGCCGAACCCGCGGCTGTCGTCGAAGGGCCCCGAGCTCGAGGTCGAGGCGGCGCTGAGGGCGGCGGCCGAGAAGGCAGAAGCGCGGCGGGGCGAGCTGCAGATTTCAGAGCCGCTGTCGGGCGGCGAGCGCTCGCGGCGCGTGGTCGCCATCGCGCCCGCGAACGCCGACGCGCACGTGGTGGCGATGTTGGTCGACTCGGATCAGCTCCTGTCGAAGCTGCGGCTGTTGGCGTCTGACCCGGCGACGAACCTGCTGCTGCTGGGCCCGCACGGCCGGGTGTCGGCGCCGAGCCACCCGCGGCTCGCGGCGGTGGTGGCGGCGAGCAGCGGGCTGCAGCCCGAGGTGGCACAGCTCGTGGGCCACCTTCGGCGGGGCGAGCGCGGCACACAGTGGATGAGCGGAGCCGTGGCCGCGTCGATGGGCCTGGGTGACGCCGAGGTGCTGAGCACGTATGCCCCGGTGCACACCGACGGCCTGGGGCAGTGGGGGCTCGCGGTGCTGACCTCGACGTCGGTGCTGCGCGACGCCGAGCGCAGCCTCACCACGCGGCTGGCGGCGGCGGCGGCGGTCATCGCGCTGGTGTTGATCGCGTTCGGCGTCTTTCTGGTGCTGGCGTCGCGGCGCGCGGCGGTGACGGGCGAGCGCCTGCTGCACGCCGAGCGGCTCGCGCGCCTGCACGAGCGCACCGAAAAGACGCTCGACAACATTCCCGCCGGGGTGATGAGCCTGACCCACGACCTCACGGTGTCTTCGGTGAACCGCGTCTTGCGCGAGCGCATGCCGCAGGTGGTGCTGCCCTGCCCGCTGGCCGAGGCGCTGCCCGAGGCGCCGGCGTCGGTGCTCGAGCGGCTCGCCGCGCTGGTGGGCGCGGCGGCGTCGACACAGTTCGTGCAGAGCATTCACGGCGAGCAGCTGGCGCTGTTCGGCAGCGAGGGGCAGTACAGCGTGCACGCGGTGCCGCTGGGCACGGCGTTCGACGAGGCGCGGTCGCTCTTGGTGTTCGACGACGTCAGCGAGGTGCGATCGCTCGAGTCGCAGCTCTTGCGCGCCGAGAAGCTGGCGACCATCGGCGTGCTGGCGGCGGGGCTCGCGCACGAGATCGGCACGCCGCTCGGCATCGTGCGGGCGCGCGCCGAGTACGTGCACGGCAAGCTCGGCGCGGGCCACGACCAGGCGCGGGGGCTGCAGGTCATCATCGATCAGATCGACCGGGTCACCCGCACCATTCGCCAGATGCTCGACTTCTCGCGGGTGCGGCCGGCTGCGGTGCGGCCGGTGGCGCTCGCGCAGGTCGCGACGTGGCTGCAAGAGGTCGTGCGCTACGAAGCGCAGCGCCGGCACGTGGCCCTCTCGGTCGAGGTGGCGACGGGGCTGCCCGACGTCTCGGCCGACCCCGACCAGCTGCAGCAGGTGCTGCTCAACCTGGTGATGAACGCGTGTGATGCGTGCCGCGAGGGCGGGCACGTGACGGTGAAGGCGCGGGTGGCGGGCGAGGCGTGGCCGTCGGCCGAGCTCGCGGTCGAAGACGACGGGTGTGGCATACCCGAAGAGCAGCTGCAGGGCGTGTTCGACCCGTTCTTCACGACGAAGAAGGGTGGGCAGGGCACTGGCCTGGGGCTCACGGTGGCGGCGCAGATCGTTCGCAACCACGGCGGCAGAATCGAGCTGAAGAGCGAAGTCGGGAAGGGAACTCGCGTCGCCGTGTTGTGGCCACTGGCGCGCACCAACGGCGGGCGTTCGACCCATGCAGCGTAGAGCGAGAATTCTCGTCGTCGATGACCAGGTCGAGATGGCCCGCGTGCTCGCCGACGACCTGACCGATGCAGGCTACGCCGTCGACATCGCCGACAGCGCCGCCGCTGCGCTCGCGAAGTCGCGCCAGCACCTCTACGACGTCGTCATCAGCGACCTGCGCATGGAGCACGCCGACGGCTTCGACCTGCTCAAACAGCTGAAGAGCGTCGACCCCGAGCTGCCCGTGCTCATCATGACCGCCTTCGGCGCCATCGACACCGCAATCTCGGCCATCAAGCTCGGCGCCTTTCACTACCTCACGAAGCCGTTTCGCCTCGACGAGGTGACCTCGCTCGTCGCGCGCGCCGTCGACGAGCGTCGACTGCGCACCGAAAACCGCTCGCTGCTGCGTCTCGCGCGCGAGCGGTCGAGCCTGGGCGCCATCGTCGGCCGCGCTCCGGCCATGCAGCGGCTGTTCGAGATGGTCGAGCGCGTCGCCGCCTCGAACGCCGCGGTGCTCGTGTGCGGTGAGACTGGCACCGGCAAAGAGCTCGTGGCGCGCGCCATTCACTTCGAGGGCCCGCGCAAGGCCGGCCCGTTCATCGCCATCAACTGCACCGCCCTGCCCGAGTCGCTGCTCGAGTCGGAGCTGTTCGGCCACGTGAAGGGCGCCTTCACCGGCGCCACCGCCGCGCGGCACGGGCTGTTCGCCGAGGCCGACGGGGGCACCATTCTGCTCGATGAGATTGGCGACATGCCGCTGCCGCTGCAGGCGCGGCTGTTGCGCGTGCTCGAAGAGGGTGAGGTTCGGGCGGTCGGCTCAGACGACGTGCGGCGCGTCGACGTTCGGGTGGTGGCGGCGACGCACCGCGACCTCGCCCAGGCCGTTCAGGCGAAGACCTTTCGCCAAGACCTCTTCTACCGGCTGAACGTGGTGCCGCTCACCGTGCCGCCGCTGCGCGACCGCGTGCAAGACGTGCCGCTGCTCGTCGAGCGCTTCCTCGCCACGGCCCGCGAGCGCAACCCGCTCTCGAAGGTGCACACGTTTTCGCCCGACCTCGTCGCTGCGCTGAGCGCGAAGAGCTGGCCCGGCAACGTGCGCGAGCTCGAGAACATGGTCGAGAGGCTGGTGGTGACCGGCAACGCCGAGGTCGCTGGCCGGGCCGAGCTCGAGCGTGCGCTGAGCGAGGGCCCCAACGCCGACCCCACGTTCGAGCTCAAGCGCCAGGCCGTCGCGCCGCTGCGGCAGGTCGAGGCCGAGTACATCGCGTGGGCCATCTCGAAGTGCGACGGCAACAAGACGCGCGCCGCCGAGCTGCTCGGCATCGACGTCTCGACGATTCACCGCCGCAGCAAGGGCCAGACCGACCCGGCCTGAGGCCCGTTTCACCCCGGTGACGCCGCCGCAACCGGCAACGCCCCGCCGCACCCTGCAACGCGCCCAAGCGTGGCGTCGCAGGGCGAGCGGGCTGGCGCACGTCTTGCCTGGGTTGTACCCCGATGGCCTCACGTCTTCGCATCATTCTCTTCGGTGAGGCCGACGCGCTTCGCTCGCTGCTGGTCGACCTGCTCCGCGACTCGAACGTCGAGGCCGAGTTTCTCGAGCCGGGGGCCGGCAGGCCCGACGTGGTGTTCGCGGTGGTGCGCACCGGCGACGTCTTCGGCGTCGTCGAGCTGGCCCTGCGGGCGAGCCGCGGCGCCCAGGTGGTCGCCGTGATGGCCCTGTCTGACCCGCGCGTCGCCCTGCGGGCGAGGCTCGCCGGAGCGCACGCCATCTGCGCGCTCGACGGCCCCTTGGGCGCCCTGCGCCGCACCCTCGAGCGTGCGCTCGAGCGGCAGGCCCTGCTGCGCGACGCAGAGCCCGTGCGCTAACCCGCGCTCGGCTTCAGTTGAGCGCGGCAGGCAACGCGCCGTCGCTTAAGCTCGAGGGCGCATGCCCCCACACCACAGCCGCGCAGCGCCCGGCGCGCTCGCCCGCATTCTCGACCGGTCGCGCATCGACGCCCTGCTGGCCCCCTGGCTGCCCGACGCCGCCGACCGCGCGTTCGTCGTGCGCTGCGTGCTCGACGAGGGGCCCGCGCACCACCGCGGCGCGAACTACGTGCTGCTGGCGCTGCTCGGTCAGCTGCTCGAGAAGAGCGCGGCGGGCGCGGCGCCGGCCGAAGAGCCGCGCGTGCCGGTGCCGCTGCACCTGCCGCCCCACCTCAGAGAGCAGGTGAAGCACGGCACCTTCCCTCTCGGGTTCCCCGCCCGTGTGCTCGACCGGCTCGCGCCGCGGGGCTCGGCCGAGCAGGCGGCGATGGTCGACTGCGTCACCGACGGCCCGCCGCAGCACGCGCTCGCGAACGCGGCGATGTTGTGCGTGCTCGACGCGCTGCTGTCGGCGCAGGTGCCGAAGTGACGATTCAGAGGTCGGTCTTCGAGGCATTTCGGGTGGCTTCGACCGAGCTCGGCATGTGCAGCGCAGCGTGGCTGTTCACGCGCGAGGTCGCGGCCGCGGGCGGTGACGCGCTCGTGCGCGAGCTGCAAGAGACGCTGGGCCTCGAGTATGCGGCGCTGCACGCGGTGACCGAGCGCTGGCTCGGCGGCACGACGAAGCCGGCCATCTCGACGGGCGAGGTCGTGAGGGCGTGCGCCGGCGCCGCGAACGTGGCGGTGGTCGGCGTCGAGGCCGACTGGCTCGACGCGCTGGTGCCGCTGCTCGGCGACGCGAAGGTGACGCTCTTGACGTCGCCGCTCGTGCCGGTCGACTGGGAAAGGCTGGCCGCGAACTTCGGCGGGCGCGTCGCGACGCTCGACATGAGCGCGGTGCAGCAGCTCGCGGGCGCACGGAGCGTGCTCCTGACGTTCTGCTACGGCACGCGCGGCGACCAGACCTGGGTCGACCCCCTGTGGATGCGGGTGAGCGGCGGCGACGTGCGAACGCAGTTTCGGTCAATCGTCGGGTGGGAGGTGCTCGGCACGGCGATGCAGGTCTACCCGCGGTGGCTCACCGAGACGTCGGCCGACGACTTCGCGGAGCTCGTGAGCTGATGGCCTCGCTGGTGCTCGTCGCGATTCTGGTGGGCACGGTGGTGCTGCAGGCGGTGCGGCCCGCGTACCGGCTCACGGTCGTGTTGGGCGGCGCGGCGCTGTCGTGCCTCGCGGCGGCGCTGTTCGGGGTGGGCACGACGCGCGCCATCTTCGCCGACGTGCCGTGGGACGTGCTGGTGCTGCTCGTCGGGCTCGGGTTCTTGACCGAGCTGTTCGTCGCGACGCGGGTGTTCGGGGTGGTGGCGGCGAAGGTGACGCGGCTCAGCCGCGGCGGCCCGAAGCGCATCTTTCTGCTGTTCACGCTCGTGATGTACGTGGCGTCGAGCCTGGTGAACAACCTGACGGCGCTGCTGCTGGTGCTGCCGATTCTGCTCATCCTCTTCAAGCTGCTGGGCGTCGGTAAGAAGTACCTCGCGTGGACGCTGGGGGTGCTGCTGGTCGCCTGCAACCTGGGCGGGGCGGCCACGCCCATCGGCGACTTCCCCGCGCTGCTCCTGCTCGGGCGCGGGGTGATGACGTTCACCGACTACCTGATGACGGCGGCCCCGCCGACGCTGGTCGCGCTCGCCGTGCTCGTCGGGTGGACGCTGCTGAAGGTGAGACCCGAGCGCGAGCTCGTGCGCGACCCTCTGACGACGCGGCTCTCGCTCGCGGTGATGGCGGCGCTCTATCGCCGCGTGCGCCTCGACTGGCGGCGCTTTCTGCCCGCGGTGGGCTGGCTCGTCGCGATGCTGGTCGCGTGGCTCGTGGTGCCGCCGTCGAGCGGCGTGGGGCCCGAGCTCGTGTGCTGGCTGGGCGTGGGCGCGGCGCTGCTGTCGTCGCCGAAGGTGGGTGAGAACATCATTCGCACGCGCGTCGACGTCGAGGCCGCGCTGTTCTTGCTCGCGCTGTTCGTGATGGTGGCGGCGGTGCGTCAGAGCGGTCTGTTCGCGGCGGCGGGCCAGGGCCTCGCGGCGCTGCCGATACCGGCGGTGGTGCAGCTCGTGCTGTTTCTGCTCGCGGCGGGCGTGCTCACGGGGTTGTTCTCGGCGGGGCCGAGCATGGCGGCGCTGCTCGACGTGGCCGAGGCGCTGGCGACGCGGCTGCCTCCGGCGGCGGTGTACGTGGGGCTCGCGCTGTCGGTGTGTGCGGGCAGCTCGCTGTTTCTCACCGCCGCGACCTCGGGGCCGATGGCGCAGATTCTCACCGAGCGCGCGCAGCTGACTGACGAGCAGGGTGAGCGGGTGCGGTTCGGGTTCTTCGAGTTCCTGCCTGTCGGGCTGGTGGCGTTCGCCATCATCCAGACCGTGGCGGTGGGCTATGCGCTGGTGCTGGTCGTGACCCGTGGCTGAGCCTCGAGCTTACCCGCCTCTTCGAGCGCGGCCCGAATCGCCGCGGTGAGCGCGATGACGAGCCGCTCGTCTTCGCCTTCGAAGAGAGAGACCGCGCGGCCGCGAGACCTCAGCACCACGTGGTACCGCGAGTCGGCGGTCAGGAGCCGAAGACCGGCGAGGAGCATGACCGAGATGGGCAGGCTCACGCTCCAGTCGTGTGCGCCCAACGTGAACGGCAGCGCGAAGACGCTCGCGGCCATCACGCCGACCGACGGGAGCGCGCTCGGGGAACGGCTCTCGGCCTCGATGGTCGCACCCGACGTGACGACGTGCTCTTTGCCGCGCACGCGGAGCGAGCCGCTCGACACCACGAAGCCATGCTCTCTGAGGAGGTCGTCGGGCCACTGGAGCGCCATGGCCGCGCCCCGTGCACCAGGCGCGCCAGGGCCCCGTGCCCACGCGCCGACACGTTCGCGGTGCGTTTCGCGGCCACGGCGTTGCGAGATGCAACGCTCGACGGTGCTAGAAGCCGCGCTCATGCCCAAGCCCCTCGACGTCATACGCACCGAGTGCATGCGCTACCCCGGCGCGAAGCAGGCGTTTCTGTTCGACGGCTCGCACGAGGTGTACCGCATCAAAGACAAGGTGTTCGTCTGGCTCGGCGACGGCGAGGCTCCGGGCAGCACGTACGTGTCGGTGAAGCTGAAAGACACGCAGTCGATGGCGCTGCAGCTGCCGTTCGTGAAGCCTGCGTCGTACGGCATGGCGAAGTGGGGCTGGGTGGGCGCCGAGTTCCCCAAGGGCAAGTTCCCCGAGCCGCTGGTGAGGGAGTGGATTTACGAGAGCTGGCGTCACACCGCGCCGAAGAAGCTGTTGAAGGAGTGGGAGGCGAAGACCGCCGGCGCCGCGCCGGTGAAGAAGCCGGCGAAGAAGCAGAAGAAGTAACCGCACGGCGCGGGCTGCGTATCAGCGGCAGCCCATGCTCACGACCTTGCGCGCCCGTCTCGTCGCTTCACGAGACTCCCTCGAAGCGGCTGCCCTCTTTCTCGTGCGCCTCTCGGCCGGCATCGTCTTCGCGATGTCGGGGTGGGGAAAGCTGCACAACCTGCCCGCCATCATCGACTTCTTCACGGAGCTCGGCATTCCCTACCCTTCGCTTCAGGCGCCGTTCGTGTCGGGCCTCGAACTCGTGGGCGGCCTGTTGCTCATCGCCGGCCTGTTCGCGCGGCTCATCTCGCTGCCCCTCATCGGCACGATGGTGGTGGCGATGGTGACGGCGAAGGCGAGCGAGGTCGAGGCATGGCACGACGTGCTCGGCTTCATCGAGTGGCACTACCTGGCGTTCTTCGCGGTGGTCGCGCTGATGGGGCCCGGCAAGCTGTCGCTCGACCACCTGCTCACGAAGAAGCTGCTCGAGAAGAGGGCGCCGGTCGCCCCCGTGGGAGCGGCGCTCACCACATGATTCCGCTCGTCGCCCTCGCGCTCGCGGAGCAGCCGCCCGAGCTCGGCATCGTGGCCTTCTCGCGCGGCTACGACGCCGCGGCGGCGCGCGCGAAGGCAGAGGGCAAGCTCGGCAGGGTCGAAGGCGTCACGTCGACGCGAACCGGCTTCGTGAAGGGCCGCGAGGTCGTCGAGGTGACGCACGCGGGCGACGTGAAGGCGCTCGACGCCGCGGCCGCCGCGCGCGGGTACTCGGCCTTGAGCGGCGCGCTCTCACCCTCTCTCGACGACGACAAGAAGCAGCTGCAGGGCACGCGGTTTCGCTTCGTGCCGCTCACACCGCTGCAGAAGACGCGCATCAACGCTGGGGTGCGCGACGGCGAAAAATGGCTGTCGCCGCGCCAGCTCGAGCGGCTGCGCAGCGGGTCGAGAGACGTGCTGCAGGTCGATGATGTCGTCGAGGCCTGGGCGACCAGCGCGCGCTGAGCACGCAGCGCGTGCTTTCGCTGACGCGGCGTTAAGCTGCCGGCCGCGTGGTTCCGGCATCGGTCACGACGTGGGTGGTGCAGGTGCGCTGGGGTGACCGGCGCCTGCACGCCGAGGCGCTCGACGCCGAGGGCCGCACGTCGCTGGTGCTCGGGCGTGGCGAGGGCGCCGACGTCGAGCTCGGCACCGACGCGACCGCGAAGCTCCAGTGGACTCCGCTGGGCCTGAAAGTTCAGCTGTCGAGCGGCTTTCGCGGGCAGGCCTCGCTGAAGGGCGACTCCCCCGTCGCGCTGAACGGGCTCGTGACGCGCGGCAAGGCGAAAGAGACCGCCGAGGGGCTCGAGCTGTTTCTCGAGAGCGGCGACTCGGTCGTGCTCTACGCGGGGCAGCTGAAGGTCGAGGTGCGCCCCGCGTTCTTGCCGGTGCGCCGGCTGCCCATCGACGTGCGCGTGCTCGGCGTGCTCGCGCTGGCCATCGCGGCCGTCGCGCTCGTCATCTTTTCGGTCGTCTCGACCTGACACAAAGTCGAAGGCAGCTTGCGCTGTGTGACGCCGAGTGAGTGCGCAGGCGAAAGTTCACCCTGGCCTTTCACGCACCGTGGAGGGCAGCCAGGCTGATTCAGCCCCTGGGCCTGGGTCGCTGGCTGCGCCTCCGCGCGCTCGTCACACGACCAGCGTGGAAACGGGAGCGCAGCGACCAGAAGCTCTGGGTGCCGGGCGGCAGAGACCCGCATTGGGGAACGGAGTTAGGTAGAGAAAACTACCCATAACTCCGTTCGAAAACGTGACCCTTCCCCACTCGGCACCAAGAGACGTCGAAGCTCCCGTCGACGTGGCCCGATGTCGTCGGTCGGCGCGCGGCCTCGCAGCTGAGCTCGTCGGCCAAGGCAGAACAGGTCTTCGCCGTCGAAGGGTCGAGTGGGTTTTTCGCTCAGCGGCCAAGCGCGGCTGCTCACGCTGAGCTCACTTCGTGTCTCTGTCGGCCGGCGAGCTCGCGGCCCGTCACCTCGTCAGCGACCCATGTGAGCGGAGACCACTACCGCGGCGGGTGCTTCACCTGGCCCGGCGGGTAGACGCGCGCGAGCTCGAAGTACGTCGCCCGCAGGCGCTCATCGCCGGCCTCGAGCACCAGCGACCCGGCCAGCGGCGCCCGCACCGCCCCGCCGTCGCAGAACAGCCACGTCGTGCCGGCCAGCTCGTCGCCGAACGCGTAGTAGATGACGGGCGTCGCACCCGCATCGGCCCTGCACTGCCGCTCCCGGGTCGCCTCGCGCTCGGCCTCGAGCGACTTGCGCCACGCCTCGATGTTGCGCCGCCCCTTCGAGAACTGAACCAGCTTCGCCGCGCCGTCGAGCCCCGAGCGCGCGGCCGCCACCAGCTGCTCGCCGCGCTCGACCGCCACCGCGTACGCGCCGCCCGGGCACCGCTTCAGGGCCGTGACGTTGCGCGCGTGCGCCTCGACCAGCGGCGGCAGCGCCACCATCGCCGCCTCGAGCACCGGCAGCTCGTCGTCGCGCCACGTGCCGCCGCGCGCCGTGAAGCGCTCGAGCACCTCGTTCACGTCGTCGAGCTCTTCGCGCAGCCACGACGGCTCGGTCTCGCATACGTCGAGGCCTGCCCACTCGCGGTACGTCGCGCGCCACGGGCCCGCGGCGACCGTGACGGCCGGCGGCGCCGAGGCCGCGCACGAGCACACCACCAGCAGGAGCACGCGCCACCCCATCGAGCCCGCGAGTCTCGCATGGCATTACCGCAAGGTAACGCCCTGCTCGCTGCGTTGCGTGGGGGCCAACGTGGCCCGTACGTAACGGGCCTGCCCGAGATGACGACGAGAGAAGACACGCGCGAAGACGTTCGCACGACGGTCACCGTCATCGGTGCGTTCTGCGCCGTCATCAGCCTCGGGGTGCTCGCTGCCTGGCTCGGCGGTGGCTCGTTCGCCGAGGCCGTCGCCGATCGCATGAAGGCGAACTCGGCCTTCTCGTTCACGCTGCTCGGCGCCGCCCTGTGCCTGCGCGCACACCGCCGCAACCCGAAGCTCGCCGACGCGCTCGCGCTCTTGCCCGCCGTCATCGGCCTCATCACCCTCTTGCAGTACGTCGCCGGCGTCGACCTCGGCATCGACGAGCTCTTGCAGCGCGAGCACAGCGTGGCCGGCGAAGCCGCGCGGTTCCCAAACCGCATGGCGCCGAACACCGCGTTCTCGCTGTTCTGTCTGGGCCTCGCCGTCTTCGCGGCGAGCCGCGGCCGCACCGCCGCCCTGCTCTCTCAGGGGCTCGGCGTCGTCACGTTCTTCACCGGCTTCACCGCCATCGTCGGCTACCTCTACGACGCGGCGGTGCTGTTTCAGCCGACGCCGTACATTCGTATGGCCGGCCTCACCGCCACGCTCGCCGCCGCCGCCGGGTTCGCCACCGTCTTTCTGCGCAGCGAGCTCGGCCTCAGCCGCACCTTCACGCGCGACGACGCGGGCGGCTACGTGCTGCGCCGCACGATTCCCGTCGTCATCGGGTTGCCGGTGGGCGTCGGCTGGCTCCGCCTGCTCCTGCAGTCGACCGGAGTCGTCGACACGCCGACCGGCACCGCGCTGCTCGTCGTCTTTCTCACCGCCATCAGCGGCGTGATGGCGGTGCTGCTCGGCCGCTCGGTCTCGGTCGCCGACGAGCAGCGGCGCGCGAGCGAACAGAGCCTCGAGGCCATCGCGAAGCTCAACTCAGGGCTGGCTCGCGCCCGCGACGTCGACGACGTCTTGCGCGTCGTCGTCAGCGAGGGCGCCGACGTCGTCGGAGCGAAGGCCATCAGCGTCTTTCTGCTCAACGCCGAGGGCACCTCACTCGACGTGCGCGGCTCGCAGGGCTACGCGACCGAGGCGCTCGCGTCGTTTCGCAGCGTGCGCATCGACGCGCACACGCCCGCCTGCGACGCGTGGCGCACGCAGGCGCCGGTGCTGGTCGAGAACCGTGAAGCCCTGCTCGCGCGTTACCCGCTGATTTCCCCCGAGCACGTGCGGTACCCGGCGCTCGCCGCGCTGCCGATGTTGGGGCGCGAAGGTGCGCTGGGCGTGCTCGGCGTGAGCTTCGCCCAACCGCGGTCGCTGACGCCGCGCGACGTCGAGCAGCTGTCGATGCTCGCGTGGCACTGCGCGCAGACGCTCGAGCGGGCGATGCTGCTCGACTCCGAGCGACGCCTGCGCGCCGCCGCCGAGGCGAACATGGCCGAGCTGCGCGCCGCGCAGGAAGCGGCGGTCGCGGCGAACCAGACGAAAGACGAGTTCCTCGCGATGTTGGGCCACGAGCTGCGCAACCCGCTCGCGCCCATCGTCATCGCGCTCGACGTGCTCGACCGGAAGAAAGAGACGGCGCTCTTGCGCGAGCGGCGCATCATCGATCGGCAGGTGAAGCACCTGATGCGCATGGTCGATGATCTGCTCGACGTCTCGCGCATCGCCCGCGGCAAAATCGTTCTCAACCGCACGCGCATCGAACTGCACCTCGTGGTGATGAAGGCGGTCGAGATGGCGGCGCCGCTGTTCGAGCAGAAGCGGCACCAGCTGCTCATCGACGTGCCCGAGCAGGGGC
>JAEUJP010000581.1 GCA_016793725.1 Myxococcaceae bacterium | reverse complement strand
GCAGGGGCGCGAAGCCGTCGGGCACGTCGCAGCGCAGGCGGCCGGTCGGGTCCGTCCACACCGCGGCCAGCACGACGAGCACCGCCGCCGTCACAGGAGCACCGCGAAGCCCGACTGGGGCACGAAGAGAAAGGTCGAGCCGCCGAGCCAGAAGACGCTCAGCGAGGCGATGTGAAACTCGAAGCCGACGCGGCCGGCCTTCAAGCGCAGGCCGGCGGCGTGCGCGGTGATGAACGGTGCGAAGAGGGCGTTCGAGCCGCCGTAGAAGAGGCCGAGGTCGGCGGCGGCGAGAAAGGCGACGCGGGCCTGGCTCACGGTCGAGACGCGGGCGGCGAGCGAGAGGGCGAGCGACGAGCCGACGAAGAACGCGGCGGCGCCGCCGACGCGCACGGGGCCGACGGGCGCGCCGAACGAGGCCTCGATGGCGGGGCCGCCGCGCGACTCTTGCGGCACCCAGAAGCCGAAGAGGCCGACGGTGAGGCGGCCTCCGGCGGCGAGGGGCTTCTCTTTTTCGGGCAGCTTCTGCGTGGGGCCGGGCAGGAGCGGCTCGGGCTCGTACGGCCGGGGCGACTCGAGGCTGGCGGGCTTGGGCGGCGGAGCGGTGAACGCGAGCGTCGCCTTCGCGGCGGCGTCGTCGAGGCGGGTGCGCAAGCCAGCGCGGGCCTCAGAACGAGCGGCCGCGACGGCGCCGTCGGGCGGCGCGCGCAGCTCGGGGTCGAGGGTGAACGCGTGCACGAGCTCGGCGTGCGCTGCGGCGCCGTCGCCGGCGCGCAACAGCTCGAGCCCCTTCGTGAGGTGTTCGGGGGCGGTCGCGGCGAGGAGCAGCGCGAGCGCGAGGCTCATTGGCAGGCGAGGGTGACGGTGCTGCAGGTTTTGCCCGTCGAGACGCAGTTGACGCAGGCCGAGCCGTTGAAGCCGCAGTAGGTGTCTCGCTCGCGAACCTCGACGACGCAGCGGTCATCGTCGGTGCAGCAGCCGGTGCACGAGGTGGGGGTGCAGGTCTTCTGCGGGGCGGCGGGGCCGCAGGCGGTGAAGAGGAGGAGGGTGACGAGGAGCCGGCGCATGAGCCGACGCTTCTACGCCAGCCGGTCGACGCGCGCCCAGAGCTTGTCGAGGTCGAGCTTCAAGCCGCGACAGGTCGGCACGGCGACCTTGCCGGAGCTCGAGCTCGCGGCCAGCGTGTAGCGCTTCTTCGGGCCGAGCTCGTAGAGCTCGACGATGCGGAGGGCCGGGTCGACGAGCCAGTACCAGCGAATGCCGAAGCGGGCGTACTCGGCCATCTTTTCGACGCGATCGCGTCGTGCGTCGCGCGGACTCGCGGTGATGACTTCGACGGCGAGGTCCGGCGGTGTCGTGCCCAGTCGAGACGCCGGTTGGGGAGTGCCGGGGAGATAGACCGAAATGTCGGGCTTGCGGCCGCGCCTGGGGGCGACGCCGTACTTGTACTCGGAGGGGATGACGAGCCCACCCCGGTCATCGATGGGGCCGAACAGTCGCAGCAGGAACAGCACGACCACTTCGTGCGGCAAGCTGGCCATCTCTTCTTCGACGAGCACGCCATCGACGAGCTCACCCGGCACATCGTCAGGGAGCTCCGCCCATTCTTTGAGCGTCATTCCCTTCGTCTTCAGATTCCGGGCTCGCATCACGAGCGACTCTAATCGCCTCCCCATACGTGTTCACCTCTGCTCACGCGGCCGGCTGTGGGGAGCGCAGCCGACCCGGGTTCTCTGGTCGGGATTCGCTGTTCATCAGGCCCGCGAACGGTGCTGCTGTTCGCGAGCCACCTACACGGGCGCGAATCCCTCCCGAGTCGAAGACTCGATCGACTACTTCGCGGCCTTCACCTTCGGCCGCTTCTCTTCGACCTCTTCATCTTCATCGGCCGGGGGCGGCACGGCCTGCACGACCGGCGGCTTCACCACGCCGAACTTCTGGAGCACGAGCTGCTCAATCTCGCGCGTCAGCTCGGGGTGCTCTTTCAGGTACTCCTTCGCGTTCTCGCGGCCCTGGCCGATGCGGTCGCCCTTGAAGCCGAACCACGCGCCGCTCTTCTCGACGATGCCGTTCTCGCTCGCCAGGTCGATGAGGTCGCCCTCTTTCGAGATGCCCTGGCCGTACATGATGTCGAACTCGACCTCTTTGAAGGGCGGCGCCATCTTGTTCTTCACGACCTTCACGCGCGTGCGGTTGCCGACGACGGCCTCGCCGTTCTTGATGGCGCCGATGCGGCGAATGTCGAGGCGCTGCGACGCGTAGAACTTCAGCGCGTTGCCGCCCGTGGTGGTCTCGGGGTTGCCGAACATGACGCCGATCTTCATGCGAATCTGGTTGATGAAGATGACGCAGGTCTGGCTGCGCGCGATGGCGCCCGTCAGCTTGCGCAGGGCCTGGCTCATCAGGCGGGCCTGCACGCCCATGTGGGCGTCGCCCATCTCGCCCTCGAGCTCGGCCTTCGGCACGAGCGCGGCGACGGAGTCGATGACCAGCACGTCGATGGCGCCGGAGCGCACCAGCATCTCGGCGATCTCGAGCGCCTGTTCGCCGGTGTCGGGCTGCGAGAGCAGCAGGTCATCGGTGCGCACGCCCAGCTTGCGGGCGTAGCCGACGTCGAGCGCGTGCTCGGCGTCGATGTAGCCGCAGACGCCGCCCTTCTTCTGGGCCTCGGCCACGGCGTGCAGACACACGGTCGTCTTACCCGACGACTCAGGCCCGAAAATTTCGATGATGCGGCCGCGCGGGTAACCGCCGACGCCCAGCGCGATGTCGAGCGACACCGAGCCCGTCGGCACCACCTGCACGTCTTTGTTCAGCGGCTCGTCGTTGCCGAGCCGCATGATGGAGCCCTTGCCGAACTGCCTCTCGACCGCCACCAACGCCAGCTCGATCGCCTTCGCCTTCTCAGGATTCATCGCCATGTCTTCAAATCTCCCCTCGAATGGGTCCGTACCGCGTCACTGAACTCGTGTTTAGTACCACGGGTAACAGCTATAGACCAGGGGTCTGACATTCATGCGTGCTAGAGGGGCGCCACATGCTCGCCGCCTTCGACACCGTGGTGTTCGCAGAACAGTTCCTGGGCCGACTCAAAGACGCGCAGAAGCTCATCGCGCGCAAGCAGCTGCCCGACGAGAAGCAGTGGCTGCAGACGGCGGTCGATCGCCTGGCGGCGGTGGTCGAGCCCCTCGCGGGGCTGGCGAACAAGAGCGCGCAGCTGCCCGAGCTCGAGGCGGTGCGGGGCGACCTCGCGAAGTCGCTGCAGGGCGCGGCGGTCGACGCGGTCGAGCGGCTGCAGGCGGGCATCACGTTCACGGCGGGGCCGAGGGCTCCGGTGCTGGAAGAGCTGTTCAAGCCCTACAAGCTGGCCGCGATGCGCCGGGCGTCGAGAGACGACTTCGAGAAGTTCACGGCGTCGTTCGTGAAGCGCATGCGCACGCAGTACGTGAAGCGCATTCTGGCGGGCGATGACTACGCGCCGGTGCAGCCGGCGATCGCGCAGCTGACGGCGAGCTTCGATGCGTGGCGCGCGGCGTTTTCGCCCGAGCCGCTGGCCGAGGCCGAGGCCGACAAGCTGCGCGCGCAGCTGACGGTGGCGGCCGACTCGCTGGTGCAGCCGGTGCACCAGGCGCAGCTGTTGGCCGAGGCGGCGCTGATCTCGGTCGAGGGGGCGTTCGCAGAGGCGGGGCTCGCGGCGAAGCCGAAGAAGCGGTCGGCGCCGAAGGCGGCGGCTCCGGTCGGGGAAGATGCTCGGGCGGCGGTGGCAGAAGAGAGCGAAGAGGCTCCGGCGCCGGAAGTGATCGAACAGGTCGAGAAGGCAGAAAAGGTCGCGAAGGCGCCGAAGAAGCGCCGCGATGCCTGAGCCGAAGGTCGTCTGGCGCAGCGAAAGCGATGCGCCGATGTACACGCGGCTGACCCCAGTCGATGACCGGCTGCGGGCCGACGACGCGCTGCGGCGCGTGAAGCGCGGCGAGCACCTCTTGTACACGGGCGACTTTCACAACGCGCGGCAGCTGCTGACGGCGATGGGGCGCAGGCTCGAGCGGCCCTCGAAGGCGAAGTCGGCGCTCGAGGCGTTTCGAGAAGAGCGCGAGGCGCGGCACCGCGAGCACGAGACGCTGTCGCGCATCATCGTGGCGCTGGATGCGCAGTATCGGCTGCAGCTCTCGAGGGCGCCCGACGTGGCGCGCACGTGCCTCGAGGTGTGGGGCGATGCGCACGGGGCGACGACGCACGTGAGCTTCAAGACGCTGCTCGGCATGCTGGGGGCGGCGCAGTGGCGGGCGAAGGGGCTCGAGGTGCCGGGGCTGAAGGGCACGCTGACGCCGCACTGGGGTGTGTTCACGCCGACGCGCACCGAATACGTCGAGCTGCTCGCGAAGGTGCCGGTCGAGGCGGTGAAGGGCGCGAGGGTGTTCGACGTGGGCACGGGCACCGGGGTGCTCGGGTTCGTGCTCTTGCAGCGCGGGGCGGCGAACGTGGTGGCGACCGACATCGAAGAGCGCGCGGTGAAGTGTGCGCGAGAGAACGCGAAGGCGCTGGGGCTGGCGAACCGGTTTTCGGCGTCGGTGGGCGACCTGTTCCCCGAAGGGCGGGCGGGGCTGGTGGTGTTCAACGCGCCGTGGATTCCGGAGGCTCCGAAGAACCGGGCCGATCGGGCCGTGTACGACGAAGACGGCGCGGTGTTGCGGCGGTTTTTGAGCGGGCTGGCCGAGCACCTCGAGCCGGGTGGGTTGGGGCTGTTGTTCTTGTCGGACCTGCCGGTGCTGCTGGGGCTGCGTTCGGCCGAGTGGCTCCAGGAGCAGCTGAGCGCGGCCGGGCTCGAGGTGGTGTGGTCGCATGCGGGCAAGGCGCATCACCCGAAGGCGAAGACGCGCGTCGACCAGCTGCACTCGAGCCGCGCAAAAGAGGTCACGACGCTGTACGCGTTGCGGCCGCGTTCGGAAACCTAGCCCCTGATCACCAGCCCGACGAACCCAGCCCCTTTTCAGTCGCGAGATGTGAACGGCTCTGCGGGCCACCGTTCGGTCACTTGCCTCGCGGCCATGTCATGTCGGCCAGCACCTTCATCAAGGTGATGCCCTTCGTGCCATCGAGCTCGGTGTTGTTGCCGACGAGCGCGGCCACCGTGCCATCGGCCGGGCGAATCATGAGCAGCGAGGTGAACGCCATGCCCTGGCCACCGTGCAGCAGCATGCGCCGCCCGCTCGGGAGCCGACCGGAGACGAAGACACCGCGACGTGCACCCCGGTCAATCGCGCCACCGACGCCTCGGTCAGCACCTGCTGCCCGTCGAGCTGCGCGCGAACACGCCGCGCACCGTCGACGGCGCCGAGGGCTCTTCGCGCCGCTGCATGTTGGAGCAACCGGCTCATCTGCGCCGACTACCCCGCGGCCGTGAACGGGAAGATTACGGCCATCGACCTCGCCACCGACCCGTCGTCGTTTCCGGCGATCGAGTACATGCTCGCGGCCTGCCACCTGCGCGTGCGCGACATGACGGGCGTCGAGCACCGGCCGGTCGCCGTCGACTTCGCCGCGCCCGCCGCGCCCGCGGTGCACGCGCCGCCGCGGCACGTGGCGCCGGTGAGGCCGGTCGCCGAGCACGGCGTGCCCTCGGAAGCGGCCTGCGTCACGCGGGCGCGCGTCGCGGGGTCGAGCACGAGCGGCGACACGCGCAGCTCGCCCTCGCGCACGACGCAGGCGCCAGATACCCGAGACCGCCGCCGAGAAACCGCGAGAGGTCCAAGAAGCATGAACCAACCCGACCGAAGTCGCCGCGCGCACCCTCGCGTTCGTAGCGCTACCCAGCCTCTCTGGCCCTCAGTGCTACCCTTGCCCGGGTGCGATTCGGCGGGCGACGGTGCTCGTGCTGGGTGCGCTCTCTCCGCGCGCTGGTTCTCCAAGTGCGAGCAGGCGCTCACCTACGACGAGCGGGCGTTCGTCGCGCTCGGCACCGAGCACCTCATCGGCCCCGACGGCCTGCTCGCCCAGTTCCGCGCCAAGGGCTGCCAGCTCGAGCGCATTCAGCCAGCCGCACGCTGACGATGCCGGGCTGGCGCAGCGCGTCTTCTCTCGTGGCGCCGCGGGTCACTGACCCGCGCGCCCGACGGCGCTACGTTGGCCCCATGCGACGACTCTCGATGCTGCTCTTGAGCTGCTGGTTGGTGACCGTAGGCCCCTGCTCTGAAGGCAACACTGCCGGAAACGGCAGCCTCTTCGACCCGGCCATCGGCAACTAGTCGATAGGCCATCGCCCACCGGTGCCATCGAGGGCTCATGCCACAACATCTGACGTTGCGCCTCCGCTCTCTCGCCGTCGTCGTCCTCGTCTTCAGCTGCACCGGAAGCGTCGACGGCCCTGATGGTCAGGCGGGCGGAGGCTCCGCAGGCGGCGGCGGCACAGCAGGCGGCGGCGGCACAGCAGGCGGCGGCACAGCAGGCGGCGGCACAGCAGGCGGCGGCACAGCAGGCGGCGGCACAGCAGGCGGCGGCACAGCAGGCGGCGGCACAGCACCCTCGTCGACCCCCTGCACGGTCAACGGGCAGTGCACCTGGCCGGAGTCCGCCAACACCTGCCCGCAAGACTGCGGGACCTACGCGCTGACGCGCTACACGCAGCAGAGCAACCGCTACGTCGACCCCGCGTGCGTGCTCGATGGCGACGGCACCGTCGACGTCTGCGCGACGTCGGCAGGCGGAGCTGGCCGCTTCAACCGGTTGCGCACCGCGCTGCAGCGCGTCGGCGGAGGCATCACCCTCTTGCTCCACCCTGGCACGTACTTCGAGGCACTGCCGATGGGGGCGAGCCCGTTCGACGGCATCTTCGCGGTCGATCAGCAGTCGCTCAACCCCGCTCCGACCGCCACGCGACCGCTCATCATCACCGCGCGCCAGCCAGCGTCGCCGCCGCTCCTCCGCTCGTACCAGGGGGCGAACGGCACGCGCGCCGGTTCGGCACCTGCGCTGCGGGTCACCGCCGCGCACGTCATCGTCGACGGGCTCTCGTTCGAGGGCATGGTGCTGCTCAGCGGAGCGCGCAGCGTGCGCCTTCAGAACTCGACGTGCCGCTTCGGCTGGGGCATCTGCGATGGCAACTGGGCGTGCATCTCCATCGGAGACAGCGAAGACCTCGTCATCCACCACAACCTCGTCACCGACATCGACGTGGGAGCCATGTGCCCGGGCGGCGACGACCGCGGCGCCGGCCTCAAGGAGTTCACCTCGCAGCGCTCCATCTGGGAGCTCAACACCGTTCAGAACGTGCCGCGCTGGGGGTACGACCAGCACCGCAATTCAGTCGACGCCACCGTTCGATACAACATCTTCCGCAACTCGAGCGAGGGTGTCCGCAGCGAGCGCGGCACGCGCAACCACTATTACGGCAACGTGGTGATGGCCAGCTACGCGTGCCTCTACTCGAGCGGCATCAACGAGCAGCAGGCCGCGACGCCACACGAAGACGAGGTGTTCAACAACACCTGCATCTTCGCCGACTGGGGCATCACCACCGAGGCGCGCTTCCGTACCACCATCCGCAACAACGTCTTCGTGCGCCTCGACGAGGGAGCACCCGGAGCTGGCGACGGTGTCTTCAACCTCGTCGCTCCGGGCGCCAACCACACCATCGACCACAACGCGTTCGACGCCGACGCCCGCTACACCCAGGCGCCGTACGACCCACCCATCATCTCGGACCTCCCCACCTGGCGCACCGCCACCGGCTACGACGCTACCAGCACCGAGGGGCCCGACGGCGCTTGTGCGCTCGTCGACCCACCCGCTGCCCTCACTGACGCCACGTTCGACGCCCGCGTCGCCCCCAGCGCGTGCCTCACCGGCGGGCAGAACGGTACCGAGCTCGGTGCCTACGGTCTGCGCACCTGCGTCGGCCAGGCGTGCCCGTGACGACGCGCCTCGGCCCCGCCTCAGGGGCTGGTGACCGGCGCCAGCGTCGCGCCGGAGTTGCCGATGCTTCGCCGAGCAGATTTCGGCTGCCGAAGTCGCTGACCGACACCATCGACCCGTAGAGTCTCAGAGCCACGCGCCCAGAGGCGAAGCGAAGAAGTCTTCCACGCTCACGCAGCTCGTCGAGAGAGAGAGACCGCTGAGGGCCGAGAGCACCCCGTTGTTCCACACCACCAACATTGGGCTCGCGGCGCGCGCGCGCGGCCCCGCCAGACCAGCGGCCCAACCCCGACACGGGCATGCGCGCACCATACTGCGCTCAGTAGCCGCCGAGATCGATCCCCTCGAGCGGGTCGTTTCCCCCGTTGTCCGCAGGCACCTCGACGTCGTGGCTCGCCCGCACCCGGAATGGCCCGCAGTACACCTCGAAGGTGCTGAAGGTCTGTTCCCGCACGTATCCGTTGATGCGCTCGGGCGTGTCACCGACGAGCACCGGGCCTCCCGAGAGGTCGAACACGATCAGCGTGCCGTTGTTGTTCACCACGTTGAAGTAGTGCGCCTCCGTTACGCCGAGCGCGACTGCGCTTGGCGGGCGGTGCGCGCGAATGACCGCCATGCGCCCGGGAGGAATCGTCGAGAGCGCCGACTGAATCGACGCGTGCGTGCTACCAAAGCGCCGCGCGAAGTCATACTGCAGACCCGGGTCGTTGTTGCCCGCAGCCGGCGCGATGTGGCGGGTGTCGAGGAACTCGTCGACCGCCGCAGCCACAGCCGGACAGTTCAACGCCGACGGATGTGGGTTCAACCTCTCTGCCATGCCCGGGGTATTCAGCAGGCTCGACAGCGCGGTCTGGTCGAACATCGGGAGCTCCCGGCACCTTTCGCTCTGCTGCTTGTGCCCGGTCACCTTCTCGCCCAACCCCGGCGCCGAGAGCTGCCGCCCGAGGCCCGGGCCCGACGGGTCGCCGAGCGCCGCCGCGAGCCCCGACGGGCCCGCGCCTCCCCGCTCCGACGCCGCCGAGTCGTTCGCGTTGCCGCGAACGTGAAACTCGACGTCGCCGCCAGACGTGTCTTCGTCGTCGCGCAGCCTGCGCCCATTCTCTTCCACCCACGCCTCGGCGGGCGTCGTCGGCGGCTCGGTGAAGCCGCTCTGGTCGATCGCGTTCAGCGGCCGATTGCGCACGTAGCTGTAGCGGTTCAGGTGCTGACCCGTGACTCCGCTCAGCAACGGGTCGACGCTGATGAAGCGACGCGCGCGCGAATCGAACAGCCGCCCCTTCATGTCGATGAGGTCTTCCACGCTGTCGCGCTCGTGGCTCGTGAAGCCCACCACGATGTTGCTCGCCAGCGGCACGATGACCTTTCCGAAAGCGTCGTAGCCGCCGCGGCTGTACGAGCCGTCGTCGGAGGAGGCGCCGACCACCGAGCCCTGCCGGTCGCGGTGCAGGTACGTCTTCCGCGTCGTGATCGCCCCCGTCGACGGGCTCAGCGTGCGGTCGACCTGGAGCAGCAGGTCGGCGGGCCCCGTGACGTAGACCGTCTCACGGCGGCCGACCGGCAGATCGCGCAGCTCGAACAGGCCGGGCAGGTACCACGTGCGCTCGGCGAGGCGCGTGCGCGTCGCGCGCTGGCCCTCGGCGTCGTACGTGTACGTGACCGAGCCTCCGGCGGCGTCGATGCGCGTCGGCAGGTTGCGCTGGTTGTAGGTGAAGAGCGTGGCGCCGCGCCGCGACAGGTTGCCGGCCGCGTCGTACTGATAGACAACGGTGCCGACCTTCGTCACCGCGTTTGGCCCTGCGCCGCCGCTGCGTTCGTACAACAGGCCGCCGGGCACGTCGTGCGCGGAGGTGAGGTTACCGAGCACGTCGTACCCGTAGCTCTGCACGTAGCTCGCGTCGGTCGAGGCGACCGAGGTGAGCCGCTCGACGCCGTCGTGCGAGTACGTCTCGGTGCGCCCCGCCGCCGCGTCGGTGCGCTTGCTCAACAGCCCGCGCGCGTTGAACTCGTAGGTGAGGTTCATCGCCTTCACCGTGATGCCGGCCACCACGCCCTGCGCGCTGCCGGCGGTGAGCCGGCCGCTGGGGCTGAACGTGTTGCGCGCGTCGACGCCGTGCCCGAGCCGGCTCAGCGCCGGGCGGCCGAAGGCCGACGAGGTCACGAGCCGCCACACCTCGGCTCCGTCGACGGTGACCCGGCTCAGCTCGCCGGCGGCCGAGTAAGAGAAGCCCGACTGCACGCGCGTCCCGGGCAGCACGGCCGGGTACTTGATGAAGGTGACGCGGCCGAACGTGTCGTACGCCGTGTTCGCCACGAGCGCGAGCCCGGGAAAGTCGCGGCGCTGCTCCACGACGCGGCCGAAGTCGTCGAAGCCATAGGTGTCGTTCACGGCGCCGCCCGGCCCAACGGTGCGGTGGAGCGCACCGAGCATCGGCAGCCCCGACGGCCGCAAGCCGGTGTCATAGTGCCAGCGCGTCGTGGTGCCGTCGAACACGTCGTCGCGCTGCACCTGGCGCCCCAGCACGTCCCACGAGTACCGTGTGATGCGCCCGCGCCCGTCGGTGACTGAGGCGAGCTCGTCGAACGGCGTGTACCTGTACGATGTCGTGCCCGAGTTCGGCTCCGCGACCGAGGTGCGCCGGCCCATGACGTCGTACCCGACGCGCGTGACGTTGCCCGCCGCGTCGGTGACGGTCGACAGCTGCCCGCCGCAGTACGCGTATCGCGCCGTGCCACCCGGTGCGGGCTCGACCACCGCGGTCGTGCGGCCGAGCAGGTCGCGTTGCTGCTGCCACGTGAACCCGCTGCCGTCTCTGCGGAAGCTGGCGAACGGCTCGTGCCAATGCTGCTCCGTCTCGCCGTCGAGGTTGGTCGCCGTGCGGACGAGGCCGAGGTTGTCGACGAGCCGCGTGGCGAACGCCGACGGCACGCCGAGCACGGGCGAGACGCTGTACGGCGCCGACTCGCTGACGCGGTGGCCGAGCGCGCCGTAGGCGAACGTGCGCTGAAACGTCGAGGTGGTGGTCGCCTTGCGCTCACGCACCGGGCGCCCCAACCGATCGACGTCGACGGCCGTGACCTCGCCGGTCTCGCTCTGCACGACGGTGGTCATCACGGCGCCCGGCCCCGAGGGCTGGTACGTGGTCTCGACGCGCGGCTGACCGTCGGCGGTGCGCAGGCGCACGCGGCCGAAGCCGTCGTGCTCCGTGCGCACGCGAAGGCCGTTGGGGTCGATCGTCTCGAGCATGAGCCCCGTGCGCGGGTCGGCGGTGATCGCGGTGACGTGGCCGAGCGCGTTCTTCACCGTGGCGGGGAAGTAGCCCTCCGGCTCGTAGGTCACCTCCGACCGGCGGGTGGTGAAGCCCGCGGAAGACGACTCGAGCCAGGTGGTGTTTCCGAAGGCGTCGTAGCCGCGCGTGGTGATGACGCCACGCGCAGGGAAGCCCGGCTCGGAGGCGAAGCGGTGCACGAACGGCGTGCCCGGCACGTATTCGACCCGCGAGGTGACCGTGAACGTGCACGCGCCCTCCGAGGTGGTCACCATCGACGTGTCGGGCAGGCCGAGCCACCAGTTCGCGGGGTCGTGCACGTACGTCTCGTGGCGCGTCGTCGTATGCACGCCGCCGCGCGTGGTGACCTCGTCGGTGAGAAGGCCGTAGCTGTCGTAGGAGCTCTGCACCACGGTGGTGCCGGTGGTGCTGAGGCCCGCGACGCTGCCGGGAGGTGGAGCGGTCATGCCCGCGTACTCCGTCGTCGTGACGCGCCGGTCGCGCACCTGGTACGTGAGCGGAACCGTGCCGGGGCGCACCTCGT
>JAEUJP010000563.1 GCA_016793725.1 Myxococcaceae bacterium | reverse complement strand
TTGTACGTGCGCTTGAAGTGGCGCAGCGACTCGGGCCCGATGGTGTGAATGCCCGTGTACTTGATCTTCGTCGTGACGATCTTCTCGCTGCCGCGGTCTTGAATGTTCGGCAGCTGCAGCTCTTCACCCAGAATCTGCGCCAGCTCGTCGAGCGAGACGTCGACCTCGAGCGAGTGCTCACCTTCGCCCTGGCCAGCCTTGCCGTTGCCGTCGCCGGGCTCGACGTTGCCGGGCGCCAGCTGCTGCCCGACGTCGCCGTCGCCCTGGCCGACACCGCCCTGCTCTTTGTGCCCGTACTTGAAGTGGGGCACGTCGATGAAGGGCACCGGAATCGAGATGGTGTCCTTCCCCTTCTTGCCGATCATCTCGCCCTGCTGAACGTACTTGCGCAGGTTCTGTTTGATCTTCCCGCGAACGATCGCCTTGAAGCGGGAGTGATCCTGGTCGATTCGAAGGGCCACTGGCGGGTTACTCCTTGGCGTCACCGCGGGCGAAGATGCTCGCCACGAAGTTCAGCACGTCGGTCGCCGACTCTTCGTCGTAACCGAAGTTCTTGATCAGCCGGCCCCGCACCACGTCGATCTTCTCTTGCGTCTCTTTGTCGACCACCGACGACACGAGCGTCTTGAGCTTGATGCTGTCTTTCTGGTCTTCGAACAGCTTCAGCTCGAGCGCCTTCTGAAGTCGCTCGTTCGTGCGGTAGTTGAACGTTCGACCCTCGATCGCCAGCGCGCCGATGTAGTTCATGATCTCGCGGCGGAAGTCGTCTTTGCGCGAGTCGGGAATGTCGATCTTCTCTTCGATCGATCGCATCAGCCGCTCATCGGGTTCTTCGTACAGGCCCGTGTACTTGTTCTTGATCTTCTCTTTCTGCGTGTAGGCCTTCACGTTGTCGATGTAGTTGCCGCACAGCTTCTGGATCGCGTCTTCGTCGGCGCTGATCGCCCGCTGCACCTCGTTCTTCACGATGTCTTCGTACTCTTGCTTCGTGACGTTGAGCAGCTCGCGGAACCGCTTGCGCGCCTCTTCGTTCACCAGCGAGTGGCCTTTCAGCCCCGCCTCGAGCTCGTTCAGCACCATGAACGGGTTGATCGACATCTCGCTCTTGTCGCTGACCAGGGCGTTCGAGATCTTGTCCTGAATGTAGCGGGGCGAGATGCCCTCGAGGCCTTCGCGGCCCGCCTCTTTCCGAAGCTCCTTGATGTTGTCTTCGGTGAAGTTCGGCAGCGTCTTGCCGTTGTAGAGCTTCAGCTTCTGCAGCACCGACAGGTTGTGCTTCTTCGGCTCCTCGAGGCGCGTCAGCACCGCCCACATCGCGGCCATCTCGAGCGTGTGCGGGGCGATGTTCTTGCCCTTGATGCGCCGCGAGTTGAACTCCTTCTCGTAGATCTTCTGCTCTTCGCTGAGCTTGGTGATGTACGGGATGTCGATCTTCACCGTACGGTCGCGCAGCGCCTCCATGAACTCGTTGTTCTCGAGCTTCTTGAACTCGGGCTCGTTCGTGTGACCGATGATGACCTCGTCGATGTCGGTCTGGGGGAACTTCTTCGGCTTGATCTTGTGTTCCTGCGACGCGCCCAAAAGGTCGTAGAGAAACGCCACGTCGAGCTTCAGCATCTCGACGAACTCGATGATGCCGCGGTTCGCGATGTTGAACTCGCCGTCGAAGTTGAACGCGCGCGGGTCTGAGTCAGAGCCGTACTCGGCGATCTTCCGGTAGTTGATGTCGCCCGTGAGCTCGGTCGCGTCCTGGTTCTTCTCGTCTTTCGGCTGGAACGTGCCGATGCCGATGCGGTCTTTTTCAGAGAAGATGAGCCGCTGCACGCGCACGTGCTTCATCACCTTCGCGAAGTCGCCGTCGTACTTCTGCATCATCTGCTTGAAGATGAAGCGGCACGCCGGGTTCAGCTCGCCCAGCTCGGGAATCGTGAAGCCTTTTTCGGGCGGCGCGATGTCGGCGAAGATCTTGGCCCGCCATTCTTGGGGGATCAGCTTCAGCGGCTCTTCGTTCATCGGCGAGCGGAACTTCTCTTTCAGCACGTCGCCGTCGGGCTGCCACACGTACGTGTAGCAGGCGCCCTCGGGGCTCGACGCGTACTGCTCGAGGCCGCGCTTCAAAGACCTCACGATCGTCGACTTCGACGAGCCCACCGGGCCGTGCAGCAGAATGACGCGCTTCTCGGTGCCGTAGCCGAGCGAAGCCGACTTGAAGACGTTCACCAGCTTCATCAGCGGCACGTCGAGACCGAACACGGCGTCGCGGCCACCGTTCTTCTCGTCGCTGAAGAAGTGGTAGCGAATCAGCTTCTTCTTGTTGTCGATGTACTCCGTCTTCCCGTGGCTCAGGATCATGTCGTAGAGCCGCTGGTAGGCGGTGCGCGTGACGCGCGGGTTGTTGCGGACGAGCTCGAGGTACTCGTCGAAGCTGCCTTCCCAGTTCAGCTCCGCGTACTCTTTCTTGTCCTGGAGCGCGGCGATCTTCTCAGTCCAGTTGGCCATGTGCCCTCGTAAGAAGTTTCGTGTGGGTTCGCCCCACACCCGGCCGAGAGCGTAGCGCAATTACGCGATCGGCGAAGACTGAGATGTAAGCGCCTCCGCGCTAGGTTGCCGCCCTCAAAAGTGGAGCACTTCGGCAAGTTCGAGCTCGTACGGCGCCTCGGGGCAGGAGGCATGGGTGAGGTCTTCCTCGCCCGGTCTGCCGATCTCGGCCAGGTCGTCGTGAAGCGCGTCTTGCCGAACCTCACCGAGAACCCGCGCTTCTTGCGCCTGTTCCTCGACGAGACCCGCATCGCCGCGCGGCTCTCGCACCCCAACATCGCCCGCATTCACGAGCTCGGCGAGGTCGGCGACACCTGGTACGTCGCGATGGAGCTCGTGCAGGGCAAAGACCTGCGCCACCTGCTCAAGCGCGCGCGAGAGCAGGGCGGCTCGGTGCCCGTGCCCGTCGCCCTGTTCATCGCCCAGCAGACGGCGCTCGCGCTCGCCTACGCCCACGGCCTCAAAGACGCTTCGGGCAAGTCGCTCAAGGTCGTGCACCGCGACGTCTCGCCCCACAACATCGTCATCTCGAGCGAAGGCGCCGTGAAGCTCATCGACTTCGGGGTCGCCCGTGCCGCGAACAAGTCGGTGCACACCGCGAGCGGCATCTTGAAGGGCAAGTTCCCCTACATGGCGCCCGAGCAGGCGAACGGCCGTAAGGTCGACGCGCGCACCGACGTCTTCGCGCTCGGCATCGTCCTGTGGGAGATGCTGGCGCTCAGGCCGCTGTTTCGCCAGAAGACCGACTCGGCGACGCTCAAGGCGGTGCGGGCGTGTGAGGTGGCGCCTCCGTCGTCGGTCGACCCGATCGTGCCGAAGTCGGTCGATCGCATCGTGATGAAGGCGCTGCAGAAGCGGCCCGAGGCGCGCTACCCGACCGCCGATGCGATGCGCGAGGCGCTCGAAGAGGTGATGGCGGGGCTGCCGGCTCCGCAGATCGTGCCGTTCTTTCGCGAGCTCGACGACGTCCCGGGCCTCGACGACAGCGGCGAGCTGCAGACGGCGTCGGGCGAGGCGGTGCCGACCGTGATGGAGGGCAGGTCGGCGAGCTCTCTGCACGTGCGCGAGCACCCCGATCGCACCGTGCCCGAGCGTGTCGGCGCCGGGTTCAAGCGCGCGCGCAAGCTGCTGAGCGAGCTGGCCGAGCGGCCCACGAACATCGTGCTGCCGCCCGGGGCGTTCGTCGGGCGCGTGGCCGAGCTCGCCGACCTGCAGCAGATCTTTCGCCAGGGGTTTCGGCTTTTGACGATGGTCGGCCCGGCCGGCACGGGCAAGACGCGCCTCGCGACGCAGTTCGCGAGCCAGCTGGTGAGCCACTTCAAGGGCGCCGAGGGCGACAAGCGCGGCGGCGTGTGGTTCGTCGATCTCACCGACGCGCGCGACGTCGACGGCATCTGCGCGGCGGTCGCGCGAGCGCTCTCGGTGCCGCTGAGCCCCGGCGACGCCGTGGTGCAGATGGGGCACGTCATCGGCTCACGCGGCGACGTGCTGCTGGTGCTCGACAACTTCGAGCACGTCGCCGAGTTCGCCGAGGGCACGGTCGGCGCGTGGCTCGCGGCCGCGCCGAACGTTCAGTTGGTGGTCACGTCGCGCCAGCAGCTGAAGGTCGCCGGCGAGGCGGTGTTCGAGGTGCACCCGCTGCGCGTGCCGTCGCGGCTCGACGAGGCGCGCAACTCGGAGTCCGTCATGCTCTTCGTCGAGCGCGCCCGGGTCGCGAAGCCGGGCTGGCAGCCTGCGCCGCAAGACGAGGCCGCGCTGGCCGACCTGGTGACGCAGCTCGACGGCATGCCGCTGGCGATCGAGCTCGCGGCCTCGCACATGGGCACGTTGACGCCGCAGCAGATCGTGCAGCGCCTGCCGCGGCGGTTCGATCTGCTCGCCGACCAGCAGACGACGCTGCGCGGCGCGCTCGACTGGTCGTGGGACAGTCTGACGTCGCAAGAGGCCGCGGTGCTCGCGCAGTGCGCGGTGTTTCGCGGTGGCTTCACCATCGAGGCGGCCGAGGCCGTGGTGAGCCTCTCTCACTTCGACGAGCCGCCGTCGGTGATGTCGGTGCTGATGGCGCTGCGCTCGAAGTCGCTCGTGCGTTCGTATTACCCCCGCGGCGACGAGCAGGAGTCGCGCTACGGGCTCTACGAGTCGATTCGCGAGTACGCGTTCGAGAAGCTGCAGGGCACGCCGATCGAGCGCGCCGCGCGCGAGCGGCACGCACGCTACTTTCTCGAGCTCGGGTCGCGGCTCGCCATCACGGCCGACGGCAACGTCGAGCAGCTCGACTGGCTCGAGCTCGAGCGCGACAACCTGTACGCGGTGTTTCAGCGCGCGGTCGAGGCGAAAGAGACGGGCGCACGAGCGCTGCTCGCCGTGGCGGCGCTCGACCCGCTGCTCACGCTGCGCGGGCCGTTCAGCCACCACCTCGCGATGATCGACACGGCGCTCGAGCAGCTCGGCACGAACCCGGCGGCCGAGGCGGCGGGGCTCGAGCTCCGCGGCCGGGTGCGGCAGGCGCGCGGGCGTACACAAGAGGCAGGCGAAGACTACGCGCAGATGTTGTCGCACGCGCGCGTGCTGGGCGAGCCGGCGCTCGAGGGCCGCGCCGAGTACTACTGCGGCCTCGTCGACCGGCTGCGCGGGCAGCGCCGCGACGCGCAGGCGCACTTCGAGCGGGCGCTGGCGCTGCTGCGCCAGGTGAAAGATCGTCGCCTCGAGGGCCGCACGCTGTCGAGCCTCGCCGTGCTGCTGCACGAGCTGAGCTTCGAGAACGAGGCGACGGCGGCGTACCAGCGCGCGCTCGAGATGCACCGCGCGGTGGGCGACCGGCGCTACGAGGGCATCACGCTCGCGAACCTGGGCGTGCTGCAGCAGGCGCAGGGGCTCTTGAGCCAGGCGCGACAGCAGTACGAAGAGGCGCTGGCGATTCACCGGGAGCTGGGGAACCGGCGCTCCGAGGGCATCTCGCACATCAACCTCGGCGACCTGAACCGCGATCTCGAGAAGTTCGGCGCGGCGGGCAACCACTACCAGAGCGCGCTGGCGATTCTGCGCGAGGTGGGCGCGCGGCGGTTCGAGGGCGTGGCGCTGTTCTCGCTGGGCTCGCTGCACCAGGAACAGGGCCGGGCCGAAGAAGCGGCGAAGTGGTTTCGCGAGGCGTCGGTGTTGCTGGGCGAGGCCGACGACCGTCGCTACGGCGGGCTCGCGGCGGCGGCGCTGGCGGCGGCCGAGGCGGTGCTGGGGCACGACGGCGAGGTCGATGCTGCGCTGGGCGACGCGACGCGGCTGCTCGGTGAGGCGAGCGACGCGGCGTTTCTCGACGCGCTCGACGTGTATCACGCGATCATCGAGCTGGCGCAGGCACGCAACGCAGGTAGGCCTGCGCCGCCCTCGGTGCTCAGGCGTGCTGAGCACGCCGAGCGGTCGGGGCCTCCGAACCCCGAGTACCCGGCTGGGGCACCGTCACCGGCCGAGCGGTCTGAGCAGGTGCGCGCGGCGCTGCGCGCGCTGCGCACGTACATCAAGGCCGACCG
>JAEUJP010000538.1 GCA_016793725.1 Myxococcaceae bacterium | reverse complement strand
CCGCGGTGGCAGAGCGCGTTCTTGGCCGGAATGCCGCGCATCAGCAGCACGATCTCGGCCATCACCAGTTCGGCGACGCTGCGCGTGTTCGAGAACGGCGCGTTGAACACGCACACACCGCGCTTGAGCGCCGCGTCGAGGGCGATCTGGTTGGTGCCGATGCAGAACGCGCCGACGCCGATGAGCTTCTTGCCCGCCTCGAGCACGCGCGGCGTGACCTTCGTCTTGCTGCGAATGCCGAGCAGCTCGACGCCGGCGACCCGCGCCACCAGCTCGTCTTCTTTCAGCGCCGAATCGACGCGTTCGACCGTGAAGCCCTCGGCTTCCAGCAGCTGTTGACCCACGGGGTGGACGTTCTCGAGCAGCAAGACCTTCATCGCGACAGAGCCGATAGCACCGTGGCCCCGGCCTCCGCACCTGAAACCTCAGCGCCGCGCCGTTCGCGCCTACTTCGCCGGAGCAGCCGGAGCAGCCGGAGCAGCCGGAGCAGCCGGAGGCGCCGGCATCTCGACGACCGGCGGTTTCCGCCGCAAGCCCTCGGGCAGCATCGCGTCGAGCCGACCCAACCACCAAGCGAGCGCCACCGACGCGATGATGGCGAACGTGATGTACCAACCCCACGGCGGCGTCTTGACCGCGTAGGGGTCAGACAGGTTTCGCACGCTGCCCTGCGGCAGCTCGGCGCGCTTCGTGAGGGCCCCACCGAAGGGAATGTTGACGCGCGCCGGGGCATTCAGCGCCCAGCCGTTCGCGTCGAGCAAGGGCCCCAGCGAGCGCTGCCGCAGCTTCAGCGCCGCGATCGCCATCGACGGCCCGCTGATCAGCAGCACGAGCCCCACGAGGCCCGCGGGCATCCACAAGCCCAGCCCGAAGAACGCCTGCAAGAGCGCGCCGAACGCCGCGGCGATGCCGCCGACCGCCACGCCGAGCGCCGCCACCGTGCCGATGTCGATGCTCTTCTTCGGCGCCGGCTTCGCTTCGATGGCCGTCTTTTCCATCTCGGTCGCGTGCGCCGCGAACTTCGCGCCCGCCTCGGTGTCGGCCGCCGCCGCCCGCTTGTTCACCTGCTCTTCGATGAACGCGATCGCCTTCTTGTACGGAGCCCAGAACGCCTGCCGCACGCTGATCGGGCTGTCGACGATCTTGATGATCGTCGCATCCCAATCGCGGCCCTGGCGGTCGTAGAAGAGCCCGTTGCGGCCGACCATCAGGTTGTCGGAGTCGCCCGCCGAGAAGATCGCCGCGATGAACTTCTTCTCACCCGACGCAGGCCGCGACAGCTCGCAGTACGCGATGTACGCGCGCGACAGCGGCGCCATGGCCGAGTGCTTCGCCACGTCTTGCACCTCGATGCACAGCTCGCAGCTGCGCTGATCGAGGTACAGCGTACCCGCCTGGAAGATGGCCGGCTTGCGGCGCGAGTAGAACTCGCGAAACGACACGAAGTTGTTCGCGAGGCTGAGCAGGTCGCGGTGGTATCGCACCAGCCGCTCGACCTGCTCGACCGCCTTCTGCACCGGCGCCTCTTCGGTGTCTTTCGCCACCAGCGAGGTCAGCGCCGCACGAATCGACGGCTCGGCGAGCTCTCTCACGCGCGCGGGCCCCAGCTTCTCGACCTCGATGCCCACCTTCGCGCCCACCCACTTCGCGTGCGCGGCCAGCTTCTCGCGCACCTGCGCCCAGTCGGTCTCGACGAGCTCACGGCGCGCGCCGCCCAACAGCGGCTCGATCGCCTTCGCGCGCAGCTCGGCGACCGCGCCCGCCCAGCCCGGGTTCAGCGCTTGCTCGAGCGACAGCGCCTTGCCCGCCGCGACCCGCGCGAGGGGAAAGCCCTTCACCTCTTCGGCGGTAATCGACAGGTCTTTCGCGAGCACCGCCAGGTACTCTTTTTCTTCGCGGTTCACCGCCTGCAGCGCGCGGTCGTCGAACGCCGCCAGCCGCGCCCGCGTGAAGTAGTCGTCGACCTTCGCGCGCACCGCGTCGTACGCCGCCCACGCGGGCCGCGTCGCGTCTTTCAGCGGCATCACCGCCGCGTCGCCCTCGCCCGCCGCGAGCCAGCCCACGTGCGCGTCGATGGCCGCGAAGAACGTCTTCAACTTCTCGGCGTCGTAGCCGGGCTTGCCGCTCTTGTCGTTCACCGCGCCCACACACGCGATGACGTCTTCGCCCGCCTTCACCAGCTTCGGGTCGTCGGCGTTCGACGGCGGCACGATGCCGTCGCCGTTCAGCGCGCGCGCCGCGTACTTCACCCGGCCCTCGGTCGCGTCGGCCACCGACACCGCGTGCAGCTCGGGCTTGCCGATCGCGTCGAGCATCGCCTTCGCCGCCGCGATGAGGGCGCGGCCCTCTTCGTGCGAGTCGTTGATCGCCGACAGCGGCAGCTCGCCCGCGCCCTTCATCAGGTCGTCGGGGTTCTTGAGCATGCGACCCGCCCACTGGCACGCCGCGATCAGCTCGGGCGCACGAATGCGGCCGTCTCTTTCGGTGTCGAGCAGCTCGAGCGTTCGGGCCTCGAGCTCGACGCCCTTCACGGGGCAGCCGAGCGCGACCCAGAGCTTCTGATCGAGCTCGCCCAGCGCGACGAGGTCGGCACCGCTCTCGAGTTGAACCTGATCGAAACCACCGGCACGAAAGAACTTCCAGGTGTGGGGCATGGCGCGCGTCGCCTCTTACCATGTAGTGCTGGCCGCATGGCTGTTCCGATTTCGACACGCTGTTTTGCGCTCGTCGTCGTTCGCGACGGCGACCGCTTCGCCCTCGTGCAAGAGGCCGACACCAAACACGGGTACCTGCCCGGCGGCCGCGTCGAGCCCGGCGAATCGTTCTTCGAGGCCGCCGTGCGCGAGACGCAGGAAGAGGCCGGCCTCGACGTCTCGCCGACGGGTGTCGTGCGCATCGAGCACTCGCCGCTCGCCGACGGCACCGCGCGGCTGCGCGTCATCTTCGCCGGCCGCCCGCCGCAGCCCGGCGCGCCGCTGAAGACCCGGGCCGACGAGCACTCCGACCAGGCGAAGTGGTTCACGCTCGAAGAGGCGCAGAAGCTCGCCCTGCGCGGCAACGACGTGCTCGCCGCGCTGCACCACGTGCGCGACGGCGGCAGCGTACACCCGCTCACCCTGCTCACTGCCGAAGGGGCGCCCTACGATGGCTGATCAGAGAGCTGACCCCGAGTGGAACGCGACCGTCTACCACCAGGTCTCGGAGCCGCAGTTTCGCTGGGGCATCGAGGTGCTCGGGCAGCTCGAGCTGAACGGCGACGAGACCGTCATCGACGCCGGCTGCGGCACGGGCCGCCTCACGGCCGAGCTCGCGAAGCGCCTGCCGAGGGGCCACGTCATCGCGCTCGACGCCAGCGACGCGATGCTCGAGAAGGCGCGCGAGACGCTGAAGCCGTTCGGCGATCGCGTCACCTGCCTGCGGGCCGACCTCGCTGCGCTCGAGCTCGCCCCGCAGGCCGACGTCGTCTTCAGCACCGCGACGTTTCACTGGGTGAAAGACCATGACGCGCTCTTCAGGGGCGTGCACCGCGCGCTGAAGCCCGGCGGCCGGCTGCACGCGCAGTGCGGCGGGTTCGGCAACCTGAAGGCCCACCTCGCCACGGCCCTCGGCGTGCTGGGCCTTCGAACGTTCGACTACCCGACGAACTTCGCCACGGCCGAAGAGTCGGTCGAGCGCATGACGCGCGCCGGCTTCAGCGACGCCCGCGCCTGGCTGAGAGCTGCGCCGACACCTTTCACCGACGCGCAGGCGTTTCGGGCGTTCGTCGCGACCGTCACGATGCGCACCGTCACAGGCATGCTCGGTGATCAGGCGAACGCGTTTCTCGATGATGTGACCAGAGCGTCATCTCCCGGGTACACGCTGGACTATGTTCGCTTGGAGCTGAGAGCCGTTCGTAGGTAAACGGTCGCACCCCGCCCTGGTCTCCATCGGCCGCTACAGCGTCGTGCGGAAACTCGCCACTGGCGGCATGGCCGAGGTGTACCTCGCGAAGGTCGCCGGCCCGGGCGGCTTCGAGAAGCTGGTGGTGCTGAAGCAGATTCTGCCGCAGCTGTCGGACAACGAGGTCTACATCAAGATGTTCTTGAGCGAGGCGCGGCTCGCCGCCCAGCTCGATCACCCGAACATCGTGCACGTCTTCGACTTCGGCGAGGCCGACGGCGCGTACTTCCTCACCATGGAGTTCGTCGACGGCGCGAACCTGAGACAGGTCTTGCGCTGGGCGATTCGCTCGGGCCACGGCATCGCCCCGACCATCGCCGCGCGCATCATCGCGAACGCGTGTGAGGGCCTCGCCTACGCGCACGAGTTCGTGCCGCCCGGCGGCGGCGACGTGATGCGCCTCGTGCACCGTGACGTCAGCCCCGAGAACATCATGCTGTCGCGCATCGGCGGCGTGAAGATGCTCGACTTCGGCGTGGCGAAGGCGACGACCGAAGATCACCGGTCGAAGGTCGGCTCGCTGAAGGGCAAGATCGCGTACATGCCGCCCGAGCAGATCAAGGGCAAGGGCATGGATCACCGCGTCGACATCTACGCGCTGGGGGTCGTGCTCTACCAGACGCTCAGCGGCAAGCGCCCCTACGGGCAGGCCACCGACGTTCAGCTGATCAACGCGATCATGACCGAAGAGCCGACACCGCTGCTCAAGCACCGGCTCGACCTGCCCGACAACCTGCTCGAGATCGTCGCGAAGGCGATGCACAAAGAGCCCGCGAAGCGCTTTCAGAGCTGCCTCGAGATGCGCGACGCGCTCGAGGCGTACATCGCGCACGAGGGCACGCCGGCGAACGCGACGCAGATCGCCGCGCTCGTTCAGGCGTATCAGGCCGCGAACCCCGACGGCATCGCGCCGAAGTCGAGCCCGGCGCAGCCCCACGGCGTCAGCGCAGGCGGCACGGGTGACGCGTCGGGTGAGCACGGGTCGCGGTCGCGCTCGGGCGAGCGCAGCACCGGGCAGGCGACCCCGAAGCCGCGCGACGCGGGCGTCATCGATCAGCTCATGAGCGCGGCCGCCGTCGACGTGCCCGTCGGCCTGCGGGGCGTTCAGGCGAAGACCCAGCCGCACGTGCCGTCGCCCATCGCACCGCCACCACCGCCACCGCCGCCGGCACCTCGAGCGGCAGCAGCGGCGGGCCCCATACCGGCGATGCCCGACGGCCCCCCGTCGCGGCCGAGCATGCCGAGCTTCCCCGCGATGCCGGCGACGCCCGAGGCCCCGGCAGGCGCGCTGCCCCAGGTGCGGCGCTGGGTGTCGTCGAAGCTCGGCGCCGAGCCGATTCGGCACGCCCTGCGCGAGGGCTTGAGGGCCGACCGCTCGTCGCACCTGCTGCGCAAGCTGCCCGCGGTGATCGGCCGGCTCGCCGAATACTCGCGCACCATTCCGTGGTCGGTCACCGAGGCGCTCGCGGGCGTGCTCGACGCCGCGGCGCTCGCCGATGATCACACCGCGATCGCACGCATCGTCGACCGCGCCGAGGCCCGCCCGGGCCGCGAGCGCCGCTTCGCGAACCTCGTCATGGCCGAGCTCCACAGCCCGCTGCGCATCGCGTGGCTCGTCGAGCGGCTGCGCTCGGGCCTGCCCGCCGACACCTCGGGCCTGCGCGCCTGGCTCGGCCGCCTCGGCCCCGGCGCGGGCCCCATGCTCGTCGACGCGCTCGAGGCGAGCGACCCGGGCCCCGTGCAGGAGCTGTTCGCCGAGGCGCTCGCCTATGCCCTGCCGGCCGACCCGTCGCTCGTCATCGCGCGCCTCGAAGGCACCCCGAAGCTGCGCAACGTCGCCGCCCTGACCTTCGCGCTCGAGAAGAGCGGCGTGCCCGAACGCACGCGCGTGTTTCAGACGCTGCTCGGCCGACGTGAGGTGCCGCTGCTCTGTGAGGTGCTCACCGGCCGCGCCCGCGCGCGCGGCGAAGGCGGCCTCTCGCTGCTCGAGGGTGCGCTGGGCGACAAGACCGACGAGGTTCGCAAGCGGGCGCTCGAGCTGATCGGCGAGCTCGGCGGGGCGAAGGGGTTCGCGCTGCTGCAGCGGCTGCTGCACGAGCCGGCGTTCGAGAGCAGGCCGCCGGCCGAGCGTTCGCGCTTGTGGGCCGCGCTGCTCGAGTCGGGCAGAGAGGCGGCGCTCGCCGAGGTCGACGCGGTGCTGCTCGCGAAGCCGTCGATGCTGGCGAAGAAGAAGGTGAACGACGCCAAGCTCACCGTCATCGAAGGGCTCGCGCGCGCCCGCAACGAGGTGGCGCAGAAGCTGCTCGAGCGCACCGCGAACGACCCGGGTCAGGGCGACGAGATTCACACGGCCTCGCGCTCGGCGCTGGCTGGCACGCGCGTCATCTCGGGTGAGCAGCGCGCGTTCGAGCAGAAGGCAGTGGGCGAGCGGCGCACGCACATCATCGCGCGGGTGGTGCTCGACCTGGTGCTGCTCTCGCGCGCCTCGACCACGATCGACTCGGGCTCGGGGCTGCTCGACCCCGCGATCGAGCACTTGCGCGACGGTCTGCGCCAGCTGCTCGCGCAAGACGGCCGGGTGAGCTTCGTCGCCGAGCCCGTGCCGACGCTGAACGGCGCGGCGGTGAGCTTCGCGCCGTTTCACGACGCCGTGGTGCCGGCCGTCATCGGCACGCTGCAGGCGCGCGACCTGAAGGGCTTTCTGGTCGAGGCGATGTTGCCGCTGGCCGAGTACCGCTCGTTCATGCTGCGGGCGTTCGACCCCGACGGCCGCCACGAGCGGCTGCCGCACGTGAAGGCGCTGACGTGGGCGGGCGTGCCGCTGACTGCGGTGAGCGACGCGCCCGCGGCGGCCGACGCGAACGCGCGCGCGAAAGAGATCTTCGCGGCGCTCGTGCGGTGGCTGCACGCGCAGCGCGAGGGCGTGCGCCGCGGCGCGGCGCTGTCGCTGCAGAGCGCCGACCCGTTCTTCGAAGAGTGGTCGCGCATCATGGGCGACGCGAAGACCGAGTTCCTCGGCGTCGCGCGGTGGGCGGCTTCAGACACGGGCACGCTCGTGCACGCGGTGAACACCGCGGCGCTGAGCATGGCGTTCGCGCACGACCTCGGCCTGCCGCGCTCGGCGATTCGTGAGGCGTGTGAGCTGTCGCTGCTGCTCGGCCTCGCCGAGGCGATCGGCCCGGCCGACAAGCGGCCCCCGGCTGGCGAGCCGACGGCCGAAGACCAGCGCTTTCATGCGGCGGGGCTGCTGCTCACGAACCGGCTGAACCGGCTCGGCACGGCGGCGGCGGTCGCTGCCATCGAGGCCGGCCTGCCCGCCGACACCTCGGGCAAGGGGCCGGGCCTGCTCGCGTCGATTCACGCGCTGGCGAAGACGTTCGATCAGCTGACGGCGGGCCAGGGCCTCGGCGCGGCGCAGGCGCTCGAGCAGATCAACGGGCCGCAGAAGGTGCGGTTCTCGAATGATCTGCTCGGGCTGTTCACCCAGTGGGCGTTCGCGCAGGGCACCCTCGGGCCCTGACGCGCGTCACAACGACGTGCATCGAGCCGCAAGAGCCGCACGACGGCGGGCGGGCGAGGCGGCGACCCGTTGACGGCGCACGTCACGGCGTCTGCGCGAGCGTGTCGACGACGCCGGGAAGCTCGCCCATCGGCCGGTGCGCCTTCGTGGCCTTGCTCACGAAGTCGATGACGCCGATCTTGTTCTCGGTGTCGGCCTCGCCGAGCACGACGTCGAGCACCAGAAACGCGGCCTTGTCGACCTGCTCGGCGTTCGCGTCGGTGCGCCCACGAATCGCGAGCTCGAGGTCGATCTTGCCCGTCGCGCGCCCGAGCTCGCGCCACGAGAAGTCGGCGATGCCGAACTTGCGACCCTCGACCTCGAGGTCGGCGACCCACGCGCGCCGTGGGCGCAGGGCGACCACCTTCCACCGCTTGAGCTTCGGCGCCGCCCCAGCCACCCGGCGCGCGTCGGCGAACAGCGAGGCGTTGCCGTCGGCGGTGATCACCAGCGACGGGGTGGCGTCGAGCATCAGCTCGACCCGGAGATCGTCTTCGGTCTTCTCGAGCTCGTCTTGAATCTCACCCATCACGGCGACGGGGTTCTTCGCCGCCGCGTCGGCGAGCCGCGCCTCGTTCTTCTGAAACCACTCCCAGAAGCCGCCCTTCGCGGGGCCGCAGAGCACAAGCGCAATGGCGAGCGAGATCATGACCACACCTTGCCACAGCAGGCGACGTGTGCGACTGACGCCAGCGCGTGTCTGCGTCTCGCCCCTGGAGAGCCTTCGGCATCGTCGCCGCCGCGTACCTGTTCGCGCTCGGCGTCGCCATCGCCGCTGCGCTCGCCGTGCCTGCCGCGCACCCGCTGCTGAAGATCGCGCTCGGCACCGCGGTCGGCACGCTCGTGGTCTTCGCGTTCAGCCGCGCCTTCAACAACACCAGCGTGTACGACGCGTACTGGTCGGTCGCGCCGCTCTGCGCCGCCGTCTACCTCTTCGCCGGGCCCGGCGCCGGCGGGGCGCGCGGCGCCGTGCTGCTCCTCTTGTTCGGCACCTGGAGCTGGCGCCTCACCCTCAACTGGGCCCGCGGGTGGAAGGGGTTCGAAGACGAAGACTGGCGCTATGCCGACATTCGCAAGGTCACCGGCGGCGCCTACTGGTGGGCGAGCGCGTTCGGCCTGCACCTCTTCCCCACCGTCGTCGTCTTTCTCGGACTCTTGCCCGCCCACCCCGCCTTCGCGAGCGCCGTGCCGTTCGGCGCGCTCGACGTGCTCGCCGCGGTCGTCACGGTCGGCGCCATCGCCATCGAGACGGTCGCCGACGAGCAGCTGCGCGGCTTTCGCGCGAAGCCCAGCGCCTCGGTGTGCAACGTCGGGCTCTGGCGCTATTCGCGCCACCCGAACTACTTCGGCGAGATCGGTTTCTGGTTCGGTGTGTGGCTGTTCGGCGTGGCGGCCGGAGCGCCGTGGTGGGCGGCCCTCGGGCCGCTCGCGATGGTCGCGCTGTTCGTGTTCGCCAGCATCCCCCTGATGGAGCGCCGCCTGCTCTCGCGCCGCGCCGGCTACGCCGACCACGTCGCGCGAACCTCGATGCTCGTGCCGTGGCCCCGAAAATCGAACGATTGATTTCGTGGTGGACTCGCGCTGACGGCCCCGTAATAAAGCTGACCTCTATGCGCCGAGCACTGACCACTCTCGCAGTCGCATCTGTTCTGCTCACCGCCGGCACGGCCCTGGGTAAAGACGACCCGCCGCCGCCCCCGCCGCCGCCACCGCCGCCCCCGTCAGACTCGAGCGACAAGAGCGACTCGAGCTCTTCGAGTGAGGGCGATGCGCCGACGAGCGGCACCTTCCGTTCGACCGACGCGCTGCTCGACGCGAGCAAGGGCAAGAAGCGCCCGATGATGTTGTCGTTCTTCGGGGGCATCGGCATACCCCAGTACTGGGCGTCGACGGTGTTCGGTGCGCCGTATTCGCTCGTGCTCAGCGCGCGCTTCAACATACCCCTGGTGCACGACGGCTTCGTGCCGCAGATCAACGACTCGTTCGACCTCGAGTTCGGCCTCGACTTCGGCCTGCACCCCTGGTTTCAGTACGCGTCGGTCTACTTCGTGCCGATCGTGTCGCCGCGGTACACGGTCTACCTGCTCCCCAACCTCGCGGTGTACGCGGCGCCCATCAACCTCGGCATCGCCGTCTTCCCCAACAGTGCGGGTTATGGGGCGGTCGGCCTGTATTACGAGTTCGCGGTGGGCGCGATGTACCAGATCAGCAAGACCATCTACCTGCGCGCCCAGCTCGGCAGCCACGCGATTCGGGCTGGCATCGGCATCGCGTTCTAGCGGTATGGTGTCTGTGCCTGTCTCGTTCTAGACAGGGGGCCATACCCTATGAAAGCTGATGTCATCGTCGTCGGAGCCGGCCCTGCCGGCAGTGTCGCGGGCTCCATTCTCGCCCGTCAGGGTCACAAGGTGTTGTGCCTCGAGGCGGGCACCTTTCCCCGGTTTCAGATTGGCGAGTCGCTGCTCCCGCGCTGCAACGACATTCTCGAAGAGGCGGGGCTGCTCGAGGCGGTGAACGAGCGCCGCTTCATGCCGAAGCCGGCGGCCCTCTTCCTCCGTGGCGACAAGACCGAGCGGTTCTGCTTCGCCGAGATGTTCCCGGGCCAGCGGCCGGCGGCGATGCAGGTGCCGCGCGCCGAGTTCGATCAGACGCTGTCGACGCAGGCGCGCAAGCACGGCGTCGAGGTGCTGTTTCAGCAGCGCGTCGACGCGGTCGAGTTCGCGCCCGACGGCACGGGCGCGAAGGTGATGGTGACCGACCTCGAGACGAGCTCGAAGTACAGGGCCGAGGCGAAGTTCCTCATCGACTGCTCGGGCTACGGCCGGGTGCTGCCGAAGCTCTTGAACCTCGAGAGCCCGTCGCAGCTGGGCCCGCGCATGGCGGTGTTTTCGCACTTCGAGAACGACGCGCGCCCGAGCGGGCCCGCCGAAGGCGACATCTGGATCCTGATTCACCCCGAAGGCGCGTGGACGTGGATCATCCCCTTCTCGAACGGCCGCACCTCGGTCGGCGTCGTCGCCGAGCGAACGCTGTTCGAGAAGCACGGCAAGACCGACCACGAGGCGTTTCACTCGCTGCTCAAGGCCGACCCCAACATTCAGCGGCGCCTGTCGAAGGCCGTGCCCGTCATGAAGACGACCCGGCTCGAGGGCTGGTCGGCCGCGGTCAGCAGGTTTCACGGGCCGGGCTGGGCCGTCACGGGCAACGCGTCTGAGTTTCTCGACCCCATCTTCAGCTCGGGCGTCACGCTCGCGCTCGAGTCGTCGAGCCGCGCCGCCAAGCTCTGCTCGCGCCAGCTGAAGGGCGAAAAGGTCGACTGGGAAAATGAGTACACGCCCGCGATGAAGAAGGCCGTCGGCGTGTTCCGCGTGTTCGTGCAGACCTGGTACGACGGCACGCTGCAGAACGTCTTCATGTACGACAAGAAGCCCGACTCGTTCAAAAGGGCCATCACGTCGGTGCTGGGCGGCTACGTGCTCGACGAGCAGAACCCGTTCGTGCGCGATGCCATCGGCACGCTGCGCAACATTCAGAAGTTGATGTAGGCGACCCGCGCTCAGTTGACCTGATTCGGATGCGGCGCGCAGCGCCCCCGACTCTCGAGCGCACGCACGTCAACGCGTGCGCTGTGCGCTGTGCGCTGTGCGCTGTGCGCGGTGCGCGGTGCGCGGTGCGCGGTGCGCGTGCACCCGAGTCAGCTCGACTGAGGGCGGTGAAACAGAGCCTGATCAGGCTGCGGCCGTGACGGCCTTCAGCTTCGGCAGCAGGTAAGCCGCGAGCGTCGCCACGCTGCGAAAGTGCTCTTTCGCGCTGCCGTCGCCCTCGAAGCGAACGTTGTACTTGTACTCGATGGCCGAGAGCAGCTCGAGCGCGCTGAGGCTGTCGAGGCCGAGGCCTTCGGTGGGTGAAAAGAGCGGGTCTTCGTCTTTGATCGACTCGGGCTTCACATCTTCGAGACGAAGGCTCTCGACGATGAGGGCCTTCAGCGACGTCTTCAGTTCGGTTTCGGTCATGTGGTCGGGCTCGAGAAATAACAGGCGCGTGACACCGGTCGCAAGGTGTCAGGCCTGCGCGGTGTGGTGCGAAGTCGTCACGTCGGGCGGCGGGGGTGGCGGCGTACCTGGGTCGGGGTTGGGCGGGGGGGGCTGGTTGGCCATCGCCATGGCGCGCTTCTGCAGCTCGGCGGGCTTCACGTCTTCGATGTGCGTCGCGATCTGCCACAGCTGGCCGTAGGGGTCTTCGAACATGCCCCAGCGATCACCCCAGAACATGTCCATCACCGGCACCAGCTGCTTTGCGCCCAGCGAGATGGCCTTCTGGAAGACGGCGTTGATGTCTTTCACATAGAGCATCACGCCCGAGCTGCGGCCCACGTTCGGCGCGTTCGGGCCGCTCTGCATGTCTGACAGGTTCAGCACGGCGTTGCCGATTCTCAACGAGGCGTGGCCGACCTTGCCGTCGGGCCCCATCATCGGCTCGCCGCGCTCTCTCGCGCCGAACACCTGCTTGTAGAACGTGATCGCAGACTTCGCGTCGCTCACCGAGAAGTACGGGGTGAGCTGCGGGGCATCGAGGGGAATCGGGCTCACCTTCGCCGGGCCCGCCTTCCTGGCCGCGACCTTCTTCACCTTCGAGCCTGACTTCTTCTTCGCCGGTGCCTTCTTCGCCTTCTTCGCCATGGTCCCTCCCAGGTCAGTGCGCGTCGACTCTGGATCAGGGCTCCCCACGCAACAAGCATGATTCGCGCTCACGTGCCGTACCGCTGATGGTTCGCGGTAGAGAAACCTCCTGTGGCGGCGAAGCCCGCCGCGCGCTAGGTGGGCAGACCGCAACCATGGTCAAGCTCGTTCTCGGTCAGAAGGTCCGCTACGCGCTCCAACCCGAGTGGGGCATCGGCCACCTCGCCACGCTCGAAGAAGAGGGCGCGAAGGCGCAGGTCATCTTCCCCGCCCGCGAAGGCGGCCCGATTCTCGTCTCGACGAAGGGCGGCTCGCTGGTGCCGACCGCGCTCGACAAGGGCCAGGCGATTCGCACGCACAAGGGCGCGACCGGCAAGGTGGTCGAAGAGGTCGAGGGCGGCCGCGGCCTGCGCCGCTACGTGCTGAAGATGGACGACGGCAGCGAAAACGAGCTGCCCGAGTCAGAGATTCGCGCCCAGGCGCCGCGCCCCGACATGTTGACCATGTTGAAAGAGGCGCGGG